>JAFAVT010000075.1 GCA_019242275.1 Alphaproteobacteria bacterium
CGCCGCGACCGCCATGAAAAGCGCGAGCGTCACAGCCAGCGTCATCACAATGAACAGGCGGCCAAGCCCGAAGCAGTGGACAAGAGCCAATTGCCGGCCTTTCTGTTCCGACCCGTGCCGACGGCAAAGAAGCCCGAGCCGGCCGCAGACTGACTCGTTTGGTTGAAGCCGTGCCGGTGTTTTTTGGCGGCAATCCGCCAAAAAACCTTTGCAGGCGGCCCGGGATTTAACTTTTTCTTACGGTCCTCACCCTACGATCAGGCCATCACGCCGGATATGGCGAAGGGGACTGGGCAATGCACAAACCGGATCGCGAACAGGGCATTGCCAAATCGGCGTTGGCGCTGATGACCGAATGTGATGTGCCCGCCACCCCGGACAATTTCGAACTGTTCTACGCCTATGCCTCGGGCGAAGCCCCTGCCGTTGCGCAAGTGATGGGTAACCTGATCGCCGCACGCACGCCCCTCACGGCGGAAATGCTGTTGGATCTGCGCTTGCGGTGTCTCTCCAGTGCCCGCGCGGCACGCGCCATGGACGCGGTTGGCAGCGGCGTCAACGAAATCATCGGCAATGTGCTGGGCAAGCTGGAAGCGGCCGGTCAACAGACGACGGACTACAAGAATGTCCTCACGGCCGCCTCCGGTGCCATGGGCGCAGCCGCGCCCGCCGATCTGCAGGCGCTGGTCAACGGCCTTCTGGCCGCCACCCGTGAAATGGAACAGCGCGCCAAGAGCCTGGAAGGCGAATTACAGAAATCCAGTGCCCAGGTGCACGAACTGCGCTCCAAGCTGGACAATGTCCGCAAGGAAAGCCTGACTGACCCTCTGACCGGCATCGCCAACCGCAAGGCTTTCGACGATGCCGTGCGCCAGGCGATGACGCGCAGCGAGGGCGAAAATGTGACCCTGCTGCTCTGCGATATAGACCATTTCAAGAAATTCAACGACAGCTGGGGTCATCAGACCGGCGACCAGGTTCTGCGCCTGGTGGCGCATTGCCTGGCCGAAAACGTCAAGGGCCGCGACACCGCCGCCCGTTATGGCGGCGAGGAATTCGCCGTTCTGCTGCGGGGTACCGCTCTGGAAGCCGCCACGCGGGTGGCTGAGCAGATTCGTGAAACGGTGGAGACCAAGAAGCTGGTAAAAAAATCCACCGGCGATGTGCTCGGGACCATTACCATTTCCATCGGTGTCGCCCAGTTTGGCCCCGGTGAAGGCATCGAGACGGTGGTCGCCCGCGCCGACGCCTGCCTTTATGGCGCCAAGCAGAATGGCCGCAACCTCGTCATCAACCAGAATGACAGCCGCATCGCCCGGCTGGAATCCAGCGCCGCCTGACATTCGCCCTATCGGTGTCTGACGGATGCTTGGCGGTTCATGGGCACCCCGATATACTCAGACAATAGGGATGAGAGGCGCGCCATGAAACATATCTTGCTGGCTTTTGGACTGGCCTTTGCCCTTTCAAGGGGTGCCGAAGCCGCCGCGCCGAGAGACCTTTCCGGCGTCAGAGGTTTCAACTATTTTCCCGCCAGCGTCACCGGCGAGCAGATTTTCCTGCAGTATGACGATGCCGAAGTGAATCGCGACTTCGGTTATGCCCAGAAGCTCGGGATGAACCAGGTCCGCACCTTTCTGCGGTATAGCGAATGGTCCAGCAATACACCCAAATTCCGTGAGAGTTTCGTCAAGCTCCTAGCGGCGGTGAAACGTCATGGCTTCCAGGTAATGTTCGTGCTGGCGCCGCCGCGGCCAAACGCGGGTGCATCGCAGGTTGCTACCGACGCCCAGATGACCGCGTGGCTCAATGATGTGCTGGGCCTTGCGCGCGGTCATTCCGAAATTCTGGCCTGGGATGTAGCCAACGAGCCGGACTGGATCGGCTATGCCGACAGCCCGCGCGCGAAGACGGAAATTGACAGCCGCATGGCGTCGGCGCGCAAGCTGGCCGATTTTGTCCACGCTTTCGACCGGAACTATCTGACCACGGTGGGCTGTTGGAACGTGGCTTGCATCGAGGTGGCTGAACCCTATACCGATATTCTCACCTACCACGATTACAGCCCGACGCGGGAGCTGATCGCCGCGAATGCCATGCGGGCAAAGACTTACGCGGCCAGGGTCGGCAAGCCTGTCATGCAGACCGAGGTTGGTGCCGCCAACCGCGCCAGCCCCTATGACATGGCGCTGCGCGAATATTACCGGATCGGCATGGGCACCTATATCTGGGAATTGATGATCGGCAAAAGCTGGGGCGATTCGCAGGGCCTGTTTTATCCCGACGGCACGGTACGTGACCCGGTCATTGCCGCGGCAGTGATGGGGATTTTCCGCAATGAAGGCAACAATCGCGTGCTCGAAAATCCCGACCGCGAAAGCTGGGTGACGACACCTTTGCAGCGCGGCGCAAAATGGCTGGCGGCGGCCAGTCCCGACTGGAATGAAGGGCTGGAGATCGCCGAAACGGAAGCCGACATGCTGGAGGCAAACCAGTTGGTGGCAATGCGTTTCCCTCCTACGTTGGCGGTTCAAAAGCTGCGGCTGGGGCCACCCAACATGCCCGCGCTGCGCGCTGTGCTGCAGGAGTATGCGGCGCTTCTGACGCCTTATGCCGGACTTGGCCGGCAGCATGGGAACTGATCAGGCCTTCGCAGGCGTGATCGAAACGCTTTCGCCGCAGCCGCACGCCGCCGTCTGATTCGGATTGTTGAACACAAACCGCGCGCCCAATTTTTCCTGCACAAAATCCATTTCAGTGCCGACCAGGAAGAGGATGGCCTTGGGATCAATGAAAATCTTCACGCCCTTTTCTTCCACCACCTCCTCGAAGGGGCTGACTTCTTCTGCATAGGCCATGGTGTAACTCATGCCGGCACAGCCGCCATTGGTGACGCCAACGCGTACGCCCAGATATTTGCCTTCGGCGCCCGCCATGATTTCAGCAATGCGCGCGGCGGCCGCGTCCGTCAGACGAATGGGCTTCGGGCGCTCGCGGCGCGGTCTGGTTGGGGTTTGCGTTTCCATCAGAACATGTTGAGTTCGAGCTTGGCTTCTTCGCTCATCCGCTCCGGCGTCCATGGCGGATCGAAGGTCATGTTCACGGTCACTTCGCCGGCGCCTTCCACCTTTTGCAAGGCCGCCTTGACCATGTCCGGCATCTCGCCGGCGACGGGGCAGTTGGGAGCGGTCAGGGTCATGTCCACGGCAATGTCCTTGGTGTCGGAGACATCTACCTTATAGATAAGACCAAGCTCGTAGATATCAACCGGGATTTCGGGATCATAAACGGTCTTCAGCGCCGTCACGATCTTGGCGGTGAAGTCGTCCAGCTCGACCTGGCTGAGCGCAGGCGTGTGGGCAGCCTCGCTCATTGCGCCCCCTCTTCCAAGGCGCTTTTGAACGTATGCCAGGCCAGGGTGGCGCATTTCACCCGCATGGGAAACGCCGACAAGCCGCCCATCACTTCTAAATGCTCGCGGGCATCTTCCGGCAGCTCGCCGCCATCTTCGCCTTTCACCAGATGCAGGAAACCTTGCATCAGGCGCTCAGCCTCGACCCGGCTTTTGCCCGCCAGCATTTCCGTCATCAGCGAAGCTGAGGCCTGGCTGATGGCGCACCCCTTGCCTTCAAACTTGATGTCCGTGACGCGGCCCTGGGCATCCAACACCAGATAGATATTGACCCGGTCGCCGCAAAGCGGGTTGTAACCTTCGGCCTTGTGCGTCGCCCCATCCAGCGCGCCGTAATGACGGGGATGCCGGGAATGGTCGAGAATGACCTCCTGATAGAGTTCGCGCAGCGAATTATCCATGGCCCAGTATCTCGCGTGCCTTTGCAAGCCCGGCCAGCAGGGCATCAACATCGGCTTTGGTATTGTAGAGCGCAAAGGATGCGCGGGTAGTGGAGGTAACGCCGAACCGCTCCATCAGTACCTGGGCGCAATGGTGGCCGGCGCGGACCGCCACGCCTTCCCGGTCCAATATGGTGGCAAGATCATGGGCGTGCATCCCCTCGGCCTCGAATGACAGGATTGCGCCCTTGCCAGGGGCATCGCCGATCACTCGCACCCAGTTGAGGTTCCGCAAACCCTCACGGGCATAGGCAAGCAGGTCATGTTCATGGGCGCGGATGGCGGCGCGGTCGAAGCCGGAGAGATAATCCAGCGCCGACGCCAAACCCACCGCCTGGATGATGGGCGGGGTGCCGGCCTCGAAACGGGCCGGCGGATCGGCATAGGTGATGCGTTCGCGCCTGACTTCGCGGATCATTTCGCCGCCGCCATTGAAGGGGCGCATGGCCTTCAGATATGCCCGCTTGGCATACAAAGCGCCAATGCCGGTCGGGCCATAAAGCTTGTGGCCGGTGACGACATAGAAATCTACGTCCAGCGCCTGCACGTCCACCATCTCATGCACGGCCCCCTGGCAGCCGTCCGCCAGGACCGGTACGCCCTTGGCATGCGCCCGCTTCACAATTTCGGCGAGCGGCGTCACCGTGCCCAACACGTTTGACATATGGGTGATGGCAACCAGCCTGGTCTTTCCCGAGATGGCGTCATCGAGCGATTCAATATCCAGGCTGCCGTCATCTCGCACATCCACCCATCGCAGCACCGCGCCCTGGCGCTCGCGCAGAAAATGCCAAGGTACAATGTTGGAATGATGCTCCATCACCGACAGCACAATTTCGTCGCCGGGCTGGATATTGGGCGCGAGGTAAGAATAAGCCACTAGATTGATGGCTTCGGTGCCGCCCTTGGTGAAGACAATCTCGTCTTCGCGTGCGGCATTCAGAAACTTCTGCACTGTGCGGCGCGCGGCTTCGTAACGATCGGTGGCGGCGCCGGACAGATAATGCACACCGCGATGGACGTTGGCGTATTCACTTTCAGCAAAAGTACGCATGGCGTCGAATACCTGCCGCGGCTTCTGAGCCGAAGCACCGCTGTCAAGATAAGCCAAACGCTTGCCATGCACCGGTTTTGCCAGAATGGCGAAGTCGCGGGCGGCGGCTTGTGAATCAAAGTCCAACCGGAGGGCGCGGGCGGGAATCACAACAGACCCCGCAGTGCCGTCTGCACGCCGGTGCGCACCGCGCCGCGCAAATCTTCGTTGGCGATCGGTTCCAGCGCATCTTCCAGAAAGGCGTACATCAGAATGGCGCGGGCATGCGCCTCTGGAATACCGCGGGCGCGCAGATAGAACAGAGAATCCGCGTCCAGATCGCCCACCGCTGCGCCATGGGCACATTTCACATCATCGGCAAAGATTTCCAATTCGGGCTTGAGATCAGCCTCCGCCGTTTCGCTCAGCAGCAAAGCCTTGGCGGTCTGGCGGCTGTCAGCCCCGTCTGCCCCTTTTGCCACCGTCACTTTGCCCTGATAGACGGCGCGGGCCTTGCCGCCCGCCACGTGCTTGAATAATTGCGTGCTGGCCGTGCCACCCTTGCGGTGGATGACATGGGTGGTGACGTCGGCATGGGCATTCGCGCCCAGCACCGAGACGCCAGAGAGATGTGCCTCGGCGCCCTCGCCTTCCAGGGCGATGGTGAGTTCGACCCGCGCCAGTTTGCCGCCGAAACTGGCAAAGTGGCCGTCATAGCGAGCCTTGGCGGCGAGGCTGACAGCGATTTCTTCTACCTGCACGCCTTCGACCGGGCGGGCGAGACGCACATGCGAAAGATGGGCGCCTTCACCCAGAACAATTTCAAAACCGGTGTTGCGCGGACCGATCACCTCAGTGGTTTCGAACAGCGTGGCGGAAGCGCCGGCTTCCAGCACCAGCAGCAGGCGGGCATGGCCGGCGCCCCCAGGTTCAAGCATCAGCGGCTCGGTGATCGTGACGCCGGCCGGCACGCGCAGAGCAAGGCCGCCATCGGCATAAGCTAGCGAGGCTTCGCTCATGGCATTGCGCGCCAAAGTGCCGAAATGCGCCGCCGCCCAGGGCTTGGGATTGCCGAGGTCCGTATATTCAAAGCCCTCGGGCAGCCGGCCCAAGAGGCGGACATAAGCGGTGTCTTCACTTAATCCAGCTTCGCCTAGCGCTTCTTTCAATCCGGAATATTTCCATTCCTCGACCCGGCGGGTGGGAATACCGCGGCCTTCAAAGATGCTGCGCGCTTCCTCGCGGCGTGTCGCCAGAGTTGTCATACCGGCTCCTTGACGAACCGGTCATAGCCCTTGGCTTCCAGTTCCAGGGCCAGTTCCTTGCCGCCCGAC
>JAFAVT010000114.1 GCA_019242275.1 Alphaproteobacteria bacterium
CTTTGCGGACTTCATTCCGCCGACGCTGATCTCCTCCGACCAGCGCGAGATCCGCGCTTTCCGCGACGCGCATCAGGACATCATCCTGAAACCGCTTTACGGCAATGGCGGGGCCGGGGTCTTCCGGGTGCGCCAGGCCGACGAGAATCTCGGCTCCCTGCTGGAAATGTTCACCACCTTTTATCGCGAGCCGGTGATCGTGCAGCGTTATCTCCCCGAAGTGCGCCGGGGCGACAAGCGCATCATCCTGGTGGACGGCGAATTTGCCGGCGCCATCAACCGCGTGCCGGCGCAAGGCGAGGCCCGCTCCAACATGCATGTCGGCGGCCGGCCGGAAGCGACCGAACTGACAGCGCGCGAAGCGGCGATCTGTGCCGCCATAGGCCCGGAACTCAAGAAACGCGGCTTTCTCTTCACCGGCATTGACGTGATCGGCGACTATATGACCGAGATCAACGTCACCTCGCCCACCGGCATCCAGGAGGTACGCCGCTTCGGCGGCGCCGACATTGCCGCCCTGATCTGGGACGCAATCGAGAAAAAACGTAAGCAACATAAGGCTTAAGCAGGCCTTTTGACGGCATGCTTATATAGAGAGGCGAAACCTTTTGCGTGGGATTGTCCATGATCACCATCCGCCGGTCGCATGAGCGCGGAGGCACCGAGATTGACTGGCTGAAGTCCAAACACAGCTTCTCTTTCGGCGATTATTACGACCCGGCCCATGAAAGCTTCGGACCTTTGCGCGTGATCAACGAAGACTGGATCGCGGGCGGCGCCGGCTTTCCGCCCCATCCTCATCGCGACATGGAGATTGTCACCTACATTCTGGAAGGCGCCATCAGCCATCGCGATTCCACCGGCGGCGGCGGCACCATCCGTCCCGGCGAAATCCAGCGCATGAGCGCCGGCACCGGCATTGTCCATGCCGAATTTAACGCCAGCGCAAATGAAGCCTGCCACCTGCTGCAAATCTGGATCATGCCGTCAAAGCGCGGCATTGCGCCCGGGTATGAGCAGAAGACCATTGACGCCAAGGCGGTGCAAAATCATTTTGCCCGCATTGCTGCGCCGGAGCCGGTGGCGAACGAAGTGCGGCTGGTCCAGGACGCGGAAATCTGGGCGGCAAAACTCGATGGCGATGTCGAGGCCATCCACACGCTTGAGGCTGGCCGCAAGGCCTGGCTGCATGTCGCCAGGGGCGAGGTGACGGTGGGCGACGAGACCTTGAAGGCCGGCGACGCCGCCGCCATCACCGATCTGGAAAAGATCGCGGTACGATCGAATGCGCCCAGCGAAGTTCTGCTGTTCGATTTGGCCTAAAGCTCCGCCTGTCATCCCGCGCGCGGCGCAGCGTGGAAACGGTGCGCCGCAGACGCGGGACCCATTGACACGGGTAAAAATGGATCCCGGCTCGCGCGCTGCGCGCTTGGCCGGGATGACAATCCTATCGGATTGTCACTTTACCAACCCGAACCGGCTCTTGTAGCGGGCGTCAATTCCCGACATCGGAAAGAAAATGAACACATCGGTGGTGTCAAACTGGTGGTCCACCACGGCGCCGTCACCGATGCAGCAGCCGGCCCGGACATAACCCTTGAGAATGGCAGGTAGGCTGCGGATGCCTTCGCGGGCGTCAATGGTGTCGGCCGCCATCTGATTCATCGGCACATACAGATCGCTGCGAGCCGTCACCAGAAGCTCGGCCGGCATGGGATGGAAATGATGCAGATAAGAGAAGGGCAGCTTCAGGCTCTCCGGGTCGGTGCCGGGAAAGCTGGCGCAGCCGAACATCAGGTCAATGTCAAAGCGGGCGACATAGGCAAGCAGGCCCTTCCACAAAAGCTGCATGGCGCCGGGCCGGCTGCGATAGCTGGGAAGAATGCAGGAGCGCCCCAGCTCCAAATATTTGGTGCCTTTGGGCATGCCGCTGATCATGCGGCTAAGGTCAAATTCGCCGGCGGTATAAAAACCGCCCACCTTGTCGGCGTCCTTCTCACGGGTCAGGCGATAAGTGCCCACCACCAGCGGCTGGCCGTCCTCGCCATGGGCATCGCGGTCCACCACCAGAAGGTGGTCGCAGACATCGTCATACTTGTCGAAGTCGCGGCGGGCCTGCCGCATTTCCTCCGTCGGAACGGCGCTGCGCTCTTCATAAAAAACCTGATAGCGCAGATGCTGGGCCTGGCGGACTTCATGCTCGGTCTCGGCCAGGCGCACTTCCAGCGCGCCGGAGGTGGCCAACACCGGCCATTGCAGCAGGCGGCCTTCAAAGGGTCCGGCTTCGTAAATGTTGACCACGGTGTCTTCCTGCCCCCTGAAGGCCTTGGCGGACGCGGCGATTCGCGCCTTTTCGTCGCAGTCCTTACCCCGAGACTGCGACAGTTCTGCAATTTTAGCCCATCATTGGGGGCTGTGGGTAGTCAATTGTGACGACCGTTGTCGGTAAAAAATGCACGCTGCGCCAAGCGGTTAACCTGTCGCTGAGAGCGTTTCAGGAACGGAACGACGGTGCCGCCGGTCCAGCAGCCAGAATAGCAGCAGGGCCGGAACCCCGATGGCGCCGCAGCCGATGAAAAACAGAGCATACGCCTCCATCCGTCCAACCTGTGAGGTCAGGGTATCCACAGTCAGGCCGGAAAAGCCCTTGAGAAATTTTCCCGCCAGGGCATAAGCCGACGAAAGCAACGCATATTGGGTCGCTGTATAGCCCAGGCTGGTCAGGCTGGACATGTAAGCCACCAAGGCGACGCCGGCCACGCTGATGGCGAAGTCATCGAAGCACATCACGGCGGTGAAAACTCCGACATCGGGCCCGGTGAGGGTGAGCAGGGCAAAGGCGGCAATGCCCAAGGCCTGCATGATCCCGCCCAGAAGCAAAGCGCGCATATAGCCCAGGCGCAATGACATGAGGCCGCCGGCCGCAACCCCTAAGAAAATCGAAGCCAGTCCGAGCGTGCCGCGGACCGCGCCGATCACGTCCTTCGAAAGGCCAAGCTCACGATAGAAGGGGTTGGTCACCGGACCGCGCATGAAATCAGGCAGACGATAAAGACTGATCGCCAGAAGCATGACCAAAGCGACCATGCCATAGGTCTTGAAAAAAACGATGAAGGGTCCGGCGACCGCATCGAAAAATCCGCGCGGCGTCCATAGCGGCTTCTCAGCCTCCATGCGATCCATCACCCGGTCGGCTTGCTGCGGTTCACGCGCGAAAAAAGAGGCCAGGAGGCCCAGACTCATTAACCCACCGCAGATGGTGTAGGAGAGGGGCCAGCCCAGATGTTGCGCCGACATCAGCATCAATGAATCGGTACAGAGCAGTGCGATGCGATAGCCCAGCGTGTAAGCGGAAGTCAGCAAACCCAGTTCGTCGGCGCTGGCCGCGATTTCAATTCGCCATGCGTCAATGGCGACATCTTGGGTGGCGGCGGCAAATGCCACCAACAGCGCCAACGCTCCCAGCCAGACCAGGCCGTGCGTTATACCGCTGGCCGCCATGGCAACAAGCCCCAGCCCCACGGCGATCTGCGCTGCCGCCATCCAGCCGCGTCGCCGTCCCAGCCAGGCAAGGCCCGGTATGTCCAGGCGGTCCAGTAGCGGCGACCAGAGGAATTTCAGCGAATAGGCCAAGCCCACCCACGATATAAAGCCAATGGCGGTGAGAGAGGTACCTTGATCTGCCAGCCAGAAGCCGAAAGTGTTACCGACCAGAAGAAAAGGCAGGCCCGAGGAGAAGCCCAGCGCCAGCATGGTCAGCACGCGGCGGTTCATATAATCGCGGAACTTGTAGCGTCTTCGCCCCGAAGCAGCACTCATGCCGCGACGATAAGCGGCCCATCCTCGGATGGAAACAGCATCAGGAACATTTCTTCCAGCTCGGCCGGGTCCACCGGCTTAGTGAGGAAGCCGTCCATGCCGGCCTCCTGGCAGGCACGCTTGCCCGTTTCCATGGCGTCGGCTGTCAGCGCCACAATGGGCACGCGCTCCCGCCCTGTCGCCGCTTCCGCCGTGCGAATGGCGCGGGCCGCCTCGATGCCGTCCATTCCCGGCATGTGGATGTCGGTGAGCAAAAGGTCGAAAGGACGTTCGGCCATCGCCTTCACGGCGTCCGTGCCGGTGGTGACTTCCACCACATTGTGACCGCGCCGCTTCAGGAGTTCGCGGATCAGCATCATGTTGATGGGATTGTCCTCGGCCAGAAGAATCGTAAGCCCGCCTTGGCTTGTTGCCGGACGCGAAGCGGTATGCGCCATGGGATGCGGCAGCGACGCCAGAGCGGTTTGCGGCGCCGGTGCCGGCTGCGCCACCAGCGGCGGCAGTTCCGGTTCTGGTGATGCAATCACGTTCCAGCTTTCCAGCAGCGCGGGCTGCTCCGTCTGTACCGGCTCTTGTTCGGGTGCGACGGGTTGAAGTGCAGTGCTGTGCAAATCCCGCAGCCGTTCAACCAAGGCCGCCTGGCGCACGGGCTTGAGCAAATAACCGGCAAAACCTTGTTCCATCAGCGCGTCAAGCCGGCTGCGGGCAGCGGGTGCGGCCAGCAACACGGCCGGGACGGCGCCTTGCGGCGCCACCACCGGCTGCGGCTCAGCTTCGGTGCCGCCATCAATGAGAAGGACATCAACGCGGTCGCCGCGGGCCGCCGCCGCACCCACCACCTCGCCGCCGGCTTCGCGAATCTGGGCGGAAAGTCCCTGGGCCAGAAGGCGGTTGGGCGACATAACGGCCACACACAGGCCGGCCAATGGCTGCTCTGCCGGTGGGCCTTGCACCACGATGGAAGGAATGGTGAACCAGAAGATGGAGCCGCCCATCCCGGCCAGAGGCGTGGCAGCATCAACGCCGATTTCGCCGCCCATGGCTTGGGCCAGCCGCTTGGAAATCGCCAGCCCCAGACCGGTGCCGCCGAACTTGCGGGCGTGACTGGAATCGGCCTGGACGAATTCCTCGAAAATCTCGGCGCGCTTTTCCGGCGGCACGCCGACACCGGTGTCGCGCACTTCAAAGCGCAGAAAATGGCGGCCCTCGCCCATCACCTCGGTCACGGTCAGGCTGACACCGCCTTTTTCAGTAAATTTGACGGCATTGCCGATCAGATTGGTGATGATCTGACGCAACCGCGTGCCGTCAGCGCGCACGACTCGCGGCACATTGGCGGCAATGACGCTGATCAGTTCCACCTGCTTGGCATGGGCACGGGTAGCCAGGAGGTCCGAGACCGTGGCGATCATCTGGCGCAGATCAACTTCGTCCTCCTCCAAGGTCAGCATGCCGGATTCGATCTTGGAGAAGTCGAGAATGTCGCCGATCAAGGCCAGCAGCGCCTCGCCGGATTCGTTGATGGCGTGGGCATAGGTACGCTGCTCGGCAGAAAGCTCGGTCTCCATCAAAAGCCGCGCCATCCCCAGAACGCCATTCATTGGCGTGCGGATTTCATGGCTCATGGTCGCCAGGAAGCCTGATTTGGCGCGGCTGCCGGCCTCGGCGGAATTTTTTGCTTCCATCAGCGCCTGCTCCAGCGCCTTGCGCTCGGTGACGTCGCGGCCGACGCTTTGCACTTCCACCAGCCGGCCATGGGCATCGCGCACGGCGAAGTCCTCCCAGGCAATCCAGCGCCAACCCAGGGCGGTGCGGACGTGACTGTCATAGCGCGAGCGGTTCTGCCCGGATTCCGGCGCCATGAAGAGACCGACCAAGGGGCCGCGACTTTCCGGATGATGTTCGGGCGCAAAGGGGTAGCCGATGACCCGCCCCGGATCGAGGCCGAACAGCTTGAAAAAGGCAGTGTTGCCATAGGTGAGACGGCTGGCCGCGTCGCGGCGAAAGATGGCGTCACCTTGCGCATCCACCAGACCCTTGTAGCGGATTTCGCTGTGGTTGAGCCGGTTGTTGATGGTGGCGGCATTGCGCAGCGACGCTTCCAGGCGCGTGGCAAACTGGCTGAGCTGCTGTGCCTGGGCGGCGAGGATTTCGTTGCGCTCCCGCGCCGACAGGAAGGTATGCAGCATGAAGGCGAGTGCCACCGCCAACAGGGCACCAAAGCTGACAGGACTTATAAAGGTGAGGTGGCCGCGCAAAAGCACCTCGGCGAAGGCTGCCAGCAACAGCAGACCCGCCAGAGCACCGAACACGTACCGGATGATGCGCGTCAGAAGCACCGTGCCACTCAGTTTCAAGGGGTCTTCCCGCCCCAGCTTTTGTAGCCGGAACTTTGCCTTCTCGGCCGTTCAAAAACCTTTAAAAACCGGGACTTTTCAGGCGCAAAAATAGAGGACGAACACTGTTCGGAAACGACGCGGAAATGACCCGGCCGCTTTCAGCCAGGGGCGCCCGAAGCATCAGTCCGGCGCCTTTGTACGGCAAAAGGCAGGCGCGGTGTCACGCGAACGCGCGACCATGCAACGTCAGGAAAAATCGTTGTGTTCAATTACTTATGACGGCGCGGCAGATGGCGCACCGCCGCAGATTAGGCGCGATAATCCGCCGGCACCGTCTCGTCCGCCCTATCCGGCGCCGCCGCGTTCATCGCCAGAGAGACCACCACCGCCACCACGATGTTGAGCAACAGCGCCAGCACTGCGGCATAACAAGGAATGGTGAGGCTACCCAGATGCAGCGGATAGACACTGCTCTTCAAGCTCAGTTGCCAGGCCATCACCGAGCCGGAGACAATGCCGGCGATCCAGCCGGCCACAAGCCCGATGGGATGAAACCAGCGGGTGTAAAGCGACAGCAGCACGGCCGGCAGGGTCTGGCAAATCCAGACGCCGCCCAGCAGTTGCAACTGGATCGCCGCCGAAGTGGGGAAGAACAGCACAAACAGCAGCGCCCCGATCTTCACCGACAGCGACGCCAGTTTGGCGGCGCGGCCTTCCTGGCGCTCGCTGCAACCCGGCGCAATGAAGGCCTTGTAGATATTGCGGGTAAAGAGATTGCCGCTGGCAATGGCCATGATTGAAGCCGGCACCAGGGCGCCGATGGCGATGGCGGCAAAAGCCAGGCCTACAAACCAGGCCGGGAACATGTGCAGGATCAGGGCAGGGATGGCGAAATTGTTGCCGAAGGCTTTGAAGCCGGCGGCATATTCCGGCATTGCCTTGATGCCCGCCGCCACCGCCATGTAGCCCAGCAGCGCTAGCAGCGCCAAAGCTAGCGAGTAGGCGGGCAGCAGGATGGCGTTACGCCGGATCGCCATGCTGGACGATGACGACAGGATGCCGGTCAGCGAGTGTGGATAAAGAAACAGCGCCAGCGCCGAACCGAATGCCAGGCTGGCATAGGAGAAGGTGCCGCCCAGGCTGGTGTCGCTGCCATGCGCCAGCAGAAGCTGTTTGGGATCAATGCTGGCAAAGACTTTGCCATAGCCGCCCAGCGCCGCGGGGATGACGATGATGGCCGAAAGCACCGTGATGTAGATAAGAAGGTCCTTGACCACCGCGGTGAGCGCGGTGCCGCGCAAGCCGCTGGAATAGGTATAGGCCGCCAGCACGCCAAAGGCGATGATCACCGGCAGATTGGGAATGCCGGCGAAGGTCGAGGGGATACCCAGTCCCGCGAACACCACCTGCATGCCCACCAATTGCAGCGCCACATAAGGAATGATGGCGGCAATGCCGGTCACGGCGATGGCCAGCGCCAGGGTTTTGCTGCCGAAGCGTCCCTGCACATAGTCGGCGGCCGTGACATAGCCGCGCGCATGGGCCACGGCCCAGAGACGAGGAAAGCAGAGAAAAAGGATAGGATAGATCAAGATGGTGTAGGGCACGGCGAAGAAGCCGGCCGCGCCGGTGGCAAACATGGCAGCCGGCACGGCGATGAAGGTGTAGGCGGTATAGAGATCGCCGCCCAACAGGAACCAGGTGATCAGAGTGCCAAAGCTGCGCCCGCCTAAGCCCCATTCATGGACGCTGTGCAGGTCTGCCTTGCGCCACTTTGTGGCGACAAAGCCCAGGCATGACACCAGCACGAACAGAATCAGGAAAACCGCAATAGCGACGGGATTGGCGGTCATTTGCGGCCCCGCTCCTCATGGCGATAGACCGGCCAGGTGCAGACCGCACCCAAAAGCGTCCAGGCCATCTGAAACCAGTAAAAGAAGGGGATGCCGAACAGAGACGGCTCGATGCGGTCATAGAAAGGCACCCACAGCAGCGCCACAAACGGCACCAGCAGCAGAAGATAGATGGGATGGAATTTCCGCCCCTCTGAATTGCCTTGGTTCATCTCGCCCCCTTTACGCAGCAGCGCCGCCCGCACAGGAAGGGCGGGCGGCGCCGATACTTCGTTATTTCACTCAGCGGCCCGCAGGCGGTGCCGCACCTGTGGCAGCGCCGCGGCCAGCGCGGCCGGCGTTCTGCACTTCCTTGCCGTCTTCGTCCACCGAAGTGTTACCCGCCGGCGCGATGCCGGTGATGTAAAGCCGCGTGGTCTGCGGATCGTTCAAACGGTTGCCGTCCCAATGGATGCCATGCGGCAGATCTTGCACGAAGCTGCCGGCCGGGACCGGATAGGTCAGCCTTGTGTCATGATAGGTGCTGGAGCTGACCCACCAGGTCCCCGTCAGGACATAGATGTAACGAGGATGGGGATGATAGTGCGGTGAGGAATAGCGTCCCGGTGTCCAGGTCTGGATCACGCCGTAAGGGGTGCCTTCCGTCTGCGCCTGCTGGCCGCCGCCATAAAGGTTTTGGTTGCCGGTAGTCGAGACCTCCGTGATGGTCATATGTGATGCATCCGGCTTGGCGCCCGCCGGATCGCTGACCTTGACATTGGTGGTCTGCGTATAATCGCTCATGATGCGATTATCCGGCGAGCCCACACCGGTAATGATCAGCACGGTGGGCTCGGTGGCACCGGCCCGGTTGCCGTCCACAAAGCTGGTCTTGGCGAGATTGGTGATGAAGTTGTCCTGCTTGACCGGATAGCTGGACTTCGCATCGCTGTCGCTCACCCAAAGCGTGCCGGAGGCAACATAGACCCAGCGGTCATTGGCCAGGCTATGCGGCTGGGAAAACTGGCCGGGCGCCAAACGCACCGCCACGCCGTAAGGATCGCCCGCCTTGGTGGGATCGCCATAGAGCAGCGACTTGTTGCCGGTCCATACGATCTGGTTCGGCAGCTTGACGATGATGCGCGATGTGTCGGGAAGCGGGCCCTTCGGGTCGCTTATAGATGCCGTCATGAACTCATGCGGGCCGTGGGGCGGCGCGTTCTGGTATTGGGCGAAGCTGCCGGTTGCAAAGGCAATGACCGCGCCCGCGGCAATGGCGGCAGGCAGGCCAATCTTGATCCTGGTCTTCATGGCGTCTCCCTTGAATCTAGTTGTTCTGTTGTCATTGGCTGCGGGTGCAGCATTGACGCCATGATTCCGGGTGGATTCCGCCAATGTCAACGTGGTAATGGCCCTTCGCGATTGCGAAGGGCGCGCCATCTCAAGGGCTGAGCGCTGGTCAACCAGCCAACCCCTTGGAGGGAAGGGGAGTCTTCAAGCCGACTTGCGGCCGACAACCACCAGGCCTAGCCCTGCCACAACCGCCAGGACGCCCGCCGCCGTAGGAATCCAGACATTATGGTCTTCCTCGGAATTAATGTGAATGGGGCCGATGTTGGCCACATTCTTGGTCTCGGTCCAATGCACGCTGCGCAGGACTAGGCCGCCAATCCCCAGCACAATCAAAACGAGGCCGATCACAACAATGGGCTTCATGAATACCTCCTAATATCGAAGCATAACGGCCCCCTCATCGAGAATGTTCCCGCCTGCCGCCACGGCAAGCCACGGGATGCCGCCAAATTGCCCTGCCGCTGCCATGTTCGGCGAGTTTCCTTGGCATGCAGGAAACAATCCGCGAATTTGAAGTGCGCCTTTTCAACGATCTGGACCATCAATTCCTGATCGTCCCGGTGCTGGTGGAAACCGAAGCCGAAGCGAGGGCCAAGGCCGAAAGCCTGCGCACCGCCCACAGCGCAGCCCGCTATAGCCTGACGCAGGCCGGGCCGGTGCTGAAAGCGGCGATGGATGCTGCGGCTGCCAAGCCGGATGCAAACTCCACTTAAAGCAGGGCGATGCGGCGATAGGACAGCGCCTCAGCCAGGTGAGCCTTGCCCAAGCTCTCCGCGCCGGCCAGGTCGGCGATGGTGCGTGCCACTTTCAGCACGCGGGTATAGCCACGCGCCGACAATTGCATCCGTTCCGCCGCTTCGGTGAGGAGCTTGCGTCCCGCCGCATCCGGCGCGGCCATCGCCTCCAGCACTTCGCCTTCCATTTCGGCATTGGTGCGAAGGCCGTGGCCGGCCAGGCGCTCGCGCTGGATCGCGCGCGCTGCCGCTACGCGGGCCGCGACTTCCGCGCTGCCTTCGGCAGGCGATGGCAATGCCAGATCGGCAGCGGAGACAGCGGCGACATCAATATGAAGATCAATGCGGTCGAATAACGGCCCGGAAATGCGCGACTGGTAATCCAGCGCGCATTTGGGGGCCCGGCCGCAGCCCCGCGCCGGATCGGAAAGATAGCCGCAG
>JAFAVT010000237.1 GCA_019242275.1 Alphaproteobacteria bacterium
AAGGCATTCTCGGCATGCTGCCGGGCGTGGGCAAGATAAAGGACCAGCTTGACGCCGCCGGCATTGACGACAAGGTGATCACCCGCCAGGACGCCATCATCAAATCCATGACCAAGGCAGAGCGGGCCGATCCCGACGTCATCAACGGCTCGCGGCGGAAGCGCATTGCCGCGGGCGCCGGCGTCGAAGTCAGCGAAGTCAACAAGCTTTTGAAAATGCACCGTCAGATGGCGGACATGATGAAGAAAATGGGCAAGGGCGGGCGCATGCCGCAAATGCCCCCCGGCATGGGTGGGATGTTCGGCGGCGGCATGCCACCGGGCTTCCCGCGCAGGTAATCAACGGTTCAACACGGGAGCGTCGGCGAGAGCCGGAGCGACCAAAACATAAAGTAAGAAGGAAAGAAACAATGGCTCTGCGTATTCGTCTTGCCCGCGGCGGCACCAAGAAGCGTCCGCACTACAACATCGTTATCGCCGACAGTCGCAATCCGCGCGACGGCCGCTTCATCGAGAAGATCGGCTTCTACAATCCCTTGCTGCCGTCGGATCATGCCGACCGCATCAAGCTGGACCTGGACAAGGCCAAGGCCTGGGTCGCCAAGGGCGCCGTCGCCACCGACCGCGTCAACAAGTGGCTGGCCGATGCCGGCGTCACCAAGAAGCGCGTTCACAACAACCCCAACAAGGCCCAGCCCAAGAAGAAGGCGCAGGAGCGCGCCGCCGCTGCCGCCAAGGCCGCGGAAGCTTCCGCCGGAGCCTGATCTATCCTCTCCATGGGCGGGCTTGACCCGCCCATCCAGAGCCGCAAGCACTGGCGTTTGTAGCCTTGGATGGCCGGGTCAGGCCGGCCATGGTGAGTGGAGGGAGAATGACCAAGGACATTCTTCTGGCCGCCGTGATCGGCGCGCAAGGGTTGAAGGGCGAAGTGAAGGTCAAAACCTTCACCCAAAGTCCTGAGGCGCTGCGCGCCTATGGCGTATTGCATGATGCAAGCGGCAAGCATTATGAGGTCACCGCCTTTCGCGCCGGCAAACCGGGCGAGGCGTTGCTTGCCTTCAAGGGCATCCATGATCGTGGCGCGGCGGAGGCGCTGAAGGGCGTCGAACTTTATGTAAAGCGCGCGGCCCTGCCGGCCACCGCGGAAAACGAATTCTATCACGCCGACCTGATCGGGCTGGAAGCCTTTGACAGCGAAGGTAGGCTCGTGGGCAAGATCGCGGCCATCCACAATTTCGGCGCCGGCGATGTCATCGCCATTCACCGCAGCGACGGCGACGAAGTGCTGCTGGCCTTCACCGCTGAGACCATGCCGGAGATTGATATCGCGAACGGCCGCGTCACTATCGCCGTGCCGGAAGAAGACGAAGGCCACGATCATGTGGAGTGACGCTCTCTTTCCAACCCTCCCCTTGAGGGAGGGTCGAAAAATCCGCAGGATTTTTCGGGGAGGGGTCGAAATCTGCAAAGCAGATTTCGCAGAGCAGCTTACATCACGGTTGTGCAGCGCCCCTCTCTTAAGGGGCGGACAAGAATGAATGCCTGGTCCGCCACCGTCCTGACCCTTTTCCCGGAGATGTTTCCAGGACCGCTGGGCATTTCGCTTTTGGGCAAGGCGCTGGAGAAAAATCTCTGGTCGCTCGATGTGCGCGATATCCGCCAACACGGCCTGGGCAAGCACCGCACCGTGGACGACACGCCGGCCGGCGGCGGGCCCGGCATGGTGATGCGAGCTGACGTGGCAGCGGCGGCGATTGACGCGGTGGAGCGACAGGGCCGTCCACTCATCTATCTTTCCCCGCGGGGCACGCCGCTGACACAAGGCCGTACCCGCGCCTTGTCAGAGGGACCAGGTGCCGTCCTCTTCTGTGGCCGCTTCGAGGGGCTGGACCAGCGGGTGATCGAGGCGCGTCAAATCGAGGAAATCTCCATCGGCGACTTTGTTCTGGCCGGGGGTGAAATTGCCGCCATGGCCTTGATCGAGGCCGCCGTCCGCCTGCTGCCCGGTGTACTGGGCGATGCCGCATCTATTGAGGAAGAAAGCTTCAGTTCCGGCCTTCTGGAATACCCGCATTATACCCGGCCGCAATCCTTCGAAGGCCGGACCATTCCGGAGGTGCTAAATAACGGAAATCACAAGGAAATCGCCCGCTGGCGGCGGGCGCAAGCCGAGCACCTGACCAGCGAGCGCCGGCCCGACCTTTGGGCGAACCGCCAAAAGGGCCAAAAGCCCTAGGAAACAGGCCGCTTATCCGCTATACGCCGCCCCTCGAATTTCCGCCGAAAGACAAGACAATGAACCTGCTGCAGACCCTCGAAGCCGAGCAGATGGCTGCCCTCAAGGAGAAGAAGAAGGCCACTCCGGATTTTCGCCCCGGCGACACCCTAAAGGTGAACGTCAAGGTGGTGGACGTCACCTATGACGAGAAGACCAAGCAGAACAAGACCCGCGAGCGCATCCAGGCCTTTGAAGGCGTCTGCATCGCCCGTCAGGGTGCGGGCCTGAATGAGAGCTTCACCGTGCGCAAGCTCTCCTATGGCGAGGGCGTCGAGCGCGTCTTTCCGGTCTATTCGCCGCTGGTGGATTCAGTGGTGGTGGTGCGCAAGGGCAAGGTGCGCCGCGCCAAGCTTTATTATCTGCGTGGCCGCACGGGCAAGGCTGCCCGCATCAGCGAGCGCACCGAAAACGCCGGCCCGGAAGCTGCCGCGTAAAAGCTCAAAAAGCCTGCAAAACTGGGCATTTCCTGAACACCTGCAAAAAAGCCCCGATTTCGGAGCGGCGGCCAAGAAAAGTGTGGCGGCTAGCGACAGCGTAGTTGCCGCGTTTTCTGTCCGGCCGCGCGACCAAAAATAACGAAAAATCGGGCACTTCCGCGCAGCGAATCAAAAAAAGCCCCGATTTTTCGGGGCTTTTTTCGTTTTAGACCACTTGCCTGCGCAGGAAATGCTTTAAAATCGGCCTTATCGTTGATTCGTTTAAGAGGGAAAACACCCCATGGCCACCACTGCGAAAGCCAAAGTCGAAACCATCTCCACCCGTCAGCTTGCCAGCGCCCTGGCCGAAAAGCATGAAATCTCCCAGAAGAGCGCCAACGCGCTCTTGGAAGACGCCATCGGCCTGATCACCAAGCACCTCAAAAAGGGCGCCCGCATCCGCCTCAATGGTCTGGGCATCCTGGTGGTGCGCAAGCGCGCCGCCCGCATGGGCCGCAATCCCGCCACCGGCGAGCAGATCAAGATCAAGGCCTCCAAGAAGGTGGCGTTCCGCGCCGCCAAGGACCTGAAGGAAGCGATCTAAGCTTCCTTCGACGGCATAAAGTCAGAAGAAAGGCCGGAGCGGCATCACGCCCTTCCGGCCTTTTCTTTGCTCTCATTTGCCGTCTTGCCCGAATGCAGCGCAGGGTCTAGTTAGCGGCCGCAAAATTTCCGAA
>JAFAVT010000254.1 GCA_019242275.1 Alphaproteobacteria bacterium
CCGGCGCCATTCGCATGGCAAAAGAAATGGGGCCAGGCCACACCATCGTCACCGTGCTGGCTGATTACGGCAATCGCTATCAGTCCAAGTTGTTCAACCCCAATTTCCTGCGCGACAAGGGTCTGCCGGTCCCGCCTTGGCTGGCCGCACGGCCAAATCCGCCCCCTGTGCCGTTCGAATGAGCCCGCTGGTTTCGACGGAATGGCTGGCGGCCCACCTGGGGGATGTGCGGTTGGTGGATGCGTCCTGGTATCTGCCCGACGAGAAGCGTGAGCCGGCCAAGGAGTTTGTTGCTCGCCACATCCCCGGAGCGGTATTTTTCGACATTGATGGCATTGCCGATCATTCCGGCGACCTGCCGCACATGCTGCCATCGGCAGAAGCGTTTGCTGCGGCCTTGAGCGCGTTAGGTCTTTCCGACGGCGACGCTGTTGTCGTGTATGATGGTTCTGGGCTGTTTTCGGCGCCGCGAGTCTGGTGGTCGCTGCGCGCCATGGGGCATGACAAGGTCTTCGTCCTGGATGGCGGTCTTCCGAAATGGCAGCGCGAGGGTCGGCCGCTGGAAAGCGGCGTAGCAACCACGAACCGTGGCCACTTTCACGCCCGCCCCAACGCCGACCTCCAGCGCGATTACCTTGCCGTGCTCAAGCATCTTGAGAATGACGATGCGCAGATTCTTGATGCCCGTTCGCAAAGCCGCTTTACCGGGGAAGAAAAGGAACCGCGCCCCGGTCTGAAGTCCGGGCATATGCCGGGCGCCATCAACATTCCTTGGCGCAGCCTGTTGACACATGAAAATACGCTCAAGAGCGATGACGATCTTCGCCGCCTTTTCGCGGAAAAAGGCGTGGATATACGCGCGCCCATCGTTACCACCTGCGGCTCCGGCATTTCCGCCGCCATCGTGATGCTGGCGCTGGAAAAGTTAGGTGCTTCTGGCGTGTCGCTGTATGACGGCTCCTGGGCCGAGTGGGGCAGCCGCGACAGTGCGCCGGTGGCAACCGGATGACGCCGGCGGGAAAACGTCGCGTTCCCATGACCGTCACCTTTTTCGAGATGACGGCAAAGCCCACGGCCTTGCCTCCGCCCGCGCCCAAGGGCCGCCACGCTATCCTCAAGGCAGAGATGCCGCCAGTTCATTTCTACCGCTACCTTTATGACACGATTGGCGAAGCCTGGCTGTGGGTGGACCGCAAAAAGCTTTCGCCGGAAGCGCTGACGGAAATCATCCGGCACCCGCTCAACCATCTTTATGTTCTGTACACGGAAGGCTGTCCCGCCGGCATGGCCGAGCTGGACTTTCGCAAGGAAGGTGCCTGCAACATCGCCTATTTCGGCCTTATGCCGGAAGCACTGGGCAAGCATCTGGGCTATTTCTTCCTTTATCACGCCTGCCAGAATGCCTGGGCGCGACCAATCAGCCGTCTCACCGTCAACACCTGTACCCTGGATCATCCCCGCGCCCTGCCGCTCTACCAGCGCATGGGCTTTACCGCCTACAGCCGGGAAGAGAGATTTGTCGAGCTTATTTAGCTTTCCTGCCCCGGGATTTGCGGGCAAAGTCGGGCGATGACCCCTGCCTCCCAAGGCAAAGAGCTCACCCTGCGCGGCCTGGTGCTGGGCAGCACGCTTACGTTCCTTTTCACCGCCGCCAATGTCTATCTCGGTCTCAAGGTCGGACTCACTTTCGCCACCTCGATTCCCGCAGCGGTGATTTCGATGGCCGTGCTGGGACTCCTGCGCGGCTCCAACATCCGTGAAAACAATATCGTGCAAACGGTGTGTTCGGCCGCCGGCGCCATGGCCTCGATCATCTTTGTGCTGCCCGGGCTGGTGATTATCGGCTGGTGGACGGGCTTTCCTTTCTGGACCTCGCTTCTGGTCTGCGCTTCCGGCGGGGTTCTGGGCGTGCTCTTCACCATCCCGCTTCGGCGCGCGCTGGTGACACATTCCGACCTCCCCTATCCCGAAGGCGTGGCGGGGGCGGAAGTGCTGAAGGTAGGCGCCGAGAACCGCGAAGGCGGCGGGGCTGAAGCACGGGAAGGATTGTTCGCGGTGATCTGGGGCTCGGTTGCGTCGGCCGGTTTTGCCATAGCCGCGGCGATGCGGCTGGCGGCAGACACTGCCCAGGGTTTTTTCCGCCTGGGCGCGGGTGCCAGTGGCTATTCGTTTTCTTACTCCCTGGCCCTGATGGGCGCGGGCCACTTGGTCGGTATCTCGGTAGGCGCCGCCATGCTGCTGGGCATTTTGATCGCCTGGGCCGGCGTCATTCCCGTGCTGACGGCGCATGCGCCGCAAGTGGGCGCGCTGGCCGATTTCGTTACCACCATCTGGCGCACGCAATTGCGCTATATCGGCGCCGGCGCCATGGCGGTGGCGGCGATATGGTCGCTGCTGCGCACTATCGGCCCCATCGCGGCGGGCTTCGTCACCATGATCACCAGCCGCCCCAATCTGCT
>JAFAVT010000268.1 GCA_019242275.1 Alphaproteobacteria bacterium
TTAGGTCGATATTCTATTCTTCGGCGCTGCGTTCCGTGCCCACCTGGATGGCCCACACTCCGGTGGGCCATGACAGTTGGGATCGGACCATGACAGTTTGGGGCTGGGGCGATGACAATTTGGGCTAGTGGGACTAGGCTTTCCCCAACAAATAAAGGGGAAACGCCATGAAGCACCGCATGCTCACCAAAGGGTCATTGGCCGGACTGATCCTTGCCGCCACGCCCGTGCTTGTCGGTGTCGCGCTGGCCCAAACCTATGGCCAGGCGGTCACGTCAGGTCCGGCGGCGAACGGCTCGCCGGCCTGGCACCTGGCGCCCAGCTTTCCCGATCCCACCGGCCATACCAATGTGGATGAAAAAGGCGTGGTGACGGTGGTGCGGGCCGCGCCGCCCGCCGGCGCCGCCCCTGCGGCACCGCCGGCTGCGGGCGGGGCGCCGGGCGCCGGCCGCGGCCGCGGCGGAGCGCCTGATCCCATCCGCGCGACCGATGATGTGCCGGGCTGCCGCGGCGCCACCATCTGCGGCCGGCGCGGCGGCTTTCCCCGCGGGCAATTGATGCGGGTGAACTGGGACACCATGCCGGGCTGGACGGTGGATTATTCCTATCACGCGCCGGTGGGGCTGGGCGGCATGCCCTCGGTGGCGCTGGATTCACGCGGCAATCTCTGGGCCTTTCAGCGCCGCGCCCCCGGCGAAGCGCAATTGATGAAGTTCGACGCCAATCACCGGCTGATATTGTCGGTGGGCGATGACGTGATCGGACACCAGTCCAAGGCCCATGGCATGGCGGTGGACAAGGACGACAATGTCTGGATCACCGATGCCGGCTATTCCACCGTCACCAAGCTGTCGCCCGATGGCAAGGTGCTGATGGTGCTGGGCACGCGGGGCAAGCGCGGCGACTGGGACGAGGCCAAAAACCAGCGCCTGCTCTGGCAGCCGGTGATGGTGGCGTTCGGCAAGAACAACGACCTTTACATCGCCGAGGGTCATGCCAATGAGAGCCCCAATGATGTGGACGGCCCCGATCCCGCCAACACGATCGGCGCGGCGCGGATCATTCACCTGACGCTGGACGGCAAGTTCATCGGCCAGTGGTTCGGCAACGAAGTGGGGCAGGGCAAGTTTGATTCCACCCATGGCCTGGCGGTGGACCCCAGCAACGGCGATGTCTGGATCGGCGATCGCGAGCAATATCGCATCGTGGTCTATACGGCCGACGGCAAATTCATCAAGACGCTGCAGGGGCGCAATCTGGTTTGCGCGATTGAGTTTGACCAGGACGGCAATCCCTGGATGGGCGCCGGGCAGGACGGGCAATGGCTGAAGCTGGACCGCAACGGCAAGGTGATTGGCGCGCTGGGTAATGGCATGGGCATCGGCCCAGGTCAGGTGACGGAGGCGAGCTATTTCGTCTTTGACCGGCAGGGCAATCTCTATGCCGGCGACACCAGCGTGGGACGGATCACGGTGTTCCGGAAGCCGCGGTGAGACTGAGGCTATGGTGTTAGGCTAATCGGAAGTATGAGCTTCAGACTTCTGCCTAAGTGGCTGCCATTCGCGGCCTTTCTTTTTGCCGGGGCCAATTTTGTGGCCTCAATATATTTGCCCTCGATATTGGGTGGTGATGCCTATGCCGGTTACGAAGCTGCCGGCCATTACTTTCTTAAATTCAAAATGGAGCCTGCCGTTGAGGTTAGCCGCACCACGTTTGAATTTGTCTGGTGGCATGAAAGAAGCGTGCCGGTGATGCTGGTGCTGGCGGTACTTCTTATATTTGTTGTGGGATACCAGCATCGACCGAAACCCTGAATCAGTACGTCATGGCCCGCCTCCGCGCGGGCCATCCAGAGTCGCTAGCGCCGGTGTCCATGACTCTGGATGGCCCGGGCAAGCCGGGCCATGACAATTGAGAGAGTGGTGTGAAACTACTCTGCCATCAGCCGCGCGGGTGGTGCGCCCGCCCGGAGGACCGGGCGGGCGCTGTTGAAAGCTAACGCAGCAGATTGTTCTTGAGCTGTGTGGCGATGGCGAGCGGAATCGCCACCACCGAGGCGCCGACCAGCACCACGGCAAAGCCGGCAAAGATGGTCGCCAGCGAGCCGCCGATGGCGGGAATATCGGTCAGCATGTGCGCCCCCAGAATGAGAACAATGGCGGCGGTGTAAATCCGGACGCGATAGTCCGGCTTGTCGGCGGTGTTGACGGCACCGATGCCGCCCAGGATCAGCAAGATGGTGGTGGCGCCGGGAATGGCCACGAATGCGGCGACGATGGCGAGAAGAAAAGCAAGCAATATGGCGAGGTTGCAAATCTTGTCCATGACATCCTCCCTTGTGCAGTGTGGTCAGGAATATGACCGCAGCCCTTAGACCGTGATTTGCAAGGGGGCGTCAAATTGAGTGGGCTGTGCCTACGCTGCCAAAATTGTCATCCCGGACGCGCCGCAGGCGCGATCCGGGACCCATAGGCCAGCACGCGGGCAGGAATGGGTCCCGTGTCTGCGGCGCACCATTGCATGCTGCGCCGCGCACGGGATGACAAGTTGGATGTGCAATGCACCGCTGCGCGCTGCATTGCGCGCGGGATGACAACAGGAGTTATTCCGCTGCCACGGGCATCACGCCGCCCTGCCAGGCGCGCAAGGTGCGGGCGGCTTCGAGGGTGGTGACGCTGTCATGGGCCTCCAGCCGCGCGGCAGGATCGGCGCAAGGCGGCAGCGCCAGCAAGGCCAGGGTGGAGAAGGTGGCGCGGTCAAGCCCGCCGCCCTTGCAGGCAATCGCCAGGGCGTGGCCGCTGTCATCGCTGAGAATTTCCTGGGCGCGGCTTTCTTCAACGCCAAGTAGCGCGGCCAGCGCGCCGGCGACATCGCGGCCGTCGCGGGCGGCTTCGATCACCGGCAGCACCGGATTTTTTTCTTTCGGCAATATCCGCGCCGCCAGTTCGCGCTGGGAAAAAAGTTGCAGGCGCAAACGGGCGCGGGTGTCGGCATCCACTTCGCGGGCGGTTTTCGCCAGCAGATTCTCGAATACCGGCCGCATTTCGCCGGGGCAATCGTCGGGCCATTTGGCCAACAGCGCCGCGGCTTCCTCGGCCAGAGCGGCGCGCAGGGCAGGGCCCTTGTCGGCAAGCTCCAGCAGGTGCGTGAGGCGCGGGTTGACGGTCATGGGAAGGATCATCGCGCTCCCCCGTTAACGTTTGGTTTGTGCTGTTTTTAAAGAACTCAATTTGTCATCCCGGATGCACCGCAGCACGTAAGTGGTGCGGTGCTGATCCGGGACCGCGAGGAACGGTTTGCGGCAGCAAACAAAACGGTCCAGTGGACCGTTTTGAGTGACGAACGCCGCAAGCTTGGGCGAGCGGCTTAGCGCCCGAACCATGGGTCCCGTGTCTGCGGCGCACCGTTTCACGCTGCGCCGCGCACGGGATGACAAGGGAGCTTATTGCGCACCAATCGGAGCTAAAAGCATTAGGCCTTTGGAATTGTTATGAAATCAGACTAGCTAGAAAATATCACAAGGTACCTTGCGCTGACAGATACCTTGTGCTAGAAGGTTCTGGCGTTGAGGAAATCCGATGTCTGAATCCCTGCAAGTCCAGCTCAAGAAAGGCGTGCTCGAAATGTGCGTGCTGGCGCTGCTCTCCGGCGGCGACAATTACGCTTATGAGATCGCCAGCCGCATGGCCGAGGCGGTGGGCATGGGCGAAGGCACCGTCTATCCCCTGATGCGGCGGATGCAGAATGAAGGCCTGGTCACCACCTATCTGGTGGAATCACCGTCCGGCCCGCCCCGCAAATACTACAAGCTGACCAAGACGGGCGCCCTGGCGCTGAAATCGCAGATTGACGATTGGAAATCCTTCGAACTTTCCGTCCGCAAGATTTTGGGAGAAGCGGCATGACCCGCAATGAATTCATGACACGGCTGCGCCAGGGGCTGGTGGGCCTTGACCCCGATTACATCCGCGACGTGATGAACGACTATGAGACCCATTTCGAGGATGGCGAGAAGTCGGGCCGCAGCGAGCAGGAGATTGCCGCCGCCCTTGGCGACCCCGGCCGGCTGGCGCGGGAGCTGCGCGCCGAAGCCGGCTTTCGCCGCTGGGAGAATGAGCGCACGCCAGGCAATCTGGCCGGCGCCGTGCTGGGGCTGATGGGCCTTGCCACCGTGGACGTGCTGTTTCTCTTTCCCTTCCTGTGCGCCATGTTCGGCATCTTCATTGGCTGTAGCGTGGCGGTGCTGGTGCTGGTGGTGGTGGGCATTGCCCTTATCATCGCGGCGCTGTTTCCCGGTCTGGCCTGGTTCGGCCTCACCGGCGGCGTCGAATTGGTGGCCGTGGGGCTGGTCGGCCTTGGCATGGCGGCGCTGGGCATCGGGCTTGGCGCGCTCTTCTCCATGATCGTCAATTTCATCGTCAAGGCGTTGGTCAATTATGCGCGGCTGCATTTTCGCCTGATCAACACCGTGACGCAGGAGGCTTGAACATGTCTCATCCTTCGACCTTGCTGGCCGCCGGCCTGATCGCGCTGCTGATATCGTGCCTGGCCATGACGGCGGGTTTTCATTCCCTCGCCGCGGAGGGCGTGGAGGAAGCGGGGCAGCGGTCCGGTTGCCGCACCGTGCTGACCAGCTTTGCCGGCTGCCGCGTCGTCGCCTGGAACGGCAACAGCAACATGGTGGAGGCTTAGATGTCGCGCAAACTCGGCCTCATCGCGGTGGGCGGGCTTTTGACCGCCGCGGTCTGTTTCGGCATCGCCGCCAGCGTGGGTGGGCGCAGCGTGCTGGACCATATAGATTTCGACGTGGACGGCTGGGACAATCCCCGCTGCGGCGTCACCTTGGCCGGCCATGACGGCAGCCGCGAAATGGATTGGAGCGGCGGGGACCGGGTGGTGATCGAGATTCCAGCCAATGTGCATTACGCCCGCGGCCAGGGCGACAAGCTGGTGGTGAAGGGCGATGCCGCCGTGATTCCGCGGCTGGAGATTGACGACAACCGCATCCGCTTTAACTGCCATATGCGCCGCTTCGGCCAGCGGCTGGACATCACTTTGCCGGGACGCGATTTCGAGCGCTATACCATCAACGGCTCGTCCGACATGACGCTGGCCGGCATTGACCAGCCGCGGCTCTCGATCAAGATCGCGGGCTCGGGCAGCGTCACCGCCAGCGGCAAGACCAATGACCTGGAATATGTCGTGGCCGGCTCGGGCGACGGTCATTTCGAAGGGCTGGATGCCGGCAATGTCTCGATCAAGGTGGCGGGCAGCGGCGATGCCGATGTGGCGCCGCGCCAGCGGCTGGATGTGAATATCGCCGGTTCGGGCAAGGTGACGCTGCACAGCGAACCGCAGCAGCTTGAAACCCATATCGCGGGTTCCGGCCGCATCATCCATCCCGACGGCACGGTGACGCGCCGCAACGGGCTGAGCTCGGATGAGCGGGGAATGATGCCGCCACCACCGCAGCCGCCCCAGCCCCCGGCGCCGCCGGCTCCGCCGGCGAAGGGGATTTGAGCGTCAGTCGGTCCATCGCTGGATATTCGGTGATTTTGGCATAATCATCGCCCGATGGTGGTGTCTGTGAAGTGTGGGACTCTATGAAAATCCGGACGGCGCTGGCCGCGGTTTCGTGTCTGGGCTTTTTTGCGCTTTCGGTAACTGCCCAAGAGGCGGCAGGCGACTGGATTGGCCGATTGGATAGCGGCTTCAAAGTGCGGATACACCTTGAGAAAAAGGGCCGCGGCTATTCAGCCCAGGTGATCAACCAAAGCGGCAACGCCACCCAGCTCGACGATGTAAATCTCGAAGGCGGGCGTTTGAATTTTGCTTCGAGCAGGCTTGGCCTCTCCTACAATGGCGTGTGGGATGAGACGAAGAATTCCTGGATAGGGGTTCTTTCGTTGCAAGGGGATCATTCCCTGACCCTTCGCAAGGCCGGTCCCGACGACCTGAAACCTGCGGTTTTCAGCCGCCCGCAGGAGGATGCGATCAGCGCGGGACCTTTGCCCTACGACCAGAAGAATGTGACGTTTTCCAGCGTAAGCGGCGTGACGCTGGCTGGGACTTTGACCATGCCTCGCGGCAAGGGACCGTTCCCTGGCGTGGTCCTGATTTCGGGGACGGGACGAAATTCACGGGACGAGGATGTAGCGGGGCATAAATGGTTTCTTGTGCTGGCCGATTCCCTGGCCCGCCAGGGCTATGCGGTGTTGCGCTATGACAAACGGGGCGTTTCGGGCTCGACGGGTGATTTTGCCGCCGCTACGACAGCCGACTTTGCCGCCGATGCCGAGATGGCCTTCAACTATTTGAGCCGCCAGCCTGCGCTTGACGCAAGCGATATTGGGCTGCTCGGTCACTCCGAGGGCGGGATCATAGCGCCCTTTGTGGCCGCGTCGAACCGCAAGGTGGCCTTCGTCATCATGGTTGCCGGGCCGGGCATCCGCGGCGATCAATTGTTCGACCTGCAAAAAAAGGCCATCTCCAGGGCCTATGGCGCGCCGGAAGATTACATTGCCAGGCGCAGCGATTTTGACAGGCAGATGTATGCGCTGATCCGAAATACCCCCGCCGGTCAGAACCCGCGCCCTCTTGTTGAAAAACTGGTCGAAAGGGGCGTCGCAGAGAAATTGATTGACGCGGAAGAGGCCAAGGGTCTTGCCGCGGGTGCGACGTCTGCCTGGGAGAGGTATTTTGCAAGTTACGATCCTGCGCCGGCGCTGGGCAAACTGACCGTTCCGGTTCTGGCCCTGAATGGCACGAAAGATTTGCAGGTGCCGTCAAAGGAAAATCTGGCGGCCATTCGTGCCGCTCTCAAACCGGATGCGGACGCGGCGATCGTGGAGATGCCCGGACTGAATCACCTCTTGCAGCATGCCGGGGCTGGCACGCCGGATGAGTATTACGCCATCCCTGAAACGATTTCCGACGAGGCGTTGAAGGCGATTGGCGATTGGCTTGCACTTCATCGGCATTAGCGCAGACGGCGCCTGATGGTGAGGCCACTCCACTGTCAAAACGCAATGATCAGCGGCCGCAATCGTCAAGGCTGAACCGAAGATCCCAGCTTTCGTTTTTTTCATGCAAGCGCAGCGGAAAAGGGCGCGCGCCACGCCGTTTTGCGGGAAAGAAACCCGCGCCGAAGCGGCAGCTTTGCCGCCGGCAACCCGACCTCCCCACCGCCGGCGCCCGAACCACCCAAACCCAAGGGGATTTAGGCGCGAAGTTGATCCTCTCCTGAGAATCGGGGGAAGGGACATTCGGCGCCGGCAGCCGCTTCCGGGAAAGCGGACATAGCCGCGCATACGCTGCGCGACCTGCCTTGAACGGCAGCTTTTGACCCCAAGCAGTCCTTCCTGCACGGCTTCAGTCAGACTGAAGGAAGTGGTACGATGTGTCATACTAACGGAGGCGCGCATGACAAAGTTCAAGCTTCTCCTTGTTCTGCTTTGCCTTGGATTGCTCGGGGCGATGCCCTTCGTAATCAGCGCGTCCAAACCAAACACCACTGGGGATCAGCGGGTATCCACCATTGAGGGGCAAACTGCCGTCCAACGGCAATTGGCTGCCGAGCGAGCCGGGCCAGAAGTCGTCCAATACTGGCGGACCATCCTATCCGACCCACTCGTACGCCCACAGATAGAAAGAGCCTTCTACCAAGCCAGGGATTTGGCAAACGCGGGCAAATACAAGGAAGCCCTGGCAGTTATTGATGGAACAAAAGGTATTCCCAAGACGACCCCCGTTGCCGAAGCCATGGGCCAGATGCGCACTTTTTTGATGTGGCATCTAAATTCGCAGGTCCGCTGAGCAGCTTCTGGCGTCTTTGGTCTGCTGCTCGATCCCGGCAATGTCCGCTGTTGGCGCGAAGCGGTCCTTAGCCCATTCCGAAGTAAGTCGCTCTATGGGATAGTGACCCCATGCTGGGACGACCCCATGGCTGGCAAGTACTCGCAGCGTTAGCAGTCATCGGCGCGAAATTTGTTGTCGTTTCGCCTGCCGTTGCAGCGGAACCGCCAGCTGCATGCGATTATCTTTCCCGCTATACCGAAGCTCAGCCTTCAGGCCCTGTCTTCCTTGCGAGTTTCCCCACGGTCAAATCCGGACCTCTGCAAGGGGCGGCCTTCCTCTACGACAACGCTGTCGCTGTTATTGCACTCGTGGCCTGCGGCAAGGTGGAAGACGCAACGAAAATCGGTAACGCGATGCTCGCCGCTCTTGATCGCGACCGTTATTGGCACGATGGGCGATTGCGCAACGGTTATCTGGCGGGCTCAGTCGGCTCCGGCCATGTGAAGCTGGCGGGATGGTGGGACGCAAAACAGAATATGTGGGTCGAGGATCGCTACCAAGTCGGCAGTGATAACGGCAACATGGCATGGGCAACGCTGGCCCTCTTGGCGCTGCATCGCGCAACGGGTGATAGCCGTTATCGAGATGGCGCTGTTCGCGTTGGTGGGTGGATAAAACAATGGCGCGGGAAGACCAAGCCGGGCGGATTTACCGGCGGGACCTTCGCCCACGAACCCCAGCCTATTGTCGAGTACTGGAAGTCAACTGAGCACAATACAGACATCCAGGCGGCCTTCAGGGGTCTTGCAGGAGCGACAGGTGACAAGGCGTGGTTAGCTCAGGCTCGCGCCGCACGAAACTTTGTCCACGCCATGTGGCGACCCGACTGCGGGTGTTTTGCAGTGGGGACCACGGAGGATGGCAAAACGCGCAACCTCTATCTGGCGCTGGACGCACAGATTTGGCCGTTGCTTGCAATTCCAGGCGCTATCCCGCGTTACAGAGCCGCGTCGGCACAGAGCAAGCTCCGTGACGGAGGCGGCTTCGCATATAGCGAAGCCAAACAAGGGCTATGGACGGAAGGGACGGCTCAGGTAGCATTGCTCATGGCATTGTCGAACCGCGAGCAGGAGGCCAACCGCCTATTCAAGGTGATTGAAACAATGCGGGCACCAGACGGCTCTTACTACGCCGCCGGCACAAAAGAGCTTCCCACGGGCTTCATGTTGGAAACGGACCCCACTCAGCCGCGCCAATATTTCCATATTGAGCATCTTGCGGCTGTATCATGGGTTGCGATAGCGCATCAGCACTATAATCCCTTTACGGGTACGAATACGCTCCCCTAAAGCGAAAGACCGCTTGTGGTGCACAGCGGACACTGAAAATAGACTACCGAAGCAGGTGCTGTTGACGCCGATACTCTACATAGGTAGAGTGTTGGCATGGCGCCTCGCAGAAACCGATCCCCACAGACCCGTTTGCTTTTAACGGTGCTTCGGGAAAATCCCAGCGCTTGGCAACATGGCTACGAGTTGTCGAAAGCGACTGGTCTAAAGTCGGGGACGCTTTACCCCCTTCTTATTCGACTTCAGGAGCAAGGCTTCCTGGAAGCTAGGTGGGAAGAAGCGGAACGCCCTGGGAAACCGCCGCGTCACGCGTATAAAATAACGACCAGTGGCAAACAACTTGCGCAATCCCTCGTAAGAGCCAAGCAAAAGAATGCGGTTTACGCGGGTCTGCGTGGAAAGCCAGCATGACCTCTGTTCACGCTCTTCGGCGCTGGCTTACGGTCCAAATGATTGGGCACGCCGTGCGGATAATGCCGCCTGAGCGAAAACCGTGGGCTTTGGCGATGCAAAGCGAAATGTCTTTTACGGAGAACGATGCAGACGCGTTTATCTGGGCTTGCGGATGCGTATTGGCCTGCTACCACGAAAGGATTATTCCGATGAACATTTTGGAAAAATC
>JAFAVT010000048.1 GCA_019242275.1 Alphaproteobacteria bacterium
TCATTGGTGAGATCCATGGCCTCGGCGCCGACGCCGGTGAAACGCCAGCCCAGCGCCGCTAGGGCGCGCGGCGCTTCAGGCGCCAGGCCGCCAAGCCCATCCACCCCTTCGACCAGGTTGAAGACGATGTCGGGCCGGCTGGCTTCCAGCAGCGCCGCCAGCTTCGCGCGGTCCTTGACATAGCTGGCGCGGCCGGCGGCGTGGCCGCGCGCCTTCAAGGCCGCTTCCACTGCTTCGGCGGCGATCAACGTATCCTGTTCCTCCGGCGGCGCGTCCGGCCCCACGGCGGAATGCAGCACCAGCACTTTCACAGGGCCGCCTCCGTCACGCGCAGTTCCGGATGCCGGCGCAGAAATGACTCCAGAAAGCCGCCGATCAAATCCCGATAGGCCAGCCCTTCAAAGCCGGCGATGAAGCACAGGTCGGAATAGCCCGGGCGGATGCCGGCCAGCGGATTGACTTCGATGAACCGGGGCTTGCCGTCGGCGCCTTGGCGGACGTCGCAGCGGCCGCCATCGCGGCAGCGCAGGGCCCGCCAGGCTTCCAGGGCCACGGCGGCGGCAGCTTCGGCTTCTGCGCCCGTAGCACGATGCAGACTGAGCTTGTCTTCCCACTGCTCCTTGTTCTCCAGGCCATAGCCATGGCCGACGAATTTTTCGCCGGGCACGATTTCCGCCACGCCCAGGACGCGGGCCTCGGCACCGGTGCCAACAATGCCGACGGTAAATTCGCGGCCTGGCAGATATTCCTCCACCAGTACTGGCTGGCGAAAACGGCGGAAGAGGTCGTGGGCGACGCGGTCAAGCTCCGCTTCATTCTCGACCCGCGAACGTGCATCCACCCCCTTGCCCGAGCCTTCGGAATTGGGCTTGAGAAAAAGCGGAAAGGGCAATTTGACCCGCGCGATATCCTTTGGCGTTTCGATCAGGGCGAAGTTCGCCACAGCCACGCCGGCGTCACGCACCACCCGTTTCGCCATCGCCTTGTCCAGCGCCAGCGCCAATGTCAAAGGATCGGAAAAGACATAGGGGATGTCGAAAGCTTCCAGCAGCGCCGGGACCTGGGCCTCGCGGGCAACGCCTTTCAGGCCTTCGCAGATATTGAAGACGCAATCCCAGCGCGCCCCGCCGGCGAGCGCCGCGGTCAGCGCCCGGACATTGCCGATGCGGACCGGTGCGTGCCCCAGCGACACCAGCGCCTCGCAAATGGCGGCAATGGTTTCCTCGACATCGAATTCGGCGGTGTCTTCCTCGGAAAATCCCAGGGCGCGGTAATCGTCGCGCAGGTCGTACGTGACGCCGATACGCATCAGCGGCCGAGCGAACCACCGGGGTCCGGATAGCGATAAAGGCTGCCCTCGAAATTGCGCAGCAGCAGAAAATCACCGTCGCGCCCCGCCACCGGATCGGGCGCCAACTGGATTTTGCCGCCGCCGCCCGGCGCGTCAATGCAGAACATCGGCATGGCATAGCCGGTGGTATGACCGCGCAAGGAGGCGATGATCTCCAGACCCTTTTCGACGCTGGTGCGAAAATGGGCCGAGCCGCTGATGGGATCGCACATATAGAGATAATAGGGCCGGATGCGGTTTTTCAGCATGCCCTGCATCAGCGTCTTCATCACACGGGCATCATCATTGACGCCCTTGAGCAGCACGGTCTGGCCGCCCAGAGGAATGCCGGCATCGGCCAGGCGGGCAGCCGCTTCCCCCGCTTCCGCCGTCAGCTCGGTGGGATGGGTGACGTGAATGCTCATCCACAGGGGATGATGCTTCTTCAGCACCCGCGTCAGGCTGCGGGTGACGCGCTGGGGCAGCACCATCGGCATCTTGGTGCCGATGCGCAGAAATTCGATGTGCTTGATGGCGCGCAGCCGGGTCAGCAGCCAGTCCAGCTTGTCATCCGACAAGGTCAGGGGATCGCCGCCGGAAAGCAGCACGTCGCGCACTTCGCTATGGGCTTCAAGATAGGCGAGCGCCGCTTCCCAGTTGCGGGTGGAAAAGCCGTACTCGCCGCCGGGATTGCCGACCATGCGCGAGCGCGTGCAATAGCGGCAATAGGTCGAGCAGGTGCCGGTGACCAAAAACAGCACCCGGTCGGGATAGCGATGCACCAGGCCGGGAACCGCGGTGTCATGGTCTTCGCCCAACGGATCGTCGGCCTCCCCTGGCGAAAGCAGATACTCGCCGCCGGTGGTGATATGGGTGCGCCGGAGCGGTTCGGCCGCATTCTTCAGGTCCATCAGGCCGGCGTAATAAGGGGTGATTCCCAGCGGCAGGGCACCGCTATGGCGTGCCACCGCGCTCTGCTCATCTTCCGACAGGGTAAAAATGCGGCTGAGGTCTTCCAGGGTGCGGATGCGCTGACGCATCTGCCAGCGCCAGTCGTTCCATTCCGCCGCGCCGGTGCCGGGAAAGAAGCGGCGATAAAAGGCGCGGCTGGCGGGCGCAATGGGGAATATCTGTACCGGCTTCTTCGCCCCTGTGACGGGCGCCTCGGTTACAGGCGCCCCCGTTTCAGGCGCCGAGGCGATACGAAGTCTGGTACTGCGCGCGGCTTGGAGACCCATAGTCCCGGCACGCTCTCCTGCGAGTGACGCGACGGCGAAAGCCCCAGCGGCCCCCATGCGTGCGATCCTGCCTTTGCGATATTTCCAGCTATGATCGTCTTGTCAAGAGATGCGCAGGATCAATGCCCAACCGCCGCGACACGATAGATGGTCACGTCCGTCCTCTGTCCCCGCGAATAATTAAAGCCGCTGACGGTCTCGATGACGGTGGCATCGGCTTCCTTTTCCGCCAGCCGCGCAAGGAAGGAACCCTTTTCGCGCGCCTCGATCAAAGCCAGGCCACCATCGCGCGCCACCATGTCCGCAGCGCCGGCGCCGTCAGAGAGTCCGAGATCGGAACCCAGCGCGAACAGCATGCTGGGTTCCTCATAGCCTGCCAGCACCGGCGGCGGATCGCCGGCGCGACCGTCCTTAATGGCCGCTGCAGCCAGGCGAGTCGTCAGCCACAATTGTTGCAGCCTGGGTCCGGCGCCTGCCGACAAAGCCGGAAACAATGTCAGCGCCGCGGCCAGCGACAGAGCAAGCGCCCAGCCGCGCTTGCTAAAGGCAAACAGGCCCAGCGCCGCCAGCGCCAGCACGCTGCCGATACCGGCAGGTGCCCAAAGCCACAAGACATCACCCCCGCCGTAAAGCCGCGGCAGCAACACAAGGGCTGCGACCAGGGCTGCGGCACCGATGAGGAATAGGACGCCGCTGATCCATGCCGCAAGCTTCTGCCACAGGCTTTGCACTGGGGCGATGATTCCCGCCGCTGCCAGAATCGCCAAGGCCGGATAGGCGCCTATGACGTAATGCGGCAGCTTGGTGGGAACCGCCTCGACCAGCAGCCACCATCCGCCGGCCCAGGCCAGCAGGAAGCGAATCGCCGCCTCATTGCGGCGGGGAATGGCGGCGGCAACGCCGGACAACACAAAGAGAATGGCAGGCCAGAAGGTCGCCGCCGACAAGAGCAAATAATAGCCCGGCGGCGCCCCATGACTTTCCTGACCGCCCGCCAATTTGGCGGCGAAGTCATTGCCCAGCGACTCGTGGAAAAAAGCGCCATGGCTTCGCACGGCAATGGCGATCAGCCAAGGCGAGACCAGCAGCAGCGTCAGAGCCAGACCAGGCAGCGGTTTAAGGCTACCCAACCAGCGCCAGGGGTAAGGCGCGTCTGTTTTGCCCCGCGCCAGCCATGCGTCCCAACCCAGCAGCACCACAAGGGTGACAAGTGCCACGCCTGGGACAATGGGAAACTTTACCAGCGCCCCCGCCGCCAGCATCAGCCAGCCGGCGAATATCAGCTTGGTGGATGGTTGCGCGGTGCCTTCGCGCGTGGCCTTGTAGAGCCGCAGCAGAACGCCCTGCACAGCCAGCGTGCAGGCCAGCAGCACGGCGTCGGTGGTGGCGATGGTGGCTTCCGCGCCGAGCAACAACGTACCGGCCATCAGCGCTCCGGCAAGAAAGGCGCCCTCCGCTTCCAGCACCGCCCCGGCACACCAGACGGTCAGCCATACCGCCAGCACGGCACCCAGCAGCGAGGCCAGGCGATAGGTCCAGATCTGGCCGGTGCCGACAAACGGCGCTGCTGCCGCGGTGGTTGCCGCTTGCAGCCAGTAGATACCCACCGGCTTCTTGTAGCGGGGAACATGGCCCAGCCGGATATCCACAAAGTTGCCCGATTCCAGCATCTGGCGGGAGGATTGGGCGAAGCGGCTTTCGTCGCGGTCCAGCGCGGGCAGGCTGAAGATGCCCGGCAACCACAGCAACAGACAAAACAAGGTCAGCAGCGGCAGCGGATGACGCGCGAGAAAGTTGAGAAGCCTGCCCTTTGGCCGGGCCGGCGCCGCGTCTTCCGTTCCGGTTTCGGTTTCGGCCATAACGTCTGTATAAGGCCCGTCTTATCTGGCGGGAAGCGCATCGCAATGCCTGTGGAAATATCGGTCGTGGTGCCGGTGAAGGACGAAGCCGCCAATGCCGGCCCCCTGGCGCGGGAGATTGCCGCCGCCCTGGCCGGCGAAGCCCCGCACGAAATCATTTTTGTGGATGACGGCTCCGGTGACGGCACCGCCGAAGCGCTGCTGGCGTTGAAGCCGGAAATCCCCGCGCTGCGCGTCTTGCGCCATGGCCGCAATCTGGGCCAGAGCCGCGGCATCTGGACCGGCGTTCAGGCGGCGCGGGGGAACGTCATCGTCACCCTGGATGGCGACGGCCAGAACGACCCCGCCGACATTCCCAAATTGCTGCGGGTGCTGGAAACCGAGCCCACGGTCGGTCTGGTTTCCGGCGTGCGCACCAAGCGCAAGGACACATTCAGCCGCCGGCTTGCCTCCCGCTTGGGCAACCGCTTTCGCAACTGGATACTGAAGGACGGCGCCACCGACACCGGCTGCGGCCTGAAAGCCATCCGCCGCCCCGCTTTCCTGGCCCTGCCCTATTTCGATCATTTCCACCGTTTTCTGATCGCCCTGGTCCAGCGCGACGGCTGGCAGACGCGCTTTGTGCCGGTGAATCACCGGCCCCGCCTGGCCGGCCGCTCGAAATACACCAATCTGGGCCGGCTGCTGGTGAGCGTCCGCGACCTTCTTGGGGTGCGCTGGCTCTTGAAGCGCCATGGCGGCAAGGTGGACATTCGCGAGCTATGAGCTATCTCACCCATCTTTATCTCAATGCCCTCGCCCATCCTTACGACCTGCTGTGGACGGTGATCGGCTTTGGCGGACAGGCGGTTTTCAGCGTCCGCATGTTGATCCAATGGTGGCGCAGCGAACAGGAAGGCCGCAGTGTCGTGCCGATCGGCTTCTGGTATTGCAGCCTGGGCGGGGGGCTGGTGCTGTTCATCTATGCCCTTCACTTGGAAGCCTGGCCGCTGGTGCTGGGCCAGGGCTTTCCGCTGCCCATCTATGCCCGCAATATCTGGATGATTCTGCGCGACCGCCGCCGCGCCCGCGAATCCGTGTAGGCTGCCGGCAACAAGGGGGCTTAACCCATGGGCGCCTTTCCGCTGCTTCTCTTCCCGTTGGTATTTTACAATCTTCTGGCCTTTGGCGGCGGCCTGGCCGGCCGCGCTGATGTCGCCGCGCTGCTGAATGAAGGCTTTGGCCTGACGCTGCCATCGGGCGATGTCTGGCATTTCAGCTATTCCGATCTTTTTGTGGCGCTGTCGCTTTGCCTGCTGTTCCTGGAAATGGTGAAGGCGACGCGCACCGGCCGGGCGGAGATTCTCAATCACGCTTTTTCCACCCTGACTTTCGTGGCGGCACTGATGGAGTTTCTGCTGCTGAAGGGCTTTGCCACCACCGCGTTTTTCCTGCTGACGGCGATGACGCTGTTTGACGTGGTGGCGGGCTATACCATTTCCATCATTTCGGCCCGCCGCGACCTGACGGTTCCTGAACATGACTAGAAGGCTTGCGGGGGGCGGCGGGGCAGTATATTCCCCGCCCTTCCTGGGCTGGACAGGTGGCCGAGTGGTTGAAGGCGCACGCCTGGAAAGTGTGTAACGGTGAAAGCCGTTCGAGGGTTCGAATCCCTCCCTGTCCGCCATCGCCCGATAGTAAAAAATAGCGCTTGGCGGGATTGCTGGCCGCTCGCGCAAGCTCACGACGTTCGTCGTTCAAAACCGTCCACTGGACGGTTTTGTCCGCCTGCGGCGGACCACTCTTTACCCTCTCTGTCCGGCGAACGCACCCTTGTTCGACGCCAGCACTGGCGCTAGCAA
>JAFAVT010000071.1 GCA_019242275.1 Alphaproteobacteria bacterium
TAATCGCGAACTTGGCCCGGCATCTGAAAGTAGATCCTGAAGCGGCCCTGCGCCGGACCAACGCCAAATTCACCCGTCGTTTCCGCCATATCGAGGCCGAATTGGCAGCCAAAGGCGTCAAACCGGGCGATGCCAGTCTGGATGAGATGGAAGCCTTGTGGCTTCAGGCCAAGGCGCAGGAAAGGTCGTCCTAACGCCCTCACCATGGCCGGCTCAGAGGCCGGCCATGGCAAGTTAAAGTAGGAGTTGAAGATCAGCCCATAGCTGTCTGATCAAGCATGATCTTCTCGGCAAACCTATTCTGAAAACGCCCCAGATCGTCGGGATGGATGCGCAAGGACAGGCTGATCTTGCCCGCCCGGTCGCGCCGCTCCAGCACCTGGGCGTGGCGATAGGCGAAGGCCAGCGCGCCGCCATCGGCGGCATCCAGCTTCAGCGACAGGGTGATGTTGCCACGCGTCACGCCCGCCTCGAAGGCGTCCAGCAGCGCGGGAACGCCTGCGCCCGTCAGGGCCGACACCGCAATGGTTTGCCCTCGCCGCGCCAAAAGCCCGGCGGCCTGGTCCGGCTCCAGCAGGTCTATCTTGTTCAGCACTTCCAGCATGGGCCTGTCGGGCGGGACACCCAGTTCCTCCAGCACCTTCAGCACATCAGCCTTCTGGGCCTCGGTCTCGTCATGGGCGGCATCGCGCACATGCACGATCACATCGGCCGCCAGCACCTCCTCCAGGGTGGCGCGGAAGGCGGCGATCAGTTCGGTCGGCAGGTCGGAAATGAAGCCCACCGTGTCGGACAGGATGATGCGGGTGCCTTTGGGCAGCTTCACGCCCCGCATGGTCGGGTCCAGGGTGGCGAACAGCAGATCCTTGGCCAGCACCCCGGATTCGGTCAGCCGGTTGAACAAGGTGGACTTGCCGGCATTGGTGTAGCCGACCAGCGCCACCACCGGGAACGGGACCTTCTTGCGGGCGCTGCGCCCCAGGGCGCGGGTGCGCTTGACCTTCTCCAGTTCGGCCTTGATCCGCACGATCCGTTCGGCGATCAGGCGGCGGTCGCTTTCGATCTGGCTTTCGCCCGGACCGCCCAGGAAGCCGAAGCCACCGCGCTGACGTTCCAAATGGGTCCAGGACCGCACCAGGCGCGAGCGCTGATAACTCAGATGTGCCAGTTCAACCTGCAGCCGACCTTCCCGTGTCTGCGCCCGCTCGCCGAAGATTTCGAGAATAAGCGCGGTACGATCCAGAACCTTGGTGCCCCAGGCTTTCTCCAGATTGCGCTGTTGCACCGGCGACAATGCGGCGTTGACCATCACGATTTCAGGCTGGTGTGCGCGCGCCAGAGCGGCGATTTCTTCCACCTTGCCGCTGCCCAGCAAGGTTGCCGGTATGGCCCGCGCCAAGGGCGCGATCCCGGACCACACCACATCGAGATGAATGGCGGCCGTCAGGCCGACTGCCTCCTCCAGCCTGGCCTCGGCATCGCGCAGCGTTCGCGCCTGGCGGCTTTTCGGCTCGACATGCAGCACAAGCGCGGCACGCGACTGGACAGACGGATGCTTCGCCAATGTCAGGCGTCGCCAGGTTCGTCCTGGAGCTGAATCGGGCCCAGCGGCATCACCGTCGAGATGGCGTGCTTGTAAACCAGCTGGGACTGGCCGTCGCGACGCAGCAGGACGCAAAAATTGTCGAACCAGGTGATATTGCCCTGCAGTTTCACGCCGTTGACCAGGAAGATGGTCACCGCCGACTTGGATTTGCGGACGGCATTAAGGAAGGTGTCCTGCAGATTCTGTTGTTTTTCGCTCATGGGTTGGCCCATTTTTCGTGGCGCACGGGATATGCGCGGCGCACAGCATAATGGATTGCTGCAATTGCGAAAGAGGAAAGTCAGCCGCTTCGACGGCCTGATTTCGCGTCATAAAGAGCCTGCAACTGGAGCGTCAGGGGCCCGGGACGGCCACCCCCGACCGACTCGCCATTTATTGCTACCACAGGGACCGCAGCACCCGAAGCGGAGGTGAGAAAGGCTTCCCGACTTGCCAGCGCCTCGGCAACTGTGAATTTGCGCTCCACTACAGGCAGACCGGCTTCTTTTGCTGCCGCCAGCACCGTGGCTCTGGTCACACCCGGCAGAATCGCCCGGCTTAATGGCCGGGTGATCAGCGTGCCGGCGGCGTCCACGATCCAACCATTGGTCGAGCCGCCTTCAGTCACGAAGCCTTCGCTGTCCACCAACCAGGCTTCGCTCGCTCCTTCCCGCTTGGCCGCTGTCTTGGCGAGCACCGCCGGCAGCAATTGCGTCGTCTTTATGTCGCGCCGGGCCCAGCGTTCGTCCGGGCGGGTAATAATCTTCACGCCGCAGGCAAGGCGCGACGTTGCAGCAGCCGGATCACTGGCCCGTGCCGTGAGGATAAGGGTTGGTTTGGATGGGCCGTCGGGCATGAGATGATCACGGCGGAAGGCGCCGCGTGTTATCTGCAAATAGAGCAGCCCGTCGTGAATGCGGTTGCGGCGCACCAGTTCGCGCATGATCAAGCGCAGGGCTGCACGTGTCACCGGCATCGAAAGGCCCAGCGCTGCCAGCGACCCTTCCAACCGGTCGAGATGACCGGCCTCATCCAGAAAGTGGCCGGTTTCGACGCGGAAGACTTCGTAGATCGAGTCACCAAATTGCAGACCGCGATCCTCGATATGCACCGCGGCATGTATATGCGGCAGATAGCGGCCATTCACATAGGCGAAGTGCCCCGCCGGCGCGCGGTCAGGCCATTTCAAGCGTTGAAGCCCTGCGATGAGGCGACACCCAGCGACTTCAACTTGCGGTGCAAGGCTGAGCGTTCCATGCCAATGAAGGCGGCAGTCCGCGAAATATTGCCGCCGAACCGGTTGATCTGGGCGATGAGGTAATCGCGCTCAAAAATCTCCCGGGCTTCGCGCAGCGGCAGCGAAATCACAAGATCGCTGGACCGGCGTCCCCCAGGGTTGCCGGACAGATCGTTGGGCAAAAGGTCAGCCGTCAGTGCCTCGGCGGCATCATCGCTGGCCAGTATCAGCAACCGTTCGACGATATTGCGCAACTGGCGGACGTTTCCTGGCCAATTGTGGGTCTGCAGCACCGCCATGGCATCGTCGCCAATCTCGCGTACCGGCAGACCAGCCGCCGCCGACAGCCTTTTCATGAAATGTGAAACCAGGAGCGGAATGTCGTCGCGGCGCTCCGCCAAAGATGGCACCCGCACCGGTACGACATTGAGCCGGTGATAGAGGTCCTCGCGGAACCGGCCATTCTCGGTTTCCACCCTGAGATCGCGGGTGCTGGAGCAGACCACCCGCGCGTCAACCTGTACCCGCGTCTGACCACCGATACGGGTGAAGGTCTGATCAATCAGCACCCGCAGAATCTTACCCTGCGTTTCCAACGGCATGTCGGAGACTTCATCGAGATATAGCGTGCCATTGTGCGCCAACTCGAAAAGACCGATCTTGCGCGGGCCCTCACCGCCTTCGA
>JAFAVT010000076.1 GCA_019242275.1 Alphaproteobacteria bacterium
GGCGCTGGCCGCGCCCGTGACGGGAGCGGGCGACGGCGTGCTGAGGGTGGTGCCCATGCTGCCGCTTGCCCCGGCCGTCGGGCGCGCGATGGTGCCGCCCACGCCAAGGCCGCCGGCGCCCATGGCACCAATGCCGCCGGCCGGCGACCTGGCGCCCAGCGCTCCGCCCAGGGCACCGCCAAGCTGTGCCGCGGCGGGCGTGGCCAGGGCAGCGCCCAACAGCAGCGCGCCGCCCATGCTCAAGGCTTTTACGTGATTCATTTCATTCTCCGGGAAGAAGTTGATACCCCCCATCCGAAACAGAAATCCGCGAGCGCGCCGGGCCGTTCCAAAAACTATTTCGCGCCGCCGGCAGGCTCTCGCCATTTTTGCGCCATAAACAAAATGCAGCCGCGCGCCTGGCGGCCGATCGTCTGACCAATATGCGATGTTGTAAGAATACTATAGTCGGTAGCAGAGCTTAGACGCTCCAATAGGAAACATTTTCTGGGATTGCATTACGGTCAATCGCCGATTTTATGTCCACCAAGATACCCCCACTCTTTAGCATCGCATTGAGGGCGGCCATCTTTTTAAGATAGAAGCGATGCGGGACCGCCAGGATCAATGCGTCCAAACTCCTGAACCTCTGGAGCGGCGTAATCCCGATGCCATAGTTGCGAGCCACTTCGTGGGCATCAGCCAACGGGTCGTGAACCAATGCATTGGCCCCGAACGTCTTTAGTTCTTCCAGCATATCGGGAACGCGGCTGTTGCGGATGTCAGGGACATCCTCTTTGAACGTGAGGCCCAGAATACCGATGCGGGCCTTGTGAATGGGCCTTGGGCCTGAGGCGAGGAACCGCACAATGCGACGTGCGATGATGTTGCCCATGGAATCGTTGATGCGGCGCCCGGCGAGAATAACTTGCGGATTGTAGCCAAGCTCCAACGCCTTGCTGGTAAGGTAATAGGGGTCAACACCGATGCAATGACCTCCTACCAAGCCTGGAGAGAATCTCAAGAAATTCCACTTGGTAGCGGCAGCGTCCAGCACGTCGCGGGTGGCGATGTCCAGGCGATCACAAATGATCGCCATCTCGTTCATCAGGGCAATGTTAAGGTCACGCTGGGTGTTCTCTAATGCTTTGGAGGCTTCGGCTACCTTGATCGAAGGGGCGCGATGAACGCCCGCAACGACCACTGCCTCATAAAGTTTAGCGACCCGTTCCGCAGTCTTCCGGTCTTCTCCCGCGGTAACCTTCTTGATTGTCTGAAAGGTATGAATCTTGTCGCCGGGGTTAATGCGCTCCGGCGAATAGCCGAGCTTGAAATCCTTTGACTGATTCAGTCCCGAGACTTTTGCCAGGATCGGGCCGCAAAATTCCTCGGTGACGCCGGGATAAACGGTGGACTCATAGATAACAAGCGCTCCCTTTTTCATTACCCGCGCGATGGCCTCGGACGCGGACCGCAATGGTTCCAGATTGGGCCGGCGGTCCTTGTGGATTGGCGTGGGGACGCAAACAATGAATATGTTGCAACCCTTCATGCCGCCTATTTCGCTGGTGACGGTCAGTGCGCTCGCTTGAAGACGCGCATCACCGACTTCGTCTGTCCAGTCATGACCGCCGCGCAATGCGGCCACCCGACGGGTATCAATATCAAAACCCACTGTACCGGGAAATTTCTCAGCGAAAGCGACGGCCACCGGCAGCCCCACATAGCCCAGACCGATGACTGCTACCTTTTCTCCCAATTGAGGCTCCAGCAAACGTAATCACCAGTTTATCTGAAAAGCTTTCCCAAAAAATAACTTCTCCGGTTAACGCCGTGTCATGTCGAAATTCACATCGCAATGGTGGCGGCATTCCGCGCGAGAACGAACAATACATATCGCCAACCTTGGCTATATTTATGGATTGGCGCTATCCGCAGTTCTCAACAGAAGGACATGAGAATGGCCGCGTAAGTAGCGGGTGAAGCGCTGCCCGCCATCGTGCCCAAGGTTCGCTTGTTTGGCGCGTAAACAATACAAAACGCCAATGTCAAATTGGTTCGCAAGCGTCTCAATAACCGAACAGAATGCAGGGCGAGTGGTAGCGGTTTTTTTTGAATGAATATTCTTGTGCCGAAGATGATTTGGAAACAGCCACCATGGTGGAAAGAATTTTGCGCGCCTGCAATCACGGGGTGGACACGATCCATGACGGCTTGCGGGCACTGGTGTTGGCGCAGGCGCGGTCACACCATGAGGTGGTGGTCGGCACCATTCGCGGCGTCGGCTAATCACGGCGCTCCGGCTGTGCAAGCGATGGCTAGGTCAGGCGCAAACCTTGCCCATTCCTTGCACCGTGGTCTTTACCGGCCATGACCAGTCCTTTTTTCAGTGTGATTATACCCGTCTATAACCGCGCTCATGTTTTGAGGGACGCGATAGCGTCGGTGCAATCACAAAGCTGCCAGGACTTCGAGATCGTCGTGGTGGATGATGGAAGTCGCGATGACCCGGCTGCTGTCGTGGCGGCGATAGGCGATCCGCGTATTCGCTTCTTCCGGCAGCCAAATGCAGGTGGGGCAGCAGCGCGCAATCGCGGGATTGATGAAGCGCGTGGTTTCTTTATCGCACCATTGGACTCGGACGATATCTTTCTTCCTGATCATCTGGCGACAATGAAGGCCTTGCTGGATAAAACCGAAAATACCGTGGGATATGCGCGAGTTCGC
>JAFAVT010000150.1 GCA_019242275.1 Alphaproteobacteria bacterium
GCGGCTGGCCGGCGCCCGTGCCCGCCAGGGCGCAATGGCCGGTCAATTCGGCCGAACCAGGCGCAAGGGCTGCGCCGGCTTCCATGACCGGCTGGGCGCCGATGGCACCGATCGCCCCACTCGCCACCAGCAGGTAGAAGATGGTGCAGATACCGAGGCTGCCGATCAGTCCGATGGGGACGTTGCGTTGGGGATTGGTGGTCTCTTCGGCCGCAGTGGAAACCGCATCAAACCCGACATAGGCAAAGAAGATGGAGGCTGCGGCCCCAAACATGCCGGTCGTGCCGGTGGGCATGAAGGGTGTGAAGTTGGTCGCGTTCAGCACTGGCAGGGTGAGGGCAATAAACGCGGTCAGTGCCGTGATCTTAACCACCACAAGCACCGCATTGAAGCGGGCGCTTTCCTTGGTGCCAATGATCAGCAGCCAGGTGACGAAGGCCGAAACAATGATGGCCGGGACATTGATCCAGCCGCCCACTTCCAATGCCTTCTGTATTTCTGCCGTCGGTGCGGCGCCAAAAACCAGTTCCACCTTGGCCATTAAGGCATCGGCATTGCTGATGGCGGTGGGAAAATCGTATCCCAGCCCGTGCAGCATGCCCACAGCATGGTTGGACCAGCCCACCGCCACGGCGCTAGCGCCCACGGCATATTCTAGGATCAGGGCCCAGCCCACCGTCCAGGCCATTAATTCGCCGACCACGGCGTAGGTATAGGTGTAGGCCGAGCCCGCCACCGGCACCATCGAGGCCAGTTCCGAATAACACAGCGCCGCCACGGCGCAGACAAAGCCGGCAATGATGAAGGAACCCAGCATGGCCGGTCCTGCCTTCTGCGCCGCCTCGGCGGTCAGGACGAAGATACCAGTGCCGATTACCGCCCCGATCCCCAGTAATGTCAGTTGGAAAGCGCCCAGGGAGCGATGCAGGCCTTTTTTCTCGGCTGTCGCCAGAATGGCGTCCAGCGGCTTGACGCGGTCGAACAGCATGCAAAATCCCTCAGGGTTGCGGTGACTGTGACAGAGGCTTGTGACTTCGCCTAGCGCGATGTTTGTCCTCCAAGGTGGAGGGAAAAGCGTTCAATCCCTCGCCAGCGCATAAACCCCGGTATCGCAAATCTCCCGATCTTCCAGATCACGCGTCGTCTGCACTTTATATCCGGCGCGTTTCTCAACACCGGCCTTCGGGAAATAGCTGCGCCCGGGATCGCCCATCAGCACCGGCATAGAAAGCGGCGTCAGCCAAGCCAGAAGGCGAGCCGCCAGCGGCCGCTCATAGAAAAGATCGCCGACCAGAATCAGATCGAACCCCGCCGGTCCCCCAATCAGGTCGGCGCCGGTAATATCAAGCCTAACGTCATTGGTCCTGGCGTTGATGGCAATAGCCGCAAGCGCAAAAGCGTCAATATCGGCCGCCAGCACCGAAGTGGCGCCCGCCCTGGCGGCGGCGATTGCCACCAGCCCGGAACCTGAGCCAATGTCCAGCACCTGCTTGCCCGCGGCAATTTCAGGGCAGTCCAAGATATAACGCGCCAAGGCTTGGCCACCGGCCCAGGCGAAGGCCCAATAGGGCGGCGGCACGCCCAATTCCGCCAGCTCCTCCTCGGTCTTCTGCCACAGCGGCACTACCTCGGCGGCCAGGCGCAGAGTGATTTCCGGCACCAGGGGCGGGGCCACCGCCACCGTATTGGCGAGGACGAATGCATCCTTGTCCGTCATCTGGCCTCCGCCTTCCGGCCGGGTGTAGCATGGCGGGGTTGGCCTGCGAGGAGCGTGCAATGCAAAGACGGCAATTCCTGGTAGGCGCCACGGCGCTGCCCACGGCCGCTCTTGCGCAAGGGCTCGATCCCCAGGATGCGGATATCCGCTTCGGCACCACCGGCTCCATCTTCGGCAAGTGGAACGCCAATGCCCAGGGCCGTGTGGCGTTGGCCATGTCCTCCGACATGCGGCTGATGCTGGAGGATGTGAAGCATTATGGCCTGGAGGGTTTTGAGCCCTATTCAGGGCAGGTGGCGGCATTCCGTGACAATCCCGGGGCACTGAAGCAACTAGCGGCGCAGTTGGGCGTCACCATCTGCTCGCTGGGTGATCTGCCGCGGCGCCAGGGCGCGCCTCCGATGCCTGCGGGCGCCTATCCGTGGCTGGGCGGGGAAGGCCGCGACATTCTCATCAATGAAATGGAGGTCTGCGCCCGCGATTTCCTTCAGCCGTTGGGCATTGATCATTGGAAGAACAATATGGGCGCCCGTCCGCCCGGCGGGCCCAGCGATGACCAGCTCAAGGCCCTGGCCGACACGGCCAACGAAATCGGCCGGCGCACCATACGTCATGGCGTACGGCTGTCGCTGCACCCGCACATCTGGGGCCCGATGGAACGCGAGCATGATTTCCGCCGGGTGATGGAACTGACCGATCCGGCCGTCGTCCACATCATTCTCGACACCGGCCATAATGTGCTGGGCGGCATGGATGTGGTGAAGATCGCCGATGAGTTCTTTCCCCGCATCACCGAACTGCATCTCAAGGATACGTTTGCGCAGTATCGCGGCAACCGCGAAACGCCCAGCCAGGACGCCCATTACATCGGCAAGAGTGTCTATGCCGCGGTAGGGCAAGGGGGCGGGGTGGACTTCCCCGGCGTTTTTGCCGTGATGCGGCGGCGAGGCTTTAAGGGCTGGGCGGTGTTCGATATTGATGCGCCGCGCGCCGGCGACGGCAGCGGCACGGTGGACGACAATATCGCGGCCAGCGTCAATTACCTGCGCACAGCGCTGGGGGTAAAGCTGCCGGCGGCGCGTGGCGGCGATGGGCTGTTCAAGGGCTGAGCGATGGCGCGTCGCTTCAACAGCTTCGCCGAATTCTATCCTTTTTATCTCGGTGAGCATGCCGACCGTCGCACGCGGCGGATTCATTTTATCGGCTCCTTCCTGGTGCTGATCTGCCTGGTGGCCGCGATAATGACGGCCAATGGCTGGTGGCTGCTGGCGATGCCGCTCTGCGGTTACGGCTTTGCCTGGATCGGCCATTTTGTCTTTGAGAAGAACCACCCTGCCACCTTCCGGCACCCGTTCTACAGCCTGATGGGCGACTGGGTGATGTTCTGGCAGATATTAACGGGGAGGTTGACGTTCTAGGTCGCTGCCGCATCAGACTCGTTGTGCCCCGATGA
>JAFAVT010000070.1 GCA_019242275.1 Alphaproteobacteria bacterium
GCCCAGACCTTTGATGGCAAGGGCGTCGGCAACACGGTGTCCCTCACTTGGACGGCGCGGCCGGAGCCCAAGCCGGAAAACCTCAAGGCAGAGAAAGTCGAGCTGATTGAGCAGATTGCGCTGGCGGTGCTCAACCGCCGCTATCGCGACGTGGCCGTGACGCCAGAGCGTCCATTCACCCGTGCCGGTGTCTCCCGCGGTCAGGAATATCAGGCGGTGCGCCTGGCCAGCCTTTCCATCGGCTATCAGCCGGGCGAATGGCGCAAGGCGCTGGTCGAGGCCGAAAAGATGCGCCTGGACATTCTGGAAAAGGGCATCACCCAGGCGGAACTGGACCGGGTGCTCACCGAATTGCGTTCCAGCTTCGAGCAGCGGGCTGAAAGCGAGCCGACAAGGCCTTCGCACGGCATCGTCAATTCCATTTTGCAGTCGCTGGATGACAATGAAGTATATACCAGCAACAAGCGCGATCTCGCCACTTTCAACGAGGATGTGAAAGGTCTGACGGTGGAAACCGTCAACCAGGCCCTGCGCGCTGCGTTTTCCGGCGGCGGACCGCTGATCTTTGTCGCCGGTGAAAAGCCGGTGGAAGGCGGTGCCGAAGCAGTGAAGACGGCGTTCCTGGAAGCGGAAAAGGCCGACCGCAGTGCCGGTCCGGTGCAGGTGGCGGTCAAGCCCTGGCCTTACACCAATTTCGGCACGCCCGGCCGGGTGGTTTCCACCGAGACGGTGGCCGATGTCGGCGCCACCTATGTGCGCTTTGCCAATGGCGTGCGCCTGACGGTGCGGCCATCGCAATTTGCCCGCAACGAGATTGATATCGGCATCAAGATTGGCAATGGCCGCCTCGACCTGCCGCGCGACAAGAGCACGGTGGCTTGGGCAACTGGCTCGCTCACTGCCGGAGGCCTTGCTGACCTTACGGCCACCGAAATCGGCCGCAGCCTTTCGGGTCATCACACCGGCGCCGGCTTCGGCATTGTGGATGATTCCTTCAGTCTCTCCGGCGGCACCACGCCTGAAGACCTCAATCTGGAAATGCAGTTGCTGGCGGCCTATGTCACCCATCCTGCCTTCCGTCCCGACGCTTTTGAGCGCACCCGCACCGCCTATGCGGAGCGTCTGCGCCAATCCAGCAGTAATCCTCAGGCGGTGATGGGACTGAAGCTGGGCGAAGTGCTGCATGACGGCGACAAGCGCTGGGCTTCGGCCTCGGCTGAGGAAGTGGCCGCCGCCAAGCCGGAAGACCTGAAAGCGCTGCTCCAGCCGGTGCTGGAGAAGGGCGCCATCGAGATCGTTATTGTCGGTGACACGACGGTGGATAAGGCGGTGGCCGCCGTCGCCGCCACCTTTGGTGCCTTGCCGCCCAGGCAGGAGAATCGCGTTTATGCCACGGCTGCCAACACCACCCGCTTTCCCGCCGCGAACGGAGCGCCCGTGCACCTTGTCACCGAGCGGGCAGGGCAGGAAATCGTGGCGGTGATGTGGCCCACGCATGGCCGCTTTCCCGACATCAAGGATGACGTCACCCAGGCGTTGATGAGTGACATCATGAGCGACCGGCTGTTCGACAAGCTGCGCGGCATGGGTACGGTCTATACTGCCCAGGCCGGCAGCACTTCGTCCAAGGTGTTTGATTACGGCTATATTCAGGCCTTGGCGCAGTTGCAGCCCGAGGCAGCGCAGACTTTCCACGATACCGTGGCGGAAATCGTTACCGATCTGCAGGCCGGCAAGGTTAGCGAGGACGAGCTGGCCCGCGCCCGCACCCCGGCGCTGGAGGAATTGCGCAAGGCGCGGGAAAGCAACGCTTATTGGCTGCAGGTGCTGGAAGATACTGCACAGCATCCGGAAAAGCTGGAACTGGCACGTCAATATGAAACGGCTCTGCGTGCCGTCACCTTGGCTGACATTCAGGCCGCGGCAAAAAAATATCTCAGCGAACCCAAGGCCCTGAAACTGGCGGTGGGCCCGGCTGCATAGAACAGCGGTCGCGTTCAGGCAGGATCGTCGGTCACCACCAGTGCCGGCCAATGCTCCAGCAGGAATGCTGCCGGATGTTCGCCCGCTGTCAGTTGGCGGCCGGTCAGGATGTCTTTGCCGGTCCAAGGCAGGCACAGCCTGGCCGGGCTTTCCACGCTGTTGCAGCGCGTGAGGACAAATAAGCCGTGACCGTCATGCCATCGCTGGAAAGCGATAAGACCTGGTGGCATTTCCACGGGCGCATAAGTGCTCTGTCGCCAAAGCGCTGGCCTCTGGCGCCGCGCTGCCAACAACAGGGCAATCAGCTTTTGTTTGCGATGATCTAGCGGTGCATGGGGTAGGGCTGCTTGGGCCAGAGCGGTGGCGCGGGCCCCATAGTCCACTGGTCGGCGGTTGTCCGGATCCACCAGACTGTAGTCGGTGAACTCGGCGCCCTGATAAAGATCGGGCACGCCGGGCAAGGTGTTTCGCAGCACCACTTGGGCGAGAATGTTGTTCTCTGCTTGGGGAGCAATCGCTGCCAGCAAATCTGTCAGGGCCGCGCGGAAAGGGACGGCATCGGCGTCCAGAATAAGGTGACGGGCGAAGCCGCAAAAAGCATCTTCGTAACCAGCGTCGGGGGATTGCCAGCTTGAGCGCAACTTGGCTTCGCGCAAATGCTTGCGTCCCCATTGAACGATTCGGTCGGCGAACGCCGCATCCACCCGAACGGCCCAGACGCTCAACAGCGTCTGGTAGAGCATATATATGTCGCCGGGATTAAGGTCAGGACGGCGGGGAGCGGTCTGGATGAAGTTGTGCCACAGGTCAGGTTGGGCGCTTATCGCAGCCAGCCGGGCCCGGGCGTCTTCGCCGTGCTTATGGTCATGGGTTGCAGTTGTCAGCATGGCATTAGGAAAAAGCCGCATCCGCACCTTTACGCGGTGGTGGAACTCGCCGGGCGCGAGAAATGTCCGGCGCGGATTAAAGCCGACATCATTGCGCGACAAGAGACGACCATAGCGATAGAACGCCGTATCCTCTACCGCCTTGGCTGCTACAGGCGCCGACAGTTGATGGAATCGCCGCAGGGTGTCCATGACGGTGGGGTCGCTGCTGGAGCTCTCAAATAGCGGCTGGAAATCCGGCGCGTTGGCCAAGGCATCTCGCAGCGGTGGCGATAACGGCGGCGAACCGGCGCTTCCGGTCTGGTAGCCACGATAGCAGCGTAGTGCGACAATGCTACTTTCTAATTGTTGACGCACAGCTTGCTGGGGGATCTCTGGCAATATACGGCTGAACGACGCGACAGCGGCATTGCGCTGGGCGGCGAATTTGCTTCTCAAGATTTCCTGCCGCGCCTCATTTTCTTCGGCTTCAAAGCTGCGGTTTCTTCCACTCACTTCCTGCCAGATCCGCTCCAATACACCGCCGTCATCGGCGTGCTGCAGAGCCGAAATATCGTTCATGGCGTCATAGCCCGTGGTTCCCTCTAGGCCCCAATCGGCCGGTAGAGCTTCCCCTTCCGCCAATATTTTTTCGACAATGATGTAAGGGTCGGGACGCGCGGCCGTGAGACGTCGGCGCAAATGCCGGCAATAAGCGGCTGGGTCGGTCAGGCCATCCACGTGGTCCACCCGCACTCCGTCAATCACCTCTTCGCCATACAGTGCCAAGATCTTGACATGCACGGCGTCGAACACCTCCGGTTCCTCGACTCTTAGTGCTGCCAGGCTGGTGACATCGAAGAAGCGCCGCCAGTTGATACGGGTGTCAGCCTGACGCCAATCCGCCAAGACGAAATTCTGACGCTGCAGCAGACTTTCCGCCTCCGACCATGACGCCGGCTCTGTTCCAAGGGCTTGATCTTCGGCCCGCAAGGGAAAGCGGTGCTGGAAATAGGCGAAGACCCAGCGAGGAGGCGCGCCCTCGCGCAGCAGTTTGAGTTCGCCTCGCTCCCATGCGCACTTGGGCGAGCCGTCCAGGAAGGGTGCCAGGACCTTGCCCTCGAGGCCCGGTGCCTGCCAATCAATATCGAAAGTTCGCGCAAAGCGGCTGTTGCTGCCATTCTCCAGGACATCCAGCCACCAACTGTTGTCAGATCCGCCCACCGCCATGTGGTTGGGTACAATGTCAACAATCAGCCCTAGACCATGCTGCTTCAGAGTCTGTGAAAATGCACGCAAGCCATCTTCGCCGCCCAGTTCCGGATTGATGCGGTTGTGATCCACCACATCGTAGCCGTGTTGCGAACCCGCGCGAGCCGCAAGAATGGGCGAAGCATAGATGTGGCTTATGCCAAGGTCAGAAAAATAACGCACCCGCGCCGCCGCGTCGGCGAAAGTAAAGTGTTTGTGGAACTGCAGGCGATAGGTCGCGCGCGGGACTGTCATGGCGCGGTCAACCAAGCCAAGGTTGTTGCTGGCGCGATCTCCGTCGCTTTTTCGCCGTAAAATGGTTCGTCTCCCAGCAGGGCGGCTGAAACCGGTTCATTCCCCAGATTGCAGGCCAAGGTGAGGACCCATCCGTCACCCATACGCCAGCGGGCCATCACCGCCTTGTCCCCGAGCGCCTGGGCACCGAGCGCCCCGGCGCCCGGCAGGCGGGGTACAATCCATTTCTGTCGCAGGGTTAGCAGGTCGTGATAAAATTCCTGCCAGGCCTGCGCCTGGGGCGCCTCGCGCCAAGGGTCACTAGCTGCAAAAGTCGCAGCATCATTGGGGTCGGGAATCGCTGCCCCCTGATTATGAAAGGCGGCGAACTCTCTGCGGCGGCCTTCGCGCACCGCCGCCGCCAGTTCGGGGCCATGATCGGTGAAGTAGAGAAAGGGTGTTTGGCTGCCACACTCTTCACCCATGAAGAGCATGGGAATGTGCGGAGACAACAATTGCAGCGCCGCGGCGGCTTTTAGCGCGGGCGTAGAGGTAAGCGAGGAAAGACGCTCACCCAAGGCGCGATTGCCGGTTTGGTCATGGTTTTGCAGAAAGTCAATAAAAGCGGTTGGATCAAGATCACCGCTGAATTCGCCCCGCGGCGCGCCGTCCCGGCTGTGTGAAGCCTGGCCTTGATAGATAAAACCGTCCTTGAGTGCTTTGGCCAATAGGACGGCGGGCTCCTCAGCGAAATCCTGGTAATAGCCCTGTTCCTCACCCGTCAGCATCACATGCACGGCATGATGAATGTCGTCATTCCATTGGGCATCAAAGCCTTGCCGCAACCGATGAGCTTGGTTGTGCTCATTTTCCAGCACGAGATGGACAGGCCGCTGCCCGCCTTCGCGCTTCAACTGCATGGCAAGCTCGTCCAACCAGCCATCATCCGCCATGGCGTGGACGGCGTCGAAGCGCAGTCCGTCGAAACCGACCTCGAACAGCCAATAGCGGGCATTGTCCGCAAAGAAGCGCCGCACTTGCGGTACGCGAAAATCAATCGCCGGTCCCCAGGGCGTCTGGACATCGTCTCGAAAAAATCGGCTGGCATAGAGCGGCAGAAAATTTCCGTCTGGTCCAAAATGGTTGTAAACCACATCCAACAGCACTGAGGTGCCTAGCGCATGCGCTTTTGCCAGCAGCGCCCGCAACTCCGCCAAGGTGCCATAGGCTTCTGCCACGGCATACGGCAACACCCCGTCATAGCCCCAGTTTCGACCGCCGGGGAAAGCGGCAATGGGCATCAATTCGATCGCGGTAATGCCGATTTGCGCCAGCGCCGGGAGGCGTTCCGCAACGCCGGTAAAGCCTCCCATCAGGCCTGCGTGGCATTCGTAAAGGACCGTTTCGTGCCAGGGCCGACCTCGCCAAGAATCGGGACGCTCGGGTGCGGTAACCACGCTCCAGCCATGGGGGCCGCCTTCCTGCCGGCGCGCGGCGGGATCGGGGCAAAGCGTATCATCAATGCGAAACCGGTAGCGTAACCCCGCACCGCCCGCCAAAGTTATGCCATACCAGCCATCGGCCAGCTTCTGCATTTTCCTGTCGCGCCTGTCCTCCACCACCAGCACCACTTCTGCCGCATCCGGCGCCCAGAGTGCGAAGCGCACCTGGTCGCCTTCCATCCGAGGACCGAACTCCGGCTGGGGTTCCATTACGGCTTGACATCCGCCGCCAGCAGCACCGCCCCGCGGTCGGCGACCTCATAACTTTCCAAGACCGGGCCAGGGGCGGCTTCAGGATTGGCGCTGTCTAAAATCAGGCGCCAGGCAAATGGGCCCGGCAGCTTAAAGGCGACGGACCGGGCATCTGCATTCAGCAGCAGGGCCGTTAATTCGATGTGGCCCTCGGTAGTGACGGCGGCGCGGCGCAGGCCAAGGATGCGGCCTTCGCCATTGTCCCAGTCCGGCTGGGCGAGTTCCACACCACGTTCATCCCACCAGGATAGGCGTGAAATACCGGGGGCGACCTCTCCTGCGGTGAAATAAAGGTCATCGCGCAAGGTGAGGAAGCGGCTGCGTGATCCGATTAGCCGACCTACAAAACCGGCTAGGGCCCTGCCGGCGTCGGAATTCAAAAGCGACCAGTCAAGCCAGGTCAGTTCATTGTCTTGGCAATAGGCGTTATTGTTGCC
>JAFAVT010000142.1 GCA_019242275.1 Alphaproteobacteria bacterium
TTTGGCATCCGCCTTGGGTATCACGGGGCCCTTGCCTTTCATGTCCACCGACAGAATGGTGAACAGCGCATTGCCAGGCCCGTCACGGAAAAGCTGAAGCTGGCTGTGCTGATCCACCGGCCCCAGCACGGAGACCGGTGTTGAACCCTTGCCATCCTTACCCAGGCTTTCAGCCCACAATTGACGCCACCAGGCACCAAACACCGCCAAAGCATCGGCATAGGGCCAGAGGATAGTGGTGGCGAGCTTGCCTTCCTGAGCTAACGCGTGATGCAGCGCCGCGCCGGTAGCGGCCGGCGCTTCGGCGGGTGCCTTCGCCGCCAAGGTTTGTGCGAGCACGGCCCCGGCGCCCGCCCGCAATTGCTTTACGTCAATGCCCATAAGGATCGCCGGCAGAACACCCACCATGGTCAGCACCGAGTAGCGCCCGCCAACACCGGTGGGATGGTCCAGTTTGGCAGCCCCAATGGTATCGGCGAAGTCCGCCAAGGCGCTTTTGTGTGGTTCGGTGACGATGGTGAAGTGTTTTGCCAGGTTTTTGACACCGGCCTTCTTCATCGCCTGGGCCGCTGTCAGCACCTGAGCAAGAGTTTCGGCAGTGCCGCCGGATTTGGAGATGGCGATAAAATGGGTCTTCTTCAGGTCAAAGCGTTTGAGCGCGGCTTCCCAGGAAAAAGGATCGGGATTGTCGTGAAATTCCACAAATGGAACAGCGGTCTTGCGCAGCGCCGTTAGCGCCTGCCCGCCCAGACTGGACCCGCCGATGCCCAGCACAGCCACTGTCTTGGTGCCGTTGGCAATTTCAGCGGCACGCGTCTTCGCTGCTTTCAAATCATCTTTGCGGGCGGGTATGCCAAGCAATTCCAGCGTCCCGCCGCGATCCTGGGCACGAAGCCAATCGAGCGCGCGCCCTGCTTCCGCCAGTGATTTTTCAACGGCAGCCTTGGGCGGTGCACCCGTGCCTTTGACTGCCAATTCCAGGGAAATGTCCAAGATACTCAAGGCGTCGGACCTTCTTCTTCGATGCGCGCCTTGATGATCTTGTCAGGGTCGCCGGTGATGGCGCCATTATTGTGCTCGCCGCCCTTTTTGATTTTGTCCACCACGTCCATACCTTCGACCACTTCACCCCAGACGGAATATTGCCGGTCGAGCCAGGGAGCATCGTCAAAGCAAACGAAGAACTGACTGTTGGCGCTGTTGGGGTTGCCCGTGCGCGCGGCGGAAACCGTGCCGCGCTTATGGCGCTCGCCGGAGAATTCCGCTTTGAGGTCGGGCAGGTCGGAGCCACCGGCACCGGTGCCGGTGGGATCGCCGGTCTGAGCCATGAAGCCGGGAATGACCCGGTGAAAAACCACTCCGTCATAGAAGCCCTGCCCTGTCAGCGTTTTGATGCGCTCGACATGACCCGGCGCCAGGTCGGGCCGGAGCCTGATTTTCACCGCCCCGTCCTTCAATTCGAGAATGAGATAATCAGCCATCAGAATTTTTTCCTTATTTGCGTTCGTGGCAACGTTTGACGAGAGCCTGAGCAACTTGCGGCGTGGTGAAAGGGGTAATGTCGCCACCCAGCAACGCGATTTCCTTGACCAATCGGGAAGAAATCGCCTGATGACGGGGGTCGGCCATCAGAAAAACGGTCTCGATGTCGCTGGACAGGCGCTGATTCATCGCCACCATCTGAAACTCGAACTCGAAGTCGGAAACCGCGCGCAATCCACGGATGATGACGGATGCACCCACATCCTGGGCAAATTTAACCAGCAGACTGTCGAAAGGTTTCACTTTGATGGCGGCTTGGCCGGCGGCAATTTTTCCCGCTTCTGCTTTCAGCATCGCCACCCGCTCTTCCAAAGTAAAAAGCGGCGCCTTGGCGGCGTTGATGGCAACGCCGATCACCAGCGTATCCACCAATTTGACCGCCCGTTTTACGATGTCGAGATGACCCAGCGTCACCGGATCAAAGGTGCCGGGGTAAAGCCCGGCTCGCGCCCGGCTCACGCCGCATCCCCACCGACATCGGCGATACGCTCGACCGAGACCACTTTTTCACCCTCGTCCACCTTGAAGATGGTGACGCCGCCGGCGGCCCGGCCCTGGATCGAGACATCGGCGACCGCAATACGGATGGTCTGGCCGGCGTCGGAGATCAGCATCAGGTCGTCGCTCTCTTCCACCGGAAAAGCGGCGATGACGGCGCTGTTTTTCTTGCCCATTCCGATAGCGACGATGCCGGAGCCGCCACGGCCGGTGGCGCGATATTCATAAGAACTGGTGCGCTTGCCAAAGCCACTGCTGGAAACGGTGAGCACAAATTGCTCCCGGGCACCCAGCGCGGCGTAGCGCTCGGAGGTGAGAGGTGCTTCTTCGCCCGTGTCTTCGGCATCGGCCTCAACCTCCTCGGCCGGCGCTTCGGCTTCGCCGCTTTCGGCTCTGCGCGCGGCGCTGGCCTGTTTCAAATAGGCGCGCGCTTCGGCCGTGGTGGCATCGGTATGATAGAGAAGCGAAAGACTGACAACTTCGTCGCCATCCGCCAGCTTGATGCCGCGCACGCCGGTGGAATCACGCCCCTTGAAGACGCGAACATCGGTGACAGCGAAGCGGATGGCTTTGCCCAATTTGGTGGTGAGGAGAAAATCATTGTCTTCGGTACAAGTGGCAACGCCGACAATGCCGTCACCGTCTGCCAATTTCATGGCGATCTTACCGGACTTATTGACCTGGACGAAGTCGGACAGGGCGTTGCGCCGTACGTCGCCGGATCTGGTGGCGAAGACAACATGCAGTTTTTCCCACTCGCTTTCGTCCGGCAGGGCCAGGATGGTGGTAATACGTTCGCTTTCCGAAAGCGGCAGCAAATTCACCATCGCCTTGCCTTTGCCGGAAATGCGCGCTTCCGGTAGACGCCAGACTTTAAGCTTGTAAGCCATGCCGGTGGAGGAGAAGAACAACATCGGCGCATGGGTGTTGGCGACAAATAGCGAAGTGACAAAATCCTCGTCCCGGGTCGCCATGCCGGAGCGGCCCTTGCCGCCCCGCCCCTGTACCCGGTATTCGGCCAGCGGCGTGCGCTTGATATAGCCGTTATGGGTGACGGTAACGGCGACATCTTCGCGCTCGATCAGCGCCTCATCCTCAATCTCGACGTCCGCATCAATCAGTTCGGTCTTGCGCGGGGTAGCGAAATCAGCCCGTACCGCGACCAACTCATCCCTGATGATGGAAAGCACGCGGGCGCGGCTGGAAAGGATATCCAGATATTCCCGGATCGCTTCGCCCAGCTTGGAGGCCTCGGCATTGATTTCGTCCACGCCCAGGGCCGTCAACCTCTGCAGCCGCAGATCGAGAATGGCTTTAGCCTGCTCCTCTGAAAGGCGGATGGTGTCGCCTTCCATCCTGTGTCGGGGGTCGGCGATTAGGGCCACCAGCGGTGCCACATCCTTTGCCGACCAGGCCCGCGCCATCAACTGTTCGCGGGCCGAGGCGGCGTCGGGAGCAGCGCGGATCAGCCGGATCACTTCGTCAATATTGGCCACCGCCACCGCCAGTCCGACCAGCACATGGCCGCGGTCACGCGCCTTGGAGAGTTCGAACTTGGTCCGGCGGGTGACGACTTCTTCCCGGAAGCCGACAAAGGAGGCGATGAACTCTCTCAGGTTCATCTGCTGCGGGCGGCCGTCATTCAGCGCCAGCATGTTGACGCCAAAGCTCTGCTGCAACTGGCTGAAGCGATAGAGCTGGTTCAGTACGACTTCGCCGGAAGCGTCACGCTTCAGTTCAATCACCACCCGCATGCCGTGACGGTCGCTTTCGTCGCGAATGTCGGAAATACCTTCCACCCGCTTGTCGCGCACCAATTCGGCAATGCGTTCCTGCAGCACTGCCTTGTTCACCTGATAGGGAATCTCGGTGACAAT
>JAFAVT010000069.1 GCA_019242275.1 Alphaproteobacteria bacterium
GGGCGGCTTTGAAACAAAGGTCCACAGCGCCTTGAAGAAGTTGCCAGCGCCGCCGAGAAGCCCTATGGCCCATAGCGGTAGGTCGAAACCAAACATTACTGCGCCCCCTGTTTGATCTGGGCGATCTTTTCCATCGCCTTGCCCCAATAGAGCGCCGCCAGGCCGGCGAAGACAGCGCCGATGAAAAAGCCCGCGCCAGTGCCGTCGCCGGTTATCCGTTGTGCAATCGTGATGGTGGCAACGCAGGCACCGAAAGAGACGATCAGGATCGAGACCGGCCGCGAAATCTCACCGATGAAAGCCGCGGCATCCCGCAGATGCGGATTTTCGATTTTCAGGCTGGTGAGCGTGGGGACGCCGGCATCACTCATGGTCAGATGAAGATCGAGACGGCGGCCCAAAGAGCACAGCCGACAAGAATGCCGGCGATGAAGGCGCTGGACGGCGAATTTTCGACCAACCCAACCAGGCGGTGAAACTCCCCCTTCGCGTCAGCGGAAAGCGATTGATATTCCGCCCGCAAGCGGGTCACCACGGCGCGTTCGGTCTGGCCAAGTTCGCTCATCGCCACTCTCCTAGAAGGTTGAGGTTGTTGATCTAATCGCTCTCAAGAAGCGTCAGCTTGTAGGAACAGCGCCTGTTCCGCCCGCCGCCTGGCCAAGAGCCCAGGCACGGCCACCAGAACGCCATTCACATGCGCCTTGTCCCAAACCAAGAATTGATCGGCAGCGGCGGCGATGTCGCCGGTGTTGAACTTTTCCAGCAGCATCGAGTCCGCGAGATCGCCTTTCACGCCATCATGGCAGCCGACGCCGATATTGTAGGCAAGGCACACCAAGGCCGCGGCCTGATGCAAGGTTGGTGGCCGCGTCACCGCGCCCGACGCAGCCAAAGCGGCCATGAGACGCCGCGCCGACCATTCCAGCCATTCTTCGGCCTGGGCCGGCGTGCACGGCTTGTCAGTCAGCGCCACTGGCGTGCCATCTGGGTAGCGCGTCGTACCGTAACCGATGGTGGGTTTGCCGGCCGGGCAGATATACGGCGCCGACCGGAAGCCCTCAAACTGCCGGATCAGGGGGGCGGCAAGGGCAATTACCGCCCCCTGTTGCGGCCAGGCGACCGCCATTAGGCCGCTTCTGCCGGCGCCGGCTTCGGCACTTCGGCAACGATCAGCCAGTCGAGGGTGGCATAGACGAAGCCTGGCAGCTTTTCCTTGGCAAGCTGGCTGCGCAGGACGGGAGAGACATTGACTTCCACCTGTTGCGCCAAAGCGGCCTTGTTGGCCTCGTTGAAGCGCTCTTGGGCGTCATCGTCCATGTCGAAGATTTCCTGCTCGCCTTCGCGGGTGACGACGATGCGCTTCATGGGCTTGTCGTTTTCGTCCCGCTTGGCGAAGTTCTTGGCCAGCTTCTGGCGCTCTTCGGCATAGGCCTTGACCACCTTGACGACTTCATTGCTGGCCAGGGCGAAGGCGATCCCCAATCCCTGCTCAAAGACGCAGGCGGTGTTCAGATGTTCCAGAGCACGGGTGGAATTGACGGCTTGTTCAACGGTGATCTTCACGATTTTTCCTCTCTTCACTTGCAGTTTGGACATGGCGGCACGCAGCCGCCGGTGAGCGGATGACGACATGCGGGTGATCCTGTTGGCAGTTAGGCAACAGCCTTCAAAGCGGCGACTTCGGCTTCCAAAACTGAAACGCGCTTCAAGGCGCGCGCCAGCAGGGCATTGCCGATGTTATTCAGGTCCGTCTCATAGACACCCTTAAGCTGCCGCTCGATAGGCGTGTTGCGCTCTTCGAAGACAGGGTTGCCATCATCGTCCTTGCCAACAAGAACCCTTTCTGTCGGGTTCCACACGTCCACCAGACCGGGGTTGACGTTGGCAAATGCCGACGCCGCCCCTTGCGCGCTATAGCCATAATTCCAGTCGTCATGTGTCTGGTCGTGATATTTGAACTTGCCCCAATCCACCGAAATGAAAGCAGCTTCGAGCCTGTCCAGTTCATCGCTGGAATACCGCTCAAACTGCGGCTTCACTGTGATATCGGAAAGGTTGACGTTGTTTGCTGAATAGTTGGCGAGACCGCCATTCGACCGGATCGCGGCGCGCGCCGCGGAATTGTCAATGCAATACAGAAACTCGCTGCTGGTACCATTCGGCGCAGCCCCGGAATAATAGATTGCGTGCCCCAACGGTGTGCCAGAAGTGGTGCTTTCGGAGATAGACACCCAAACGCTGCCGCTGGTGGTGCGCAGCGAATGAGTGCCGGCAGCCCCACCAGGTGATCCGGCCGCACCACCAGCGGCAAGCGCGAGGATAGTGACAAGGCCAGATTGGGCGATTTGAACCGCCTTAGCTTCCGTGCCAGAGTTATACATCCCAACAATAAGATTATGGGATGTATCACTACGGAAACACCAATAACCACTTGGGCCAGTGAAAGCGATATTGTCAGTTGGATTGCCCGCGAAGGCCGTATTGCTTTCTCCCGCGTTGGCAAAAATGCCGCTGCCGACGATATTGATGCCAGCGCCAGAATTGACGGCTCCCAAGATACCAACGCGCCCTGATGAGCCGACCACGGTCGCTCCCGGGAAAGTAGTCGTGCCTGTAAAGGTCGGGCTGTTGCTGCCGACGTCATTACCGCTACCGGTGACGCCGGTGAAGATCGCTGCGCCCCCGTGGGCCCGGGTATAGCGAACACAGCGCCAGTTGCCGCTGCCGTCAGAATGAAACTCTGCGGTGTCCCCCGCCGCCGTGACGATATTTGCACCGCCCGGCAGGATCAGGCTGGTGGCATTGTGCGTCAGCGTCAGGCTCGCGCCAGAAAACCGCACCGTGCGCCGGCAATTGGTGGAGGTGCCGAGGCTGTTGATCGTGGTGGTGCCGCTGATTTCCACCTTAGGCGAGGCCGCGGTGCCAATATTGCAGGTGGAAGCCGAAGCGACCGTCACTTCCGTCAGTTTGGAATTAAGGTCGGTATTGACCTGGACGGCGGTCTTGTTGGTCGGCACCGTGGGGCTGCCGATGAATTGCAGATAATCGCCATCGGATGC
>JAFAVT010000186.1 GCA_019242275.1 Alphaproteobacteria bacterium
GCCCACTGTCTGGCCGCACTGGCTGGTGCCGGCGCCGCGCGGCAGCACGGGCACTTTCAAGTCGCGGGCGATGTCAATGGCGGCGGCAACGTCGCCGGGGGTCTTTGCCACCAGAACGCCCACCGGCATCACCTGATAGATCGAGGCATCGGTGGCATAACGGCCCCGCGACGCGGCATCAAACAGCACCTCGCCTTCGGTTTCGGCGGCAAGGCGCCGGGCCAGAAGCTTGCTGGTGTCAGTGGAAGGGAGAGGCTGAGGCGGCATGGGCAATTTTCAGGCCCGACCGCAGCGCAGCAAAACGCCGTCTTGTTTGCAATCGGGACCTATCCATAGCAATTTGGCGGCGAAGGAAAAAGGCCGCGGGATCGCATGCTCAACCTGGATTTTCATCCCTCCGGCCATCATTTCCTCCAGATTCCCGGCCCCAGCCCGGTGCCCGACCGCATCCTGCGCGCCATCAGCCTTCCCACCATTGATCACCGCGGGCCGGAGTTTGGCGCATTGGGTCTAAAGGTGCTGGCGGGCATCAAGCGCATCTTCAAGACGGCGCATCCGGTGATGATCTATCCCTCCTCGGGCACCGGCGCCTGGGAAGCGGCTTTGGTCAATCTTCTCAGTCCGGGCGACCATGTCCTGATGTATGAGACCGGCCATTTCGCAGCCCTGTGGGCGCGGCTGGCAGGACGGCTGGGGCTTTCGACAGAGATTCTGGGCTGGCAGGGCAGCGATGCTGATCTGCCCAATGCGCCGGGATGGCGCCATGGCGTTGCGGCCGACCTGATAGAAGAGCGCCTGACAGCGGATAAGCAGCACCGCATCAAGGCGGTGTGCGTGGTGCACAATGAAACCTCCACCGGCGTCACCTCAAACATCGCCGCGGTGCGTCGCGCCATAGATGCGGCAAAGCATCCGGCGCTTTTGCTGGTGGACAGTATTTCGGGTCTGGCCAGCGCCGATTACGCCCACGACGCCTGGGGCGTGGACGTCACCATCAGCGGCTCGCAAAAGGGCCTGATGTTGCCCCCGGGGTTGGGGTTCAATGCGCTATCGCCCCGCGCCATAGACGCATCAAAAAGTGCGAAGCTGCCCAAATCCTTCTGGGCCTGGGATGAGATACTCGAGACCAACAAGACCGGCTATTTCCCTTATACCCCCAGCACCAATCTTCTTTATGGTCTGTCGGAAGCATTGGAGATGATCGAGACGGAGGGTCTGGAGAATATTTTCGCCCGCCACAAACGCTGGTCGGCGGGGGTGCGGGGCGCGGTGGATGCCTGGGGCCTGCCGGTGCAGTGTGCCGATCAGGAACTGCACTCGCCCATCCTTACCGGCGTGATCCTGCCTGCCGGCATTGATGCCGATGTCTTGCGCAAACTGATCCTGGAACGCTTTGACCTTTCGCTGGGTGCTGGGCTTGGCAAGCTGAAAGGGCGTACCTACCGTATCGGCCATCTGGGCAACAGCAACGACCTGACGTTGCTGGCTACCCTGGCGGGCTGCGAGATGGGCATGAAATTGGCAGGCGTCAATCTGGCCGGCAGCGGCGTCGAATCGGCGATGGAATATTTTGCCACGCATCCGGCACGAAGCCTGGCCGCGTAATTATAAAAAGTGAGCCGCCCGCCGGGCGGCCTTTTGGGGGACGTATGCGCAGACTGTTTCGTCCGACCGGCGCGGTTCTGGCGCTGCTCTGCCTGATGTACTTCATCAATTATCTCGACCGGGTGAACGTCTCCACCGCCGCGGCCGGCTTCAGCACGGAATTCAAGCTCAACCGCACCCAGATCGGGCTGGTCTTTTCCGCCTTCGCCTATCCCTATCTGGTGTTCCAAATTATCGGCGGTTGGGTCAGTGATCGCTTCGGCACCCGCCGCACTCTGATTGTCTGTGGCATGGTCTGGATGGCCGCCGACATCTCCATGGGTCTGTCAACGGGTCTGGTTTCGCTGCTGGCGGCGCGCGTGCTGTTGGGATTGGGAGAGGGCGCCACCTTTCCCGCCGCCACCGCCGCCATGTCGCGCTGGGTCGCCAAGGCCAATCGCGGTTTTGCCCAAGGCATTACCCACGCCTTTGCCCGCATCGGAAATGCGCTGGCTCCCGGCGTCATCGTGGTGATCATGACCACCTATGGCTGGCGCGCCTCTTTTTATGTCTGCGCCTGTTTTGCCCTCGCCTGGGTAGCGGCCTGGGCTTTCACCTTCACCGAAGAGCCCCGCAATCATCCCGGCATCACGCCGGAGGAAGTGGCGGTGCTGCCGGTGGTGCAGTCAAAGGCGAAAGCGGTGCCATGGGGACGTCTGGCGCGGCGCATGGCGCCCGTCACCTTGGTCTATTTCTGCTATGGCTGGAATCTGTGGCTGTTCCTCAGTTGGATTCCGCAATATTTCCTGCACAGCTACGACATGCAGATTACCAAGTCGGCGATCTTCGCCTCCGGCGTCTTTTTCGCCGGCGTGGTCGGCGACACGCTGGGAGGCATTGTCACCGACCGGCTCCTGCACCAGACCGGGAATTTGAAGCTGGCCCGCAGCGCTATGGTGGCGCTCTGCATGATCCTGACGGCATTGTCGCTGCTGCCGCTGCTGTTCGTGCACGACCTCTATGTCTCGCTGGCCTGCCTGGCAGCCGGCTTCTTCTTCGCTGAAATGACCATCGGGCCGATGTGGGCGGTACCGATGGATATTGCCAGCGATCTCAGCGGCACCGCCAGCGGCATGATGAATTGCGGCTCGGCGCTGGCGGCCATCATTAGCCCGGTAGCGGGCGGCTATATCATTGACAGCACCAGGAATTGGGAATTGCCGTTCGCCGGCACCATCATCCTGATGGTGATTGGCGCTGCGATGACTTTCGCCATGAAGCCGCAGCAAAAGCTGGAGATCAACGCTTAGCAGGGAGGATAGAATGCGGACCGGGTTGTGGACACTATGCGCCGCGCTGCTGTTGCTGGCTTCCTCCGCGCAAGCCGCCGTGACCAAATTCGTGGTCGAACAGCGGCGACCTTATCCTCAGAACAATGCCTTTGAGATTTTGTCGGGACATTTCGAGGGCACGCTTGATCCCGCCAACGTCCATAACCGCATCATCACCGATATCGCCCTGGCCGAGCGCAATGCCCAGGGCCGCGTGGCGTATTCCGCCACCTTCCAGATGATCAAGCCGGTGGATATGAGCAAAGCCAGCGGCCTGCTGCATTATTTCGTGGTCAATCGCGGCGGCGGCCAGCCGGGCTATTATCCGGAAGGCCATGTCGGCCTGGTGAGCGGCTGGCAGGGTGACCTGCCCGACGACCGGCCCAACTTCCAGACCATCAAGGTGCCGGTGGCGCATAACCGTGACGGCAGCGCGCTGACGAGCCCGGCCTTTGTGCGCTTCTTCGACATGGAGGCTGGCACCACAACGCTTCCCATCTTCACCAACCCGGGCACCGAGTTCGGCCGCAATTACCTGCCCGCTACCGCCGAAGGCGCCCGGCTGACCCGCACCAGCAGCGATATCGCTGAGCCGGTGGACGTGCCGCGCGCCGACTGGGCTTTTGCCGATTGCGCCAACCGGCCTTATCCCGGTACGCCGGACATGACCAAACTTTGTCTCAAGAATGGTTTCGATCCGAAATTCAATTACAACCTCACCTTTATGGCGAAAGATCCGAAGGTGATGGGCATCGGTTTCGCCGCCACCCGCGATCTGGTCGCTTTTCTGCGTTATGCCCGCGCCGACGGGGCCGGCAACGTCAATCCCTTGGCCGGGCGCATTC
>JAFAVT010000105.1 GCA_019242275.1 Alphaproteobacteria bacterium
CAATGTCGCCCAGCGTAGCAAGGCCTCCTCGGCGCCATGGGTGATCCACAATTGCTCCGGCTGAACTTCGTCAATGGTCTGGATAAGTTCGTTCCAGCCGGCATGGTCAGAGATAATCAGCGGCAGTTCGACATGCCGCTGTCGGGCGCGGGCCCTCACCCGCATCCAGCCGGAGGCGAAGACCGGCAAGGGGTCAGCGAAGCGGCGGCTCCAGCGGTCGGCAATGGCGGAAGGCGGGGCAAGCACGATCTTCCCCGCCAGACTCTGCTTGATTTCCTTGAACTTGCTGTCGGTGGTGGCCGGGGCCAGTGGGCCGAGCGAGACGCCATGTTTTTCATACAGCGCGTTCATGGAAGCCAGTGCGCCATGCATATACAAGGTATCGTCATAACCTGCCTCCCGCAGCAGCCGAATGAGGCGCTGGGCCTTGCCCAGGGCATAGGCGCCTACAAGATGGGTGCGATCGGGAAACTGCCGCACCGATTGCAACAGCTTGGCGATTTCCTCGCCATCCGGCGGATGGACGAAGACCGGCAGCCCGAACGTCGCTTCACTGACAAAGACATCGCAGGCAATCGGCTCGAACGGCAAACAGGTGGGATCGCGGCGGCGCTTATAGTCGCCCGAGATCACCATGGTCATGCCGTTCCATTGGATCACAACCTGGGCTGAACCCAGCACATGGCCGGCCGGCACCAATCGAACCGTTACGCCGTTGCGGCTCAGCGTTGCGCCATATGCCATCGGCTCGCGCGCGCCGGCAAAACTCTCTCCATAGCGGGCGGCCATTATGGCAAGAGTTTCGGGCGTTGCCACCACCACGCCATGGCCGGTCCGGGCATGGTCACCATGGCCGTGAGTGACAACAGCGCGTTCTACCGGCCGGACAGGATCAATATAAAAATCGCCCGGCGGGCAATAAAGACCCGCCGGGCTGGGACACAGGAGAGATGAGAATTTCCGCATCGTGCCTCTGGTGAGGCCGGCGCGCCTCAGTGGGGAATCTTTATCCGCTTTTTGGCGGCCTCAAACTCCTCGTTCATCAGAACCCGCTGGCGATCCGAGAAGTTTTCCTTCACATCGGCCCATATATTGCGCTCTTCCTCCTCGACATGGTGGTCAATAAGTTCTTTGAGCACTTTGGCAGCGGCGGTGAATTCGCTTGAGGTCATCCTTTCGATCTTGCCGAGATTGGCCAACATGCGGCTGGCGGCTTCATGCTCGAAATAGCCCTCATGGCCGTCCACCTTGGCCTTGTTGCCTTTGAGTCCCAGAACGCGGTCATAGACGGTTTTTTCCTCAGCTTTGGTATGGGGAATTAACGCCGCCTTGATCTCTGTCAGGAGGTCACGGCGTTCGCCGGCGCTGTCGCTCTTTACCAGCTTTTCCAGCAGGCTCTGCACCTGGTCATGTTCCCGGCGCAGGGTGTCGAGGATATCGCCGGCCGGGGCTGGAGATATGACAGCGTGAAGCTTTTTCCCGGCTTTTTCGATGGTGTTTTTGAGGTTCATGGGCAAGTCCTATGCAGGTGTTTTCGGAACGCCGGGAACCCTCGATGCGTTCCCATGGGAACCCAAAGAGGATACGATGGCGGCCCCTGCTCCAACGCCTCCTGCCACGCCAGTCCATCCAGCGCCGGATTTCTGGACTCAGCTTCAGTTGCTGGTAGTGGACGGCGGCATAAAGTTGGTGTTGGGCATCGTCATTCTGGTGGCGGGCTGGACTCTGGCCACTTGGGCCAAACGTGGGCTGGAGCGAGCGCTGACGCATCTGCCCATTGATCTCACCCTCAAACCGCTTATCGCTTCCCTGGCGCGCTATGCCATTCTGGTTCTGACCCTATTGCTGGTGATCAGCAATTTCGGAGTCCAGACCACCAGCCTGATCGCAGTACTGGGAGCCGCGGGCCTGGCGATAGGGCTGGCTCTTCAGGGCACCCTGTCAAATGTCGCTTCCGGGGTCATGCTGCTCGTATTACGGCCCTTCCGTGTCGGCCAATTCGTGGCGATCGCCAGCGGCCATCAGGGAACGGTACGAGAAATCGGGCTTTTCACCACGCTCATCATCACCCGCGACAATGTGTTTGTCTCTGTTCCGAATTCGGAAATCTTCAGTGCCACCATCACAAACTTCACGCGCGAACGGCTGCGGCGGGTAAAGTTTACCGTCCCAGTGGACCGCGCCAATGATCTTGAGAAAGTAGAGCAGGTCCTGACCGAAATGCTGAAAGCCAACCCTTTGGTGCTAATGGAGCCGCAAACCAATGTCGTGGTTTCGGAACTGCAGGAATATACCGCGGTGATGACCGTTCGCGCCATGGTGCGCAGTGCCGATTACTGGAAGGCGCTGTACGCACTTCAGAAAGAGGCCCAGGCCGCACTGAATGCAGCCGAGATATTATTGCCGGTCACCCGGCAGGCGCCGGTAATTCGCAACGAACCGGCTTCCTCCCTTACAGCGCCGCCGGCGCAGCCTTAGAGGAACATGCGCGTTATTCCTGCAGGCAATTTTCGCCCCGTGTAATATGCGATTTTCATCCCGCCTTTTCTGCACTTTCGCGCTTCTGACTCTTATCCTTTGTTTATCACCGCATCTTGCCGGGGCGGCGGAAGCAGTCGGCAAAGCCGCCGGCAACGGCGCCTCCGCCAGCGGTCGCAGCGAAGCCATCATGGTGGCGCAGATTCTGCTGCTGCTGCTGGTGGGGCGGGTGCTGGGCGAAGGCCTCACCCGCCTTGGTCAGCCGGCCCTGATGGGACAATTGCTGGCGGGCGTGATTTTGGGTCCGTCGCTGCTGGGCGCGCTTTGGCCGGCGGCGCGGCATTTCTTTTTTCCCGGCGACGAAACCCAGAAAGGCATGATTGACGGGCTTTCCCAGATCGGCATCCTGTTCCTGCTTTTGCTCACCGGGATGGAAACCGATCTTCGGCTGGTAAAGAAAGTAAAGGCTGCCGCCATCGGCATCTCCACCATGGGGGTCGCAGTTCCTTTCGCGGGCGGCTTTCTGCTGGGGCAATTGCTGCCGGTGTCGCTGCTGCCGGCCGGTATAGGCGGCAGGCTGGTACCTTCGCTATTCCTCGGCACCGCCCTTTCCATCTCCTCCGTCAAGATCGTGGCCATGGTGGTGCGGGAAATGAATTTCATGCGCCGCAATCTGGGGCAGATCATCGTCGCCTCTGCCATCATTGAGGACACAATGGGCTGGGTGATCATGGCGATTACTTTCGGCATTGCCGGGCAAAAGAATTTCAGTGTCCTGTCGGTCTTGGAAACGGTGGCCGGTATCGCGATCTTCCTCGGTTTCAGCTTCACCATCGGGCGATATCTGGTTTTCACGATCATCCGCTGGGTCAATGATGTCTTTCGCAGCGAGTTTGCCGTCGTCACCGCCATTGTTGTGATCATGGGAACAATGGCGGAGATGACGCATCTGCTGGGTGTGCGCACTGTGCTGGGCGCCTTCGTCTCAGGCGTGCTGATCGGAGAATCGCCCATTCTTACCGACCATATTCAGGGCCAGTTGCGCGGCATGATCACCGCCTTTTTCATGCCCATCTTCTTCGGAATGTCGGGGCTTGCCGCCGATCTGACCGTGCTTGCACATTGGAACCTCCTGTTGTTGACGATGGGGCTGGTGGCCATCGCCAGCCTGGGAAAATTCAGCGGCGCTTTTGCAGGGGCCGAGCTTGGCGGCCTAACCCGGAAGGAAGGCGTGGCGCTGGGCTGCGCCATGAATGCGCGCGGCTCCACAGAAGTGGTGGTGGCCTCCATCGGTCTTTCTGTCGGCGCGCTGACCCAGAACCTCTACACCATGATTGTCACTATGGCGATTCTCACTACCCTGGCCATGCCGCCCATGTTGCGCAGTGCTCTTCGTCAGGTGCCGATGCGAAAAGAGGAAGAAACCCGCATTGCCCGTGAGGCGGTGGACGAGACGGGCTTTTTGCCCGGATTGGAACGGCTGCTGTTGGCAGCAGACGAAAGCGAGGCCGGCAAATTCACGGCCCGTCTCGCCGGCCTGGTTGCCGGCGCCCAGGGCATGCCCGTTACCATTGTGAACGTTGCGGAAGGCGGCAGCGATGCGCCGCCGCTCAAGGACCCGGTGGCAAAGGAGGTCAAACATGGGGCCAAGCAGGCGGCCGCGAAAGTGATCGCCGACGAGCATGAACCGGATCCGGAGAAGGTCCATTTGACGGAACGCAGGCCGGAGGAAGAAACCCCTGCCGATATTGTCCGCGACGAAGTTCGCAAGGGTTATGACGCACTGTTTATCGGTGTGAAGGAATGCTGCGAGGAAGATGGCGGTTTCACATCGCAAGTATCGCGGCTGGCACTGGAATTCACCGGGAATATTGTGCTGTTTTCTCCCGGCAAGGAAGCACCGCCAGTGCTGAAGCGGGGGACCCGTTTGCTGGTGGCGGTGAATGGCACCGAAATCGCGCGTCACGCTGCCGAGTTGAGTTTCGCCCTGGCCCGCGCTACGGGCGCCGCTGTTACAATCGTGTATGCTGCGCGGGAAGATCGCAAACAGCGCACGCGTGCCCGCGAAGAAGAATTGTTGAAGGACATGGCGCGTCTGGCAGAACGCTATGAAGTGAAATTGCAAAGCCGCATTGCCGGCTCGGGCGATGCCGCCAAGGCGATACTTCAATCCGCCAGCCGTCACAGCTTGATCGTAATGGGGGTGAGCGTGCGTCCCGGCGATGATCTCTTTTTCGGCGAGACCGCAACCGAAGTGATGCTGGGGGGGCGGCCCGTGCTGTTCCTGGCCAGCAAGCCGGCCGAGATGGGGGCCAGAAAGCCCAAGGAAAAAGTCGATTCCGTTACTGCTTGACGGCCGGGCCGGGCTCTGGAATCAATAGGAACAAAACAGGAACATTCTATGAGAAAAGCCGGCGTTTCTAGGTTTTCCGGCCGTTTTTCCGTCTCTCTTGCGCAAATGCAGGAGTCGGGACTGGTCCTGGGGCCGGCGGCGCTGGATGAGATCTTAGGAGGTGGCCTGGATCGGCACCGGGTGCATGAGATCGTACCTGCCGGGCTTTTTAATCTCGGTACGGCGGCGGGCTTTGCCTGCGCTTTGGCGGCGCGGAACGGTGCGGGCAGCGTTGTCTGGATCCAGCAATGCATGGCGGCGCTGGAAGGCGGCAGGCCCTATGGCCTGGGTGGAGCGCCGTTCGGCATTGCTTCTTCCCGTTGGCTGCTGGTGGAGACGCATACTGCAAAAGACACGCTGTGGGCGATGGAGGAAAGTCTGCGTACGCCCGGCGTTACCGCGGTGATCGGTGAGCTGGCGGGCCCCGGCGAAATGGCTGACCTCACTGCCACGCGTCGGCTCAATCTGGTGTTGCAGGAGCGGCGGGCGCTTGGACTCCTGCTGCGGCAGCAATTCCGCGCCGGCACCAGTGCCTGTGGCACGCGCTGGCGGGTGGCAGCGGCGCAAGGACGTCAAGACGGGTTGGGCGGCATCGGCACTCTGGCTTTCGCCCTCACTCTGGAAAAGAACCAGCGCGGCCCTTGCGGTGCCTGGAATGTGGAATGGAATTGCGATGAAGCAAGTTTCGCGGCGCTTCCTGTCCCTGTGGCTGCGCCGGCTCGCCACCGACCGCCTCGCGCGGCGTGACAAACAGAAACCATTGGTCATAGCGGGAGCGGTCGGCAATGCCCAATTGCTTACCGCCGTCAATGACGCGGCGGCACGGCTGGGACTCAGTATTGGATTGCCGCTGGCTGATGCCCGCGCCATGTTTCCAGCCTTGAGCGTGGCGGCGATGGACGAAAGCGCCGATCAAGCGCTTCTGGAACAGATCGGCGGCTGGTGCCTGCGTTATACCCCACTGGTGGGACTGGCGCCGCCTGATGGCCTGACATTGGACATTACCGGCTGCGCCCATCTTTTCGGCGGCGAACAATATCTGCATCGCGATCTGCTACAGCGATTGCAGCGTTTCGGTTTTGCCGCTCGCGCCGCAATTGCCGACACGGTGGGCGCCGCTTATGCCCTGGCGCGGCACGGTAAGACAACAATTGTTCCGCCGGGCGGACAGCGCGAAGCCATGGCCGATTTGCCCTTGTCCGGGCTGCGGTTGGATATGGAAATCATCGCCGGTCTTAAGACCAGCGGCTTTACCTGCATCGGCGCGCTATATTCTTTGCCACGTGCTCCGCTGGCGGCGCGCTTCGGCACCATTTTGTGGCTGCAGCTCGACCGTGCGCTGGGACGGCATGATGAAGCCATTGCGCCCCGCCAGCTTGCGCCGCGTTTCACTGTCGAACGCGCCTTTGCCGAGCCCTTGGTGCGGATGGAGGATATTTTGATCATCACCGAAGAACTGGCGGCGCGGCTGACGCTGTTACTGGGTGAACGTGGCCAAGGGGCGCGAAGACTGACGCTGCTGCTCTTTCGCCTTGACGGCGCGGTGCAGAGCCTGACCGCGGGCACCAGCCGGCCGCTGCGCGACGCCGCCTTTATCCGCCGCCTCTTTGTCGACCGTCTGACCACGCGCGATTGCGATTATGATTCCGGCTTTGGCTATGATCTGGTGCGGCTCTGCGCCGATGAGACCGAAAATCTGGACGCGGCACAGGACGGGCTGTCGAATGGCAACGATGCCCAAGCCCTGGCGTGCCTGGCCGACCGGCTGACAGCGCGGCTGGGAAAGCAGCATGTGCTGCGGCTAATGGAGCAAGACACGCACACGCCCGAAGCCGCCTGCGCGGCGCTGCCGGCGCAGATGGCACGCGAATTCGCCCCTGCGTCCCTGCCGCCGCAGGACACGCTGCTGGGCGCCCGGCCGCTGCGGCTGTTTTCAAAACCTCAGCCACTGGACAATACGCCCATGGCCACCGCACCGGACGGCGTACCGCTGCGTTTCCGCTGGCGGCGGGTGGCGCACGAAGTCGTTGCTCATGAAGGGCCGGAACGCATCGCCATGGAATGGTGGCGCGGGGAGGAAGCGCCAACGCGCGATTATTTCCGCGTCGCCTGCAAAGATGGCGCGCGTCTCTGGCTTTATCGCGAAGGCCTTTATGGCAAGGCCGCCGAGCCGCGCTGGTTCGTGCATGGACTATTCGCATGACCTACGCCGAATTGGCCATCACCAGCAATTTTTCCTTCCTGCGCGGCGCCTCGCATCCGGAGGAATATGCGGTGCAGGCAGCGGCGCTGGGCCTGGCCGGCATCGGCATCGCCGATCGCAACTCTGTCGCTGGCGTAGTGCGGGCCCATTCCATTGCCAAGCAACACAAGGTGCGGCTGGCAGTGGGGGCGCGGCTGGTGTTTGCCGACGGCAGCACGCCCGACATTCTCGCCTACCCATCTGATAAACATGCTTGGGCGCGGCTGGCCCGCCTGCTTTCCCTCGGCAAGCAGCGGGCGGAGAAAGGCGAATGTTACTTGGGCATCGCGGATCTGCTGGACTGGCAGGAGGGACTGAATCTGATTGTGATGCCGCCGGAGGATGCGCGCACACTGAATATCGCGGTGCTGCATCGTCTGCGCGGAGCGGCACCCGGACGCGTTTGGCTGGGCGCCAACCATCTGTATCAGGGGGACGATGCACGGCGGCTGGCCCGGCTGGACCGCCTGGCCAAGTCCGCGCGACTGCCGCTGCTGGCCAACA
>JAFAVT010000158.1 GCA_019242275.1 Alphaproteobacteria bacterium
GCGGTGGACACCAAGGTCGCCACGCCTGACCTTTCCGGCACCGGCGAGATTTCCGCTCTCATCCCGCAGATCCAACTGCCCAAGGACGGGCACTTCAACTATGTCATCAGCGCCATTGTCGCGACGGCAGGTCCGTCCACCGGTGACGTGGTTTATTGCATCACCGCCACCGGCCGTTCCAACGCTTCGGTCTCCGGCGGCAAGGTGATCTATTCCAGCGTCGCTTCCAACCAGCCAGGCTGGGATGGCCACGTCAATCGCACCGCCTATGTCAACGGCAGAACCGACCTGACCGGCGCCACCGCCGGCGGTTATTGCTCGGCTGCCGGCGCCGCCACCGCCACCTCGGCCGGTTAAGGCGGCAGGCGAAAGGGGCGTCGCGTGCCCGGCCCCTTTGCCTTTGCCTGGGGAAAACTCTACCTCGCTACCGTCGAGCTTTCGACCGGTAGCGAGGTTCTTCCCATAAGAGTGCGCCAGGCCTATCGCCATCTCGGCGCGCTGAATGCACAGAACCTTCCCGCCGCGGGCTTTGAGCGCCTGAAAGCCATCCGCCGGCAATTCGCCCGCAGCAACAGCAGCGCCGACGAAGAAGACGCCACCATCACCCTGGCGGCTTTGAGCGATGCCGAAGCGGCTCTGGTGGCTCAGGAAATTGTCGGCCTCTATGACGAAGTCAGCCGCCAGCGGGTGTAAGACCGATTTTATGGATGGCGCATCTTTCCCCATCTCACCATGGCCGGCCCCCGAGCCGGCCATCATCATTAACTGTCATCCCGTGCGCGGCGCAGCGTGGTGAGCAGCGGCCCGCTAAAGCGGGTGAGCAGGTCCGGTGGACCTGCGAAAGCTGCGAACGTGCGCCGCAGGTTCATAGCGACAGCGTATGAACGGACCCATGAGACACCGGTACAATGGGTCCCGGATCAGCACCGCACCACTCCGTGCTGCGGTGCATCCGGGATGACAAGATTTTGGTACACTTGGAAACAATCCGCTCTAAACCGGCGCTGCTCCAGCCGACAAGCGGTTCCGGCGCCTGGTTTAACCGCTTGGCAAGCCTGCGAACCCTACTATCAAAACATGCGCAAGCGCTTGGGCCAGGCCGGTTTTACGCTGATCGAGCTGATGATCGTGGTTACGGTGATCGGCATTCTGGCGGCGATTTCCATTCCCGCCTATCGCGGCTATCTGCAACAGGCCCATCTGGCCGAAGCCAAGCCCTATCTTCTGGACATCGCCTCCAAGGAACGCAGTTACAAGATTCGCAACGGCACCTATTGCTGCTCCGGCGGCACACTGGATGAAACCGTGCTGACCTCGGGCCTCAATGTTGATCCGGCCTCCACCGGCAATTTCTGCTTTGTCGTCATCTGCCGCGACAGCACGCTTTGCGCCAGCACCACCAGCCAGAACTTTATCGCCTCGTCCGAGACCGGCGACCCCACCGTGGAGTTCGAAGTCTGGGCGATTTTGCGCGCCACCAGCACCACCACCGTTACCGGGCCGCAAAGCACGGTCTGCCGCATGTCGTCCTCCAAACAGACCCCGACCGGCTGGGTGAACAGCTCGACCTCAACCGACGCCGCCCGCGAAGGCCGCGTCATTGTCTATCGCTATCCGGCGCCGCCCAATGGCCAGGACGCCATCACGGGTCAGGATTCGGTCAAGTTCACCTGGCTGGAGGGGCTGAGTGAAACCCACGCGCTTACCAAATAAGGCTGGGGCGCAAAGCGGCTTCACCATGATGGAAGTCATGGCCGCGGCCATGGTGCTTTCCATTTTCATCATCGGCCTCGGCACCTCCTGGGTGGTGGCCGACCGCCGCGCCAATGACCTGATCCAGCGCCAGAAGGCCGTCTTTGTCGCCAATGCGGAAATGGAGCGGCTGACCGCCCTCTATAACAACACCGCTTACGGTACCCTCGGCGGTGCCCTGACCATTGGTTATGAGAATAGCGTGCCCTTCCCCGCCAGCCGGCTGACTTATTCGAGCGCCGGTCTTAGCCCCTACATGACCAGCGGCAACGATTATACCACCACCTCATCCGCCACCTTTCAGAGCGGCACCGGCGCGCCCTTCCTGGTCTGGGTCGCAACCGGGGGGCTGGGCACTGCCAATCGCAACTATGTCTGGCTGGACCAGGGGCAGAATGTGATGGCCCGCCTCAGCTGGGTGCTCACCGCGGTGACGCCCGCACAATGCGTGGTCGGCAGCGATGGCTGCCCCTGTCTGGGTTTCGGCGGTTCGCTGGCCGGCAGTTGCCAGAAGCTGGATCTGTTTCTGGAATATCCCTTCCGGCTGGTTTCGGGCGCGGCAACCACCCCCAGCAACATCCGCACCGTCAGTCTCAGCACCATTATCGGGCGGACCACCCGATGAGGCGGCAGGCGGGATTCACCTTTCTTGAACTCACCATCGCGGCGGCGGCCAGCGGCATCATCATGCTGACCTCGGCCGGCTTTCTGGTGAAGGCGCTGGGCTGGTATGACGAACTCAATGCCAAGCTGGAAATGAACCGCCATGCCCGCGAAACCTTTCGCCTTCTGGCCTATGGCGGCATGGCAACCTCCAACGGCAATGACGGGACAAAGTATCTCTACGGCATCCGGGGACGCGCGGCAGCGCCCAGCAGCGGCTTGCGCAACAATTATGCCCTGCAATACACCAGCAACAATCTCACCCTGACGCCGGACAAGTTCGCGGCCATGACCATCACTTGCACGGCCGCCGCCAATCCCTTGCCCGATTGCGGCGGCAGCGGTTCAAAGACGGTGCAGGGCTGGCTGGGCAATGATGTCACGTTCCAGTCTTCCAGCCGCAGCGTCGCCGGCGATACGGTGGAAATGACTTTTACGGTGACCGATCCCTATCAGATTCAGCGGGCCAAAAGCGCCGCACTGTTCACCGATACCTATCGCACGGTTTTCACCCTGAACCGCATGGAGAGCGATCCATGACGGCCCGCTCGCAGCAGGGCAGCGCCCTGGTCTTTGTCGGCATGGTGGGGCTGATCGTCTCGCTGATGTTCGCCCTGTTCATGAACAGTTCGGTCTTGGTGGAACAGCGGGCAGTGGAGGCGGAACTGGCCCGCAGCCGGACCTATTGGGCGGAAATGGGCACTTTCAATTATGCCCTGAGTCGGATTTCCTACAGCAAATTGTGCGGATCGGGCTGCACCGGCAATCAGTCGGACTTACAGGCCGTTCCGACACTGCAGGCCTATTTCAACGAGCTGAACAACATCAAGACCTTCAGCTATCTGGATGAGGCTTCCGGTTACACCATTACCGCCACCACGACGGGAGGGACGGACGGTGTTCCCGGCCAACATAATTTCAGCAATTATCTGATGGCAACGTCCTCCTATACCGCGTCATCGCTGGTGGCGGCCTCGGCCGGCACGCTGCCGCTGCTGGAACTACGCTTTTGCGAAGTCCCCAGCCAGGGCGCCCATTGCGGCCTCATCACCAACAATAACGGTAGCAACCGCTATCAGTATTTCACCATCCGGAAGCTGACCAACCTGCCTTCGCCTTGAGGAATGCCATGCCCGATCTGGATGACACCAAACAACTGACCGGCGCCGAACGCCGCCGCGAAAAACGCTATCAGGTGGAGCTTAAGGGCATGGTCGGCCTGGACGGCGAGATATTCCCCGTTCGCATCGGCGATCTTTCCGGTTCCGGTGCCTTGCTGCTGATGGACGCGCCGCCGGAAACCGGCGCGGTCGGCGATCTGTGGATCGAAGGCTTTGGCGATGTGGAAATCAAGATCATGTTCTCCGGCGATGCCATGTGCGGGGTGATGTTCACCCGGCCTGCCGAATGTCGCGACCGGCTGCTACGCTGGCTGCTGGAGGAAGTGCGGCCGCAGGAAGCGCCGGCGGCATGACCTTGCCGGCCGCGATCTTTCTGGTTTCCGCCCTGCTGGGGGGCCTCGCCATCGGAAGCTTTCTGACCGTGGTGATCGCGCGGCTGCCGCCGCTGGTTTTGCGCGACGAAGGACTATTCGCCACCGGCGGCCAGGCGCTCGCCGCCATTTCCTGGCCGGGCTCGCGCTGCGATGCCTGCGGCGTGGCGCTTGCCTGGCATGACAACATCCCCCTGATTTCCTGCCTGCTGCTCAAGGGACAATGCCGCCATTGCGGCCATGGCTTTGGCCGGCAGTATATCGCCGTCGAGCTTCTCACCGCCGGCGCCGCCTTGCTCAGCGTGCTGATGCTGGGCTGGACGGCGCAGGCAGCCTGGGTGTTCGGTCTTCTGGCGGTACTGCTGGCGCTTGCCATGATTGATCTGGCCGAGCAATTGCTGCCGGACATCTTGGTGCTGCCTTTGCTGCCGCTGGGGCTGTGTTATGGCGCCTTGTATGGGCCGGGCCTTATGGCTTCGCTGGAAGGCGCGGCCTGCGCCGGCCTGCTGCTGCTGGCCATCGGCATGGCCTATCGCTGGCGCGCAAAGATTGAAGGCATGGGGCAGGGCGATGTGAAGCTGGCGGCAGCGCTGGGCGCCTGGCTGGGTCTGGAAAGCGTGCCTTTTTTCCTGGTGCTGGCCTTTGCCCTGGGGCTGGTTGCCTGTCTGCCTTCGCTGCTCAAGGGACGGCTTGGCGGACAAAGCGCCATCGCCTTCGGACCATTTCTCTGTGCCAGTGCCGCGATCTTTGTGCTGGTGCCGGCTGTGACGCCGTGGATCGAGCGGTTGCTAGAGCCTTTTTGATTTGAGCTTCGATCGCTGTCCTCATGCTTCGCCCCTCGACAGGCTCGGGATGAGGAGGCTCAGCATGAGGACTTCATTTTATTTTTTCCTCACCCTGAGCTTGTCGAAGGGTGAGGCGGCTAGCGGGAAGCTAGCTTCTTGCCGTCGCCCGCATAGCGAACAACCGCGCACTCATGACCGGCAGACTTGAAGCTGTCACACAGAGCAGTGGCTTGCGTGGCGGTGGGGAAGGCGCCGACCCAGGCGCGATAGAAAGTGCCGCGGCCTTCGATCTCGGCGGCGGCGATGCCGGACGGCACATCCTTGAAGCGGGCTTTTTCCGCCGCCCGCAATTTTTCCAGTTCGGCTTTCAGCGCCGCCTCATCCTTGGACGAGGCAAGCTGAACCCGCCAAGGCATGGCTGCATCGCCGGCCGGCGCCGCGGCAGCCGCCTTTTCCGGCGCCGGTTTTGCCGCTGCTTTCACAGCCGGCAGAACCGCAGGCCTTTGCGCCGGCGGTGCAGCGGCCATGGTGCCGGCAGGGCCCTTGGCTTTGGCCGGCACCGCGGGCTCGGCAACGGGCGGCGCTGGCTTGTCTTCGCGCACAACTTCCGCCGCTGTGGCCCTGGCGCTTTCGGCAGTCTCCGTCTTTGCCGGAACGGCGGGGAGGGGAGGCGGCGGCGCAACAGCGGGCATCGGTTCGCGTTCCACCGGGGTGGGCAAGGAAGGCGTCACCGCCGCAACCTCAGGCGCGTTCACGGTCGCCGATTCCGCTTTCGCAGCGGCCGGTGGGGCCTCGGCAGCTTCCGTCCTGTCTGGAGCAGCGGGCGGCGAAGGCGGCGGCGCAGGGGCCGGCATCGCTTCGCGCTCTACCGGCGGCGGCGGCGCAGGAACAACCGCCGCAAGCTCCGGCGCTTTTACCGGCTCCGCTTGCACCTGCGGGGCCGCTGTTTGCACCTGTGGAGCGGCCGGTGGGGCAGCGGCAATTTCCTGGCCAAGGCTGTAACGCATCAGGACGCGCGAGCCTTCATCGCTATTGCCGTATTTATATTCCAGCCGCACATAATTTTGCGCCTGCGGGCTGTACCACCAGCGTTCAAAACCGGTCCAATCCGAGCGCAGGCTGCGGGTCCGCCAGACAATGATCCAGCAGTCAAAAGTGCCGGCCGGCACGGTGATGGTCTCCCGTCCTTCCACCGTCCAGGAACTGGCATGCACCACCAACTGGCCATTGGCGAGATATTCCCGCTGGAAGGTCAGCGGCGTGGCGGCCGAAAGGCTGGCGCCGGCTTGATCCGGCATGGTCCGGTAGATGGAATTGCGTGTGGCCGTGCCCGAAACCAGGTCCTTGCGCAAAAAACCTTGGCGGGAAAACCATTGTCCCGGCGCATCAAGGCGGTCGAAGGTGGTAACACCGCCGCTGTTGGCGGACACTTTCAGGCCATAGCCGTCGCTGTAATACCAGGTCGAGCCCAGGCGCCAGTCGGGCGCTTTCACCACGGTCTCGGCCGGCACCGGCGCCGGCACAGCATGGGCGGGTCCGCAAAGCAGGACCGATGCCACCACCACTGTCCATGCAAGCCCGGATCCCCTCATGGCGACCACACCCCGGAGAGGAATTGTCCTTTGGGCGAGATGTCGGCGACATAAATCTGCGGTGCGACTTCCAGCGCACTCACCGCTTCCGGCTTGGGCAAGGCGCGAATTTGCAGATGCTGGTTGGGCTGAATATGCGCGTCGAATTGAAAGCCGCTTGCGGCAACCGTCTCCCAGTCCAGACCCAACACATGCGATCCGGCAACCGTCTGGGAAGCAGAGAGCGGCAACAGGCTGCCCTCTTTGCGCAGCCGCACCGCCTCGGCCTCGGCGATGCGCCGGACGGTGCGCTCGGCCGCGGCCCGCGCCGGCTTAAACACAAAGGTCTCCCGCAAGGCCGGCGCATAAAAAGCCAGCGCCAATGCGGCCAGGGCAAGGCCTGTCAGCACCGGCAGCAGGATCATGTAAAAGCGCCGCCCCATCACTCATCTTCTTCAATCGCGCTGGTTGGCGTGGTGGATTTGGGCGGTGTCGTTCCCACGCTTTCGGTGCTCAGTTCGGCGCGGGCGCGCTTCATATATTCCAGCGAGCCTTCCTTGACGGCGATGTCGCTCTCCAGAACCGTCCGTTCATCCACGATACGGGGGGTGATGAAGAAAATGGTCTCGCCCAAGGATTTCTGGGTCTGGTCGTCGCGGAACAGGGAACCCAGAACAGGGATATCCTTCAGGAACGGAATGCCATTTTCCTTGTTGATCTGGCTGTCATCAAACAGGCCGCCGATCACGAAAGTGTCGCTGTCGGGCACCAGCACATTGGTCTGAACTTCCTGCGAGTTGACATCAATCTGGCCGAAAGTGCCGCTGCCGGGGGCCGAATTCTCGGCGCGGAGGTTGAGGCGCACCAGCGACTGCTGGTGATCGGCCTGCGCCGGCACAATGGAGGGGGTGATTTCCAGGGTGAGACCGGTCTGGATTTCCTGCAGGCCGACGCCGCCATAGCCGCCATTGGCATTGACGGTATCGACCTGGACATAAAGATTCTGGCTGCGGGTGATGCGGGCGGCGATATTGTCCAACGTCACCAGCTTGGGCGCCGACAGAATACGGGCGCGGTCCTGCGACGCCAAAGCGTCAAGCTGCGCCTGGATGGCGGCCTGGCCGCCGCGAATGACGAAGGAAGCGGCGGTGCCGCCCGCGCCCACCGCCGGCAACAGGCTGAGGGCGTCCAGCCCGCTGGTGCTGAAGAGGCCGCCGGCGCCGCCGGTGGCGATCTGGCCGCCGCTGCTGCCGGTGTCGACCGCGGCGCTGTAAGGCGTTCCCACATTCACCTGCGACGCCCGCCAATCGACTCCCAATTCTTTCGCCACGCCAACATTGGCGGTGACG
>JAFAVT010000289.1 GCA_019242275.1 Alphaproteobacteria bacterium
TTGGCGCGGCTGCGGAAAGGTGATGACGAACTGGATGCCACCTTGCGCTGGATGGAAAGCCACCTGCGCCGCGCCACAAGGTTCAAGCCATGAAGCGCACCGAAGCGGAAATTGCGCGCGAGGCGCGGCGAATCCTGCGGCGGCTGGCGGCGCCGCGGGCGGCGCTGTTTGCCCGCGCCAACCCGAGTGGAATTTCTGATTATGCCGTTGCCCGCAACGCAGCGGCGGCGGCGGGTTCGCGGCTGGCGACGGAGGCCGATTTCGTCACGGAGTTTTTGCGCGCCGGCTGGATTGTGCCCGATGGTGCGGAACGGCTGATCCTCAGCGGCGAGGGGCGCGCCTTTGTGGTGCGCAGCTTTGGCGGCGAGGAGCGCTTTGCCGCCCAGCATCGCGAGATGGTGGCAGCGAAGGACGGCGGCCGGGCCGTGAAAGTCAATCTGGCGGAATCGCCCTTGGCGCGGCTGAAAAGCCGGGGCCTGATTGATGCCACGCAATTTGCCGCCGGCGAGAAATTGCGGCGTGACTACACGCTTGCCAATCTTGCGCCCCGCATGGGTGTTGATCTGTCGGCGCCGGTGGTGTCGGGCGGCGCGCGCGGCGCCGGCAGCGAGCATCTCAGCGACATTGCGGTGGCGGCGCGGCAGCGTTTTTCCCGCGCCATGGCGGCGGCGGGGCCGGGGCTGTCGGACTTGCTGTTTGATATCTGCTGCGATCTGGCGCCGCTGGAAGGAGCGGAAGCCAAACGGGGCTGGAGTAAGCGCTCGGCCCGCGTGGTCTTGATGCTGGCACTGGACCGGCTGGCGGCGCATTACGGCATGACGATGGTGCGCGCGCACGCGCCGATCAGAGCCTGGGCGGCGGAGTGACGGCGAACCCGTGCCCCCGGAACCGGGTTCCGATCCGGGGCGTTTCCAAGCGAACCCCAGCGGAGCCGCCCATGAATGCAGACAGCGAACAGAGCCGCTCTCTCTGGTCCGAAGTGCGGCTGCCGAAATTTCCGCAATTGCAGCAATCCTCACGCACCGATGTGCTGGTGATCGGCGGCGGCATTGCGGGGCTTTCCACCGCCTATGAGCTGGTGCAGTCCGGCCGCAAGGTGATGGTGGTGGATCGCGGCCCTATCGGTGGCGGCATGACCGCCCGCACCAGCGCCCATCTGAGTTACGAGATTGATGACACCTATGCCGAACTGATCGCCAAGCATGGCGAACGAAATGCCCGGCTCTATTTCGACAGCCAGAAGGCGGCGGTGGACCGCATTGAAGAGATTTGCAGCGCCGAGCGGATGAAATGCGACTTCGCCCGCATTGACCTGTTTGTTTTCGCGCCCGACAAAAAGGGCCGCAATGAACTTGAGGACGAAATCGCGGCGGCGGCGAAAGTCGGTTTCGCCGGCGTGGAATGGGCCAAGGCGCCCCTCAAGGGCAGCAACCGGGGTTGCCTGCGCTTTCCTGAGCAGGCGCGTTTTCATCCGCTGCGCTATCTCGCCGGTCTGGCCAGGGCAATCAAACGCGACGGCGGCACGCTTTATGCGAACACGCCGATTGTGGAGATCAAGGAGACGGCGTCAGGGCCGGTGGCGAAAACCGAAAGCGGCAAGACCATTCGCGCCAAGGCGATTGTGGCGGCGACCAATTCGCCCATCGCCCACCGCCTGGCGGTGCATACCAAGCAGGCGCCCTATCGCACTTATATTGTAACACTCGAGGCCGGGACGGCTGATGTGCCCGACGCCCTGATCTGGGACACAGACGACCCTTATCACTATGTTCGCAGCTATCAAGACGGTGAGGAGAAGCTGCTGCTGGTGGGCGGCGAGGATCACAAAAGCGGCGAGAGCGATGATTTTTCGCCGCGGCTGGCGCGGCTGGAAGAATGGGCCCGCCGGCATTTCCCGGGCCTGGGCAAAGTGCGGCACCGCTGGTCAGGGCAAATCTTTGAGCCGGCGGATTATCTGCCTTTCATCGGGCGCAGCCCCGGCCACAAACAGGTCTATATCGTCAGCGGCGATTCCGGCGAGGGGCTGACCACCGGGGTTGCCGCCTCGCTGATCCTGCCGGACCTGATTGCCGGGCGCAAAAATCCCTGGGCGGCGGTCTATCGCCCCAATCGCAAGATTGTGCAGCCTTCGCCGCTGGGCACCTATGTCAAGGACCTGGCGGACGCGACCAGGCATCTGGTCGCCCATGCCCTGCAAGCCGAAACCACGCCGGACAAGATTGGGCGCAACGAAGGCGCCATTGTCACCATGGGCGGCAAGAAGATCGCGGCCTTCCGCGACGGCCGGGGCAAACTCCATACCCGTTCGGCGGCCTGCACCCATGTCGGCTGCGTGGTGAAATGGAACAGCTTTGAGCGCTGCTGGGATTGCCCCTGCCATGGCTCGCAATTCGGGCCCTTGGGGGATGTGTTGCAGGCCCCCGCCATGGCGCCGCTGCGCGACGGAAAGTAACGGAGTACGGGGGTCTCGGCTAAAGCGTTTTGGAATTTTAGGAACACGATATCTCCACCCACCATGGCCGGCCCTGAGCCGGCCATCCAGGGCCGCAATCGCCGGTATTTGTTGCTCTGGATGGACTGGGGTCGGTAGCGACAGCGTACCGACGCCCGCCCATGGAGAGGAGGAGAGATTGGTGTAAAGCGTTTTACTCTTAGACAGGAGCAAGCCGCCTCACCCTTCGACAGGCTCAGGGTGAGGATTATATTGAATATTACCTCATGCTGAGCTTGTCGAAGCACGAGGATAACGATTCAGGCTGAAAGAAAAACGCTCTAGCCGAAACGGCTCTAAAGAAATTGAGCGGCGCTTTTGGCGCCGCTCAATCATCCGTCAATATTCGGTTTTCTTGACGACGGTCTTGTCGCCATTTGGTTCGATGTGAATCTTCTTCACATGGTTCATGTGGCGCTTGATGATGGTCTTGGCGCCATTTTCGTGCTTGACGATGGTCTTGTGGCCGAAGGCGGTTTCGTGACGCACCACGGTGGTGGTATTGGCGGCCGCCAGGTTGCAGGTGACGGCAACCAGCGACGCGGCGGCGAGGCCTGTCAGGATGTGTTTCATCTCTTGTCTCCTTAACTGCTGGACTTCTAACAAACGCTAACCTGTTGAGGGTTGTTCCTGAAACGCCCTTGGTCGGAACCCAACACCTCGCCAAAGCAGCGTCTAACGTCCGAACGGACGTGCTCGCCGCGTTACACCGCAAGCTTACGGTTTTGATTCCCGTTCGCCCTCGCCAGGATGTAAGAGCGTCTCTCTGACCGTCATCGAAGCTACGATGTCCCCGGACGAGTCACGGATTTCCAAACGACTGCCTGCAAAATCACTTTGCGCCAGAGGCTCCAATTCTCTGTCCCGTGCGTGCATTCTTGCTTCCAGACGCGCGGCACTGAGATTTTCGCAATTGGCGCCAATCGCATCCATGATGCGGATACCGTTGGCATAGAGGTCGAAAAAATATTGGGTCATCTCTTTTGTTAAACGCGCAGCCGAAAAGAATCGCCTTGACGCAGGATAAAAATGCTGACCTGCGGCCCGTCGCAGTCAAAGAGAAGCCCATGACGGTCACCCGTCATGGGCTTCTGCTTGCGCGCCACGGCGCGGAATGCCCGCACCGGTAACGCGAATGGAGTTAGCGGGGCGTTGAGGCCGCGCCGGCGACAGCGCCGGTCCCGCCGCCCACGGCCGCGCCAACCGCGGCACCGGGTGCGCAGCCGACCGGAAGCGTTACCAGACAGCCGATTGCCGCGCCGAGGCCTGCGCCCACCGCCCCGCCGGCCACGGCGCGCGCGGCAGGATCGGGGTGCCAAACGCCGGCCCGGTCATAATATCCCGGGCCAGGGGCCGGATCGGGAAGCCAGTGAACCCTCACATCACTTTGGTGGGCGCCGTACCAATCGGAGTTGTAGTAGCGGATGGGGTTGGCCTGGCCATAGGCATAGATGTCATGCACGCGCCAGCATTCGTCATACTGGTTGCAGGCAACATAGGAGGTTTCGGCCACAGGCTGGGCGCTGGAACTTACCGGCGCCAGCAAGGCCGCGCCTGTAAGCGCGAGAAACGAGCTTAGTCCGAAGGCCGTGTGAAACTTTTTCATGGAGGCACCTTTCTTTGCGGCCGGCCGCGGCCGGCATGTTTCGCGTCCCGACTAAACGGGGCGTGAAGGTGATCGTTCCGGGAACGGGCGGGACAGAGGTTTGATGAGGCGCGTACCCGTCGGTTCCCAGCAATGTCCGCTGGTGATTGGCCATTTACGCAGTTTCCGGGTCGGGTCGGAGGAGCGCGATTTGGGCCAAGGTTCCTTTTCGATTACACTCGGGCGGGGTGCACAAGGAGAGGGGCGATGAAGGCGCTGAAGTTCTTTTCCTTCGGTTTCGCAACGGCGCTGATTTTGTGCGTCGGCGCCGCCTTTGGTTTGCGGTTATGGCTCACGGCGCAATACCGTGCTGATCAGGCGCTGTGGCGGCGCATTCCCATCGGCTTTGTCGTCCAGGATGACCTTGGCATTCCGGCCCTGATCAAACAGGGCGAATACAGCCATGTCAGTGCCGAGATAAACCCGAAAAACTTTCCCCTGCTGCGCAAGGATGCCCACATCGCCAATATGGGCCTGTTCACGCCCAAGCAGGAAATGGACACCAAAACCGTTCTTGCCGCCATCAAGGCGCGCCAGGAAGGAGTACCCCGGCCGGCGACGCTGGATGAGTGTCTGCAATATGGCGCCTATATCGCCGCGCTGAAAAGCCGGCATCTGTTCTCGTCTGACCGGGTGGTGATTTGCCTGGGCCAATCGGCGGTGGTGAACGGCGCCTGCGTGGTGCCGCAGCTTTGGAGCGTGGATTACGGTCGGTGGAATCTGGGCACCACCGCCTGCGACAGCAACCGTTCCGACGGCGCCGAATTTCTGGTGGTCTTCACCAGACCGCCTTCGTTGCCGGGCCGCAGAGGCTGAACCGCCATGGCCGACGCGGGCGTGCCCAAAGCACAGAAGCTGAAATTCTGGGACACGGCGCTTTACATGCTGGCCGTCAGCATGGGCATACGCTGGATCGCGGTGGCGGCGGCCGATGGCCTGGCCTCGCTGACGCTGTGGCTGCTGGCGCTGCTGGTGTTTTTCGTGCCGCTGGCGGTGGCGACGGCCGAACTGACGGCGCGCTATGAAGGCGAAGGCGGCATTTATCTGTGGGCGCGGGCGGGCATCGGTCCCCTGGCCGGCTTTATCTGCGGCTGGCTTTATTGGCTGGCGCTGATGCCCTATTTCGCCGGCATTCTTTATTTCCTTGGTGGGCTCACCATCGCCGCCATCGGCGGCGATCCCAAGGACACCATGCTCTATCTTTCGATTGCGGTGGCGATTTCCGCCCTGGTGACGGCGGTGCAGGTGGCGGGGCTGAAATACGGCAAATGGCCGCCCAATATCGGCATGATCGGCGGCTGGATCGTGGTCTTTGTCATTGTCGCCATCGGCCTGGTGCTGGCGGCGCAAGGCAGAAGCGCCACCGATTTTCGCCACGCCTCGCTGGTGGTGCCGTTCAACTTTGATACCGCGATCCTGTGGGGCACGATTGTCTTTGCCTATTCGGGCCAGGAAGCGGCAGGCATGCTGCGCAACGAAATCGCCGGCGGCCTGCGCACAATTGTGCGGGTGCTGGCCCTTGTCGGGGCCGGCTCGCTTTTTGTCTATGTCGCCGGCACGGCATCCTTTCTGGTCATCCTGCCGCAAAGCGAACTGACGCGGCTGGGCGGCTTTGCCGAAGCGCTTCGGACCGGTCTGGACCATGTCGGGCTTGGCGGTTATGCGCCGCTGGTGATCGGGCTTTTTGCCCTCTCCATGCTGGGGGGATTCGTGGCCTGGTTCGGGGTGGGGGCGCGCCTGCCTTTCGCCGCGGGGCTGGATGATTTTCTGCCCCCGCTGTTTGCCCGCCGCAACCCGAAGACCGGCGCGCCGGTGCCGGCGATTTTGCTGCAGGCGGGATTGATGATCGGCATTGTGGTGCTGAGCCAGGCGGGATCGAGCGTGGCCGGCGCCTATGACTTTCTGGTGGCGATGGCGATTTTGGGTTCGACCATTCCCTATCTCTTTGTCTTCTGGGTGCAGATCAAGACGGCGGACCTGCCGGCTGTTGCCGGCGCCTGGGCGCCGCCGGGGGGGCCACGCACCTCGCGGCTGCTGGGCTGGCTGGGCATGACCTCAAGCCTTGTCGCCATTGCCTGCACCATGGTGCCTAGTTCATCCGATCCGCACCCGCTGGCGGCGTTTTTGAAGATCATCACCGCGGCGGCGGTGATGATCGGGATGGGGCTGCTGTTCTATTGGCTTGCGGCGCGGCGGAAAAAGTTTGCGGCGGCGGCACAATCATAAAGCCAAAGCCGGTTCGTAAGCCGGCGAGAAAGGTGCGAAACGGGTGAGCGGGATAGAAGTTAAGGTCATGCTGGTATCCTTCATCTGGGTACTAGGGCTGACCCGTATTCTGGAAAGCTTCAGCGCGCTCTGGGTGGCGCGCAAGCGGGTGCGGTTCGCGGCGTCGCAGTTGCTGTGGATGACCGCAATCCTGATTGACATGCTTGGCAATTGGCTGGGTGTGGCTGGGTTCAACAATCGCACACCCGTTTGGGTTTTCGTCATCCTGCTGCTCTACAGCCTTGGCATGTTTTTCGCCGCGACCGTGGTCTCACCAAAAATTCCTTCGGATGGCGTTCTCGACCTGGCGGTGTATGAAACCGAAGAAGGAGCAGCCTATAAAGTTGCTTTCATTGTCCTGATGCTGCTGGCCCTGCCGCTGGTGTATGGCCAGGGTGCGGCGCTGCACAACGCAGTGTCGGTGGTGGATTACCTGAAAGTCGCCTGGTCCGCGATTGCCACACTTATAGCTTTTGCCATCGGCCTGGCACGCAACCAACGCCTTCGGACTGCCGCCGCTTTCGCTGCCCTGCTGCTGGCCATTTATGGCCTCACCGCCAATTTGATCTGGATGGTGACAGGCGGGCTGCTTTTCTGAACAGCGGATGGCGGCTCGCTGTGAAGCAGGGCTGATGCTTTTGTTTAATTTCAGTTCGGGTCTATCAGACCCGTGCGCGTCAGCATGTCGTTGACGATCTCCATGTTCACATGCTTTGCGCAATAAGGAACGCGCTGACCTCCTTCCAGGCGTTTGGCACCAATGGCGGGACAGCCGCACGCACAACGCTCGCCGTGGAACAGGGCCAGATATTCCCAGTCATCGGCAATCCTGTTCCAGGTCTTCCTGAACTCAGGATCGGGGCAGGCGTCGGCACGAAGGCGAGCCGTCTTCGCCATTTCGAGGTATGCGCCGCGCCAATCGGGCTTTTCAGGGAAGGACAAGATCACCACTCCCAACATGGGTTAAGCTAACACCCCCCCCGACACTTGCCAGCCTGGCCGGGCCGCCGCCTGACGAAGGCGGTGCGAATGATGAAGCCGGATTAAAGGCGGGCGTCGCGCCAAGCCGGTTCGCCGCTGCCAAGGCGGGCGTTATATGTCTGATTTGTCAGACAGAACGCGGCCTTGCCCACGTTTGCCCGCGCCGATGGCGGGTGTATGATGGCGCCAATAAAAATAACATCCAAAGGGGAAGGCCATGCTCCATCCGCTTTCGCGTTCGACCAAGCGCGCCTTGTTTCTTGTCACCGGCCTGGGCGCGGCCGCGGTCCTCGCTTTGGGCGCAGCAAACGCGCAGGCGCCCGCGCCTGCCGCTCCCGCCGCTGCGCCGGCGCCGGCCGGCGCCCCTGCTGGAGGCCGGGCGCAACGCCCGATGCAATATGACCCTTCCACCTGGGTCGGCTGTCATCGCATCACCAACGGGCCGGAAAATGTTTATGGCCTGCGTAGCGGCATGCTGTGCGCGCCGTCCATTCGCACCGGCACGCCGGAAATCCAGGCGCGGCTGGAAGCCGAAGCCGCGGCACGCGGCGGCGCGGCAGGCGGAGGGCGGGGCCGCGGCGCGGCGACCCCGCCGCCGCCGATGACCTGCAATCCGGCGCTGACGCCGGCAGCCGCGCCCGGGGCAGCGGCCGGCCGCGGCGGCGGCGGCCAGGGCGGCCATGGCAAGATCCGCGTGCTGGTGGTGGTCAAGGGCCACCCCTATGAGCGCGAACTGTTCGACAGCTTTCTGGATTGTCTGGGCAATGACATCACCTGGGCCAGGGCCGACCATCCTGCCGCCGACGCCCTGATGAACCCGCAGGCCGGGAAGAATTTCGACGTCTATCTGTTTTACGATCTGGGCGGGCCCGGCCAAGTCATGCCGGATGGTTCAGGCGACCGCTTCTATCCCGATCCCACGCCGCAGTTGAAAAGGGATTTCGAAGCCTTGCTCAAGGCCGGCAAGGGCATGGTCTTTATTCACCATGCCTCGGCGGCCTGGCCGCATGTCTGGCCGGAATATTCCGAAGTGATCGGCGGCGCCTGCGACTGGTTTGCGCCGGTCACGGTGCGCGGCATTCTGGACCCGCATCACGGCTTTTACGGCAATACCGAACAGGACATCACCGTGGTGGACAAGACCAGCCCCATCACCCAGGGGCTGGGCGACGGCTTTCATGTGCGGGACGAGGCTTATGCCTGCGCCTGGTTTCCCGAAAAGGTGCACCCGCTGCTGACCACGTCGTTCACGCCGCCTGATCCGCGTGTGAACCTCAATCCCCAGCGGCAATATTCCAATCTGTCGGCCTGGTACAAGGCGTCGGAAAACAGCCCGGTCTTCTATGTCCAGATCGGCCATGACCATCAGGCCTGGGAGAATCCCGCCTACCAGATCCTGATTGACAACGCGATCAAGTGGGCGGCTTCGCCGGAAGCCCTGGCCTGGGCCCGCAAGAACCACACCACCATCTTCAAGACTTCGGCCAAGGCGGCGGCCAAAACCGCCAAGGCGCCGGTCAAGAAGGGATAGCGGCGGCGTCGCAAAGACTGCCTAGGCCGGCGGCACCATCGCTAGCACGTTGAATTAGCGGGCCATTCCGCCGGGGGCGGGGGCGTGTTGCGGGCCGGGCGGCCCTCTGGCTCAATGCTGCCGGGGATAAGGGCTGCGGTCCTTTATGGCGGGCGAAATCTTCATCAGCTATCGGCGGGCGGACCAGGCCTGGGCCAAACGGCTGCATGAATTGCTGCGCGCCGAAGGGGTGGAAGCCTGGTACGACGCCCATGTCGGCGCCGGCGAAGATTGGCGCACCGCCACCGCGCGCGCATTGGAAGAGAGCAAAATCTTTGTGCTGCTGTTTTCACAGAATGCGGCGCAGTCCAGTGACATCGCCAAGGAACTGGCGGCGGCAGTGCTGGAAAAGAAACTGATCGTTCCCATCCGGCTGGAGAATATCGCGCCCAAGGGTGCCTTTCTTTATGAACTGGCCTCGCGCAACTGGATCAACGCCTATGACGACACCGACGCCAAGCTGAGCGAGGTGGCAAAGGCGCTTGCCCAATTGGTGCAGACGGGCGCGCGGGACGAAAATCTGCTGCCTTTCGATCATTCGGGCGGCGAAGGCGGTCGCAAACCATCGCGCAAGCCGGTGTTTGTCGGAATGGCGGCAGTTGCATTCATTGCCATGGCCGCCACGGCCGCCTGGCTGCTGTGGCCGGCGGCGCATTGGATGGTGGCAGGCAGCCGGCCTTTCATCGCGACCCTGGCGCTGGAAGGCGAGCCGGCCTTTTCGCCCGACGGCAAAATGCTGGCCTATGTGGCAGGCCCAAATTTGGGATCAGGCAAGATTTATGTCCGCAACCTGGCCGGCGGCGATGCCATCAAGATCACCAATGATGCCTATAATGATGCTTCGCCAAGCTGGTCCTCCGACGGTGCCCGCATCGCCTATATCGGCCTCGGCCTGGTCGAGGGGGAGCCCTGCCATCTGATGATTGCCACCGTGCCGGCCGGCGAAGCACGGGAAGTGGGGCGCTGCCGCAGAGCGGCTTTCAGTACGGTGGCGTGGCAGCCGGGGGCGAACGTCCTTTATTACATAGACCAGAAGGAGGGGGGCGCTTATGGCGTGGTCCGCCTCGATCTTGATAGCGGGACGCGGTCTGATATTGCCGCGGCATCCCTGGGCTCTCTGAGCATCTCGCCGGACGGAAAATTCCTGGCCTATAGTGTGGTGGAAACGCAGTGGAAAACTCATCTCAGAATTCGCGATCTGACCCGCGGCACAGACAAAAACCTGTGTGACACGCGGGGAACCGCGTCGCTGGCCTGGAGCAATTCCTTTGCCTGGTCGGCCGATTCCAGAACCCTGCTGGCGACATCCTCCAAGGGCATCGGCAGTGAAATCATCGCCTGTCCGCTGGACGGCACACCTCCTTACAGCATCTATGCCGCGGCCACCGGCATCAGCCAACTGTCGGCGGGCGCCGGCGGCCTGCTGGCGATCCAGTCCCACAGCATCCGCAAGAACCTGGCGCGGGCCAGCCCGACACCCATCGCCCAGCCCGATATCATTGATGCGGCGGCCGGCGTCACCGCCTCGCCTACCTTCACGCCGGACGGCATGCTGGCTTTTACCTCCGACCGCTCCGGCAGCAACGCGATCTGGATTCTGAAACCAGGCGGCACGCCAACCCAGCTTTTTGATGCCGGTTTTGCCGGCCTGGGACGGCAGATTTTCTCGCCGGATGGAAGCCTGTTGGCTGTGGCGATCTCCAAGCCGGACAGCACGACCATCAAGATATTGACCCCGGCCGGCGCCAGTGTCGCCTCTTTCGATGTCTCAAATCTCGGCTATGGCCTGCCGACCTGGACGCCCGACAGCAAGGCGCTGATCGTGTGGGATGGTGGCACGCATCGCGCCGTTCGGGTGGAAATCGCCAATCCGGCTCATCGCACGCCGGCCGCCCCACCCGACTGGCAGGGCGTCTCCATGTATCGCGATGCCACCTATGCGGTGCGGCTGGACAAGCCAGGCATCTGGCGCATTGATCACGGCATCAGGCTGCTCAGCGCAAAATATCCCGTCCATTGGGCGCCGACAGTGACATTCCGGAACGACGAGGTGCTGATCCCTGATTTCATGGCGGCAGACGGCCCGCGCATTCTGGCGCAGCCCCTGGCGGGCGGGCCGGACCGGGTGATCGCCTATGCGCCGGGGGCGGAGGGTTTGCACTATACCAGCAGAATAGCAGTGAACCTCAAGACGGGGGAGATCATCTATGTCGCTTCGGTGCAGAGCGACACCAATATAGACCTTTTGACTCTGGCGCAGCACTGATGGCGGGCGAAATCTTCATCAGCTATCGGCGGGCCGATCAGGCCTGGGCCAGGCGGCTGCACGAGCTGCTGCGCGCCGAAGGCATCGAAGCCTGGTACGACGCCCAGGTCGGCGCCGGCGAGGATTGGCGCACCGCCACCGCCAAGGCGCTGGAAGACAGCCGCATTTTTGTTTTGCTGTTTTCGCAGAACGCGGCGCAGTCCAGCGACATCGCCAAGGAATTGGCGGCGGCGGTTCTGGAGAAAAAGCTGATTGTACCGGTACGGCTGGAGAATATCGCGCCCAAGGGTGCCTTTCTCTACGAATTGGCCTCGCGCAACTGGATCAACGCCTATGACGACACCGACGCCAAACTGGTGGAAGTGGCCAAGGGGCTGGCGCGGCTGGTCAAGAGCGGCGCCAGGGACGAAAGCCTGCTGCCGTTCGCGCGCGCCCCGGCCACGAAACCCAGGCGCTTACCGCTTCTCGCCGGGCTGGCGGGTTTTGCTGTGCTGGTCTTTGCCGCTTTGGCCGCCTGGCATTTCTGGCCACAGCCGCGCTGGACGGTGGAAAGCAGCCGTCCCTTTATCGCCACCCTGGCGCTGGAAGGCGAGCCCGCCTTTTCGCCGGATGGAAAAATGCTCGCTTACACATCCAGCAAGGGAAATCAGGCGCGCCAGATCTATGTGCGAAATATTGCCGGCGGCGACGCGGTTCAGATCACCCATGATGGATACGACGATGTCTCGCCCAGCTGGTCATCCGACGGCACACACATTGCCTATGTGGCGCAAAAGTCCGGCGAGCCCTGCCGCATTATGGTGGCAGCCGTTCCGGCAGGACTTGTGCGCGAAGCCGGGCGTTGCAGGGGGGCGGGCGCGACCTCAATCACCTGGCGGCCCGGCACCTCCTCTCTTTATTATATCGAGCGCTTTTCCACTGACCCGTCTGGAACCAAACCCGACGCCGTTTTCCGCATTGATGCTGAGAGTGGAGAGCGCCAGCCCTTGACCAGGCTGGATGGCGACGCCGGCGCTCTGGGCGCGCAGCTTCTGTGTTCGCCTGACGGCAAATGGCTGTTCTTCCTGCGCGACGACAGTTACGAGAGCGAAGGCATTACGCTTCTTGATCTGGCAAGCGGCAAAGAAAGCAGCCTGGGACGGGTCGGCTGGGCCGCTTCGTCGGCGTGGACGCCTTCCGGCGCCTGGTCGGAGGATTCCCGCAGCATCCTGGTCAGCGCCTCCAGCGGCATTGGCAGTAAGCTGATCGCCTACCCGATCAATGGCGGCAAACCCTATGATGTCTATACCGCCGCCACCAACATTCGCCATGTCGCGGCGGGTGGCGGCCTGCTGGCGCTGGAAACCGATCCCAGCCGGCAGAATCTGGCTCGCATGAGCGCCACGCCGGCGGCCCAGCCCGACATCATTGATCCGGCCAGCGGCATGACCTGGTCTCCAAGTTTTGCGCCCGACGGCACCTTGGCTTTTCTCTCCAATCGCTCCGGCACCAATACGATCTGGCTGATGAAGCCTGGCGGGGCGCCGGCGCCCTTTTTTGATGCGGGCCTTGCGGTGGTGTTCCTGGTGGATTTCTCACCCGACGGCACAAAACTGGCGGCGGTTTTCGCGCGGCCGGGCGGCGCCACGGTCCGCATCTTCGACCGCAGCGGCGCCAGCCTTGGCTCCTTCGACGACACAATGATCGGCGCCGGCTTGCCGACATGGACGCCGGACAGCAAGGGACTGGTGGTGCTGGACCTGGACAGCCGGCGCGACGTCCGGGTTGATATCGCCAATCCCGCACACCGCATACCGGTTGGGCCGCCAAATTTTGGCCCAGTCATTATCCGCAATGACGGCACCTATGCGGCGCGCTTCGACCGGCCCGGTCTCTGGCAGCTTGACCAGGGCGAGCGGTTGATCAGCGAAAAATATCCCGTCCGTTTCCTGCCACCCGTTGTTTTCCGGGGGTCCGATGTCCTGATACCGGACTTCGGCGCTGCCGGTGGGCCGCGCATCCTCGCCCAGCCTCTGCGCGGCGGGCCGGACCGCGTGCTGGGCTATGCCCCCGGCGCCGAAGGGCGCGACAGCGGCACCGAAAGCCGGATGGCGGTCAATCCTGTAACAGGCGACGTGATATATGTGGCGTCGGTGCAAGGCGACACCAACATAGACCTTTTGACCCTGGCGCAACGCTGATGGCGGGCGAAATCTTCATCAGCTATCGGCGGGCCGACCAGGCCTGGGCCAGGCGGCTGCATGAGCTGCTGCGGGCTGAAGGCGTCGAAGCCTGGTATGACGCCCATGTCGGCGCCGGCGAGGATTGGCGTACCGCCACCGCCAAGGCGCTGGAAGACAGCCGCATTTTCGTGCTGCTGTTTTCGCAGAATGCAGCGCAGTCCAGCGACATCGCCAAGGAGTTGGCTGCTGCTGTCCTTGAAAAGAAACTGATCGTGCCGGTGCGGCTGGAGAATATCGCGCCCAAGGGTGCCTTTCTCTATGAACTGGCGTCGCGCAACTGGATCAATGCCTATGACGACACCGACGCCAAGCTGACGGAAGTGGCCAAGGGGCTGGCGCGGCTGGTCAAGAGCGGCGCAAGAGACGAAAGCCTGCTGCCGTTTGAGCGCGCGCCGGTGCTGGCGCGCTCGCGCAAACCCGTCCTGATCGGCGCCGCGGTATTGGTGCTTGCTGTGGCCGCCGCTCTCACAGGCTGGTTCCTTTGGCCGCAGCCGCATTGGACGGTGACGAGCAGCCGGCCTTTCATCTCGACCTTGGCGCTGGAAGGCGAGCCGGCCTTTTCGCCGGATGGAAAAATGCTCGCTTACACATCCGGCCCCAACGCGCAGTCGCGCAAGATTTTTGTCCGCAACGTGGCGGGCGGCAACGCCACCCGCCTGACCAATGATGACTATGACGACATCTCGCCGGCCTGGTCGCCGGACGGTGCCAAGCTGGCCTATGTCGCGGTCAAGCCTGGCGAACCGTGCCGCATCATGGTGATCGCCGTTCCCGCCGGGGAGGCGCGGCAGGTCGGGCGCTGCGGCTATGGACAAATCACTTCGGTCACCTGGCAGGCAGGCACGTCGTTTCTCTACTATTATGATGGGACGTCCCGCACTGCGGCCCGCCCGAAGGAGAGCAGCGCCTCGGTGCTGCTGCGCAACACCGACTTCATTGTGCGGCTTGATCTGGAGAGCGGGCAAAAGCTGATTTTGCCCAAGGAGCCCGACAACACCATCCTCGACATGCGGCTGCTGCAATGTTCGCCGGACGGCAAATCGCTTTTGTTCCTGGGATGGGAAAGCGCTTCAACCGGCGTTCTGCGCATCCGCGACTTGCGCAGCGGCAAGGAAAAAGTGCTGGGCAAGATCATCATTGGCGGTTCGGCCGGCTGGGCGGAGGATTCCCGCAGCGTGTTGACGGCGACGGCCAGCGGCATCGGCAGTGCCATCATGGCCCACCCCGTGGACGGCACCCCGGCTTACCCGGTCTATGCGGCGGCCAACAATGTCAGCCATCTGGCCGCGGGCAAAGGCGGATTGCTGGCGCTGGAAACCGATCCCAACCGGCAAAATCTGGCGCGTGCGTCGGCCAAGCCGGCGGCGCAGCCCGATCTGATTGATCCGGCGAACGGCAAGACCTGGGCGCCCACCTTCGCGCCGGACGGCACCTTGGCTTTTCTCTCCAACCGCTCCGGCACCAATGCGGTCTGGACCATCAAGCCGGGCAGCGCGCCAACGCTGCTTTATGACGGAGGGCTGACACCCCTGTTCCGTCTGCAATTCTCGCCCGATGGGAAGTATCTTGCCATGCCGATCGCCCTGGAGGACGGCCTGGCCATCACCATCCTGACGGCCGATGGGACCACGGTCTCGTCCTTTCATTCGCCCACGCTGGGCTTTGGCGCACCGACCTGGATGCCCAACAGCCGTGAAGTGATTTTCTTCGACAAGCGGGTTCTGGATTATGTGCGCGTTGATGTCACCAATCCGTCCCGGCGCGGCATGTCCGCGCCGCCGCTTTGGGGCGGCATCATCCATCACGGTGGGCATATCTATGCCGCCCGGCCCAACGGACCGGGATACTGGCAGGTTGACGGCGGCGAAAGGCAGATCACCAGCAAATATCCCTCACCCTGGGAGCCGCCGCCGGCGCTGCTGGGCGACGAGCTGCTTGTGCCGGATTTCGCCGCGGCGGAAGGCGCTCGCATCCTGGCGCAGCCTTTGTCCGGCGGCGCGGACCGGGTGGTGGCGTATGCGCCGGGGGCGCAGGCCCAACAAGGCATCTTGCAAAGCGGAATGGCGGCAAATCCCAGGACCGGCGAGATTATCTATGTCGCCTCGGTGCAAAGCGACACCAATATTGATCTGCTGACTTTGGCGCGGCACTGATGGCGGGCGAAATATTTATCAGTTATCGGCGGGCCGATCAGTCCTGGGCCAGGCGGCTGCACGAGCTGCTGCGGGCTGAAGGCGTGGAAGCCTGGTACGACGCCCAGGTCGGCGCCGGTGAGGATTGGCGCACCGCCACCGCCAAGGCGCTGGAAGA
>JAFAVT010000325.1 GCA_019242275.1 Alphaproteobacteria bacterium
TCGCCTTCAGTGCCGCCAGCCGCTGGAGATCGCGGGCCAGCGCCAAGGCCAGGCTTTCATAGTCTTGCAGCGAGGTGGTGATGAGTTCCGGCGTTCCCATTGCCGTCAGCAGGCTGGCTGCCACCCGATTGGCAAAGGAAGGGCCAAGCAATGTGACCATGGGCACGCCGGCCCACAGCGCATCACTGGCGGTGGTGTGGGCCCCATAAGGCATGGTGTCCAGCATCAGATCGGCCGCAGTACAGCGTCCCAGATGGGCCGCCAGATCAACCTTGGGGGCAAAGATTACGCGGCTCGGGTCAATGCCGCGGGCCGCCGCCTTGGCGCTCAACACCGCGTTGGCGGTATCGTCCAGCAGCCAGAGCAGGCTGCCGGGCAGCGCGGACAAAAGCCGCATCCAGCATTCAAAGATAGGGCGGGTGATTTTGCGGTGGATGTTGAAGCTGCAAAAGACAAAGCCGGAATTCGGCAGTCCGGCCGCGGCGCGCGTCACTGGCACCAGGGGACGTGAGGGATCGTTGGGCTGATAGCAATCGGGCAGATGCACGATGTTCTCGTCATAGAAGGGCTGCTGCGCGTGCGGCAGCACCATCTTGTCCGCCAGAACATAATCATACCAGTTCACCGCCATGCTGCCGGGGTATCCCAGCCAGCTTACCGTCACCGGCGCAGGACCATGGGCGAAGATGCCGGGCCGCGCCCACAGGGTATAACCTTTGAGATCAACAGCGATGTCGGTGTCCAGTTGGCGCATCAGCTCGGCTGCCGCGCTGTCGGAAAGGGCCTGCACCTCGATGAATCTGTCAAAACCGCGCTTGAGCCGGGCCCGCTCCGCCTTGCCGTCATCTACGCCGTAGGAGAAGCCGTTGATTTCAAAACGGCTGCGGTCATGGCGTTCAATCAGGTCGGCAATGAGATGGGCGGTCGCGTGGGTATGATAATCAGAAGAAACATAGGCGATGCGAATGCGCCCCCCCGCCGGAGGCAAGGGGGGTCGTCGCGCGGTCCGCTGGGGCACCAGCCTTTTCAGGAACGGCACTGTGCAGTCATGCAGCAGCTTCGGATCGTCGAACAGTTGCAGCATGGTGAAGGGCGAAACGCCGCCTTGACCGTAAACCGCCGGCGAGGCCAGGCGGGGCGTCAAGCGCTCCAGCGATTGCCAATCGCAGGCTGCCAGCGCCGCCAAGGCCATTCCGCCCATGGCGGCACTATTATCGGGTTCGATCGCCAGGACGCGGTTGAAATCTGCGGCGGCTTCCCGGTCCCGATTCAACAGGCCCAGCGCAACGCCGCGGTTGATCAGCGCCGCGAGGTGGCGCGGCGCATGGCCAAGGGCGCGGCTGAAGTTGTCAATCGCTTCCTCCAGCCGGCTATGCCGGCGCAATATCCCGCCGCGATTGTTCCAGGCATCGGCGTGGCGCGGGTTAATGGCGACGGCGCGGTCATAAGCCGCCAAGGCTTCGTCATCGCGTTCGAGCAATTCCAGCAGCACGCCGCGATTGAAATGAATCTCCGCCCGGCCCGGCGCCAGAACCGCGGCGCGGTCGAGCAGTGCCAGCCCTTCCGCGACGTACTGTTGTTGCTGCCCCCGCGTCACGCCGCCATAGATTAGGGCGGGGACAGAATCCGGCTTTCGCTCCAGGATGGCGCTGAAATCCGTCATCGCGCCGCCCCAATCCTCCAGTTCGAATTTGATCTCGCCGCGCAACTGCAACACCGTCTCTTCCCGCGGCGCCAACGCCACGCAATGGTCAAGGACTTGGAGCGATTCCGGCCGGCGCCCCAGCGCGCGGAGCAGCACGCCCAGGCGAAAAAGAGCGGCCGCATAATCGGGCTGCAACGTCAGCGCCTGACGATAGTGGGTGACGGCTTCCTCCAGACGGCCCAAATTCTGCGCCGCCATGCCCAAATGGAGCCAGGTCTCGGCGGTGCCCGCGTCAACGCGCGTTGCTGTCGTCAACAGACGATGGCCTTCGGCGCTGTCGCCCAACTGAATGCGGATGGTCCCCAGCCGGTGTAGCGCCTCGAAGTCCTCCGGCACAAGCGCCAGCAGCTCGGCATAGGCCGCGGCCGCTTCCTTGAGACGTTCGGCGGCGAAATGCTCAGCCGCCTTTCGGCGCAGGTGACGGCTGGCGCTCATGGGCATGACGCGCCGGTTGGATAAGCGTCCCTAGCGGCGGTCATAGGGATTGCGGGAATTGCGCAGGGCAAAACGCAATGGCGTGCCCTTGAGACCGAAATTGTCCCGCAGACCGTTCTGCAAATAGCGCAAATAGGCATCAGGCAAGGCATCCAGCTGATTGCCGAACAGGGTGAAACTGGGCGGCCGCGCCTTGGGCTGCGTCATGTAGCGGATTCGCACCCGCCGGCCCGAAACCGCCGGGGTGGCGTGTCGCTTGAGGGCTTCCTCCAGGAAGCGGTTGAGGGTGGCGGTGGGGATGCGCAGATTCCAGGCGCTATCGGCTTCCTCAATCGCGGTCCGCAGCCGGTCGAGTCCTTCGCCGGTTTTGGCCGAAACCGCGACCAGCGGCGCGCCCGCCACCTGCGGCAACAGGCGATCGCGCATTTCACAAAAACGGGAAATGGCCCCTGCCTTGTTGGGCAACAAGTCCCATTTGTTGAGGGCAAAAACGATGGCACGGCCCTCCCGCGCGATCAGGTCAGCGATCGCGAGATCCTGCTTTTCGAACGGCGCGGTGGCATCCAGCAGCAGGATGACACAATCGGCAAAGCGTATGGCGGACAGGGTGGAGGCAACGCTCATCTCCTCCAGCGTTTCGCCGGCTACTTTCGCCTTCTTGCGCAGGCCGGCGGTGTCGTGCAGCAGCACCTCCCGTGCCTGCAATTTCCAGGGCGCGGTAATGGCATCGCGGGTCAGGCCTGCTTCCGGCCCGGTCAGCGAACGTTCCTCGCCCAACAATTGGTTGAACAGGCTGGATTTGCCGACATTGGGGCGCCCCGCCAGCGCCAGGCGCAATGGCTTGTCGCGATAATCATATTCTTCCTCCTGCGCACCGGCGTCATCTTCCTCTTCCACGGCCGGTACGGCGCGCGGGATGTATTCCTCCAAAGCCTCTGCCAATTCGCCCATGCCCAAGGCATGTTCGGCCGACAGGCGGATCGGCTCGCCAAAGCCCAGCCTGACGGCTTCTTCAAGCGCGGTACGGCCCTCGCACTTGTTGGCGGCAAATATCACCGGTTTGCCGGAGCGGCGCAGTGCCTGGGCGATGATTTCATCGCCGGCGGTGACGCCGTCGCGGGCATCCATGAGAAAGAGCAGGGCATCGGCTTCAGCTATAGCGGCCTCGGTTTGCGCCGTCATGCGGGCTGTGAGCGAGCCCGGCGCGGCGTCCTCAAAGCCGGCGGTGTCTGTCAGCCGGAATGCCATTCCGTCGAAATCCACTTCGACCACCTGGCGGTCGCGGGTCACACCCGGCGTGTCATGCACAATGGCGGCATGGCGGCCCGCCAGACGGTTGACCAGCCGGGATTTGCCGACATTTGGACGGCCGACGATCGCAAGGGTGAACATGGGCGCACCTTAGAGCGGCTCTAGCGCAGCGCGACCAGTTCCGCGCTGTTGGTGTAGATATAGAGCGTGCCGTTGGCGACGACCGGCGCGATATAGGCGGCGTCTGGAATATCCACCCGTCCCAGCAGGCGGCCGTTATAGGGCGAGATTGCTTCCGCGTAGCCGTCAGACGACACCAGCACCAGCCGGTTGGAGACCAGCACGGGGCCGGCCCAGAGAATGGGATAGCGCTGCTTTTCCGGATTGCCATAGGCCGGCAATTGATGAACCCAGCGGACCTTGCCCTCCTTGCGGGTCAGACAAATCACGCGCGATTGGTTGTCCACCACATAGAGATAGTCACCCGCCGCCCAGGGGGTCTGAATGCCGCCGATATTCTTGACCCAGGCGCGATCACCGGTGGCCAGATTGATGCCGACCGTGACGCCGGACTGGCTGGTGGCAAAAACCATGTCGCGGTCAATCACCGGACGGCCGGCGATGGTATCCAGTTCAGACAGTTGGGTGACGTGGCCGGAGCGGGAAAGAATGTCACTCCATGCCGTCTGACCGTTCTGCACCCGGAAGGCGTACAGCTCGCCGGAGGTGAATGGCGCCAGCACAAATTCGCCCGCCACCGCCGCGCTGGTGCTGGCCAGAAGACTGGCCGGTTCGGTGATGGCCTGGAAATCCCACAGCACCCGGCCGTCGGCTTCAGCTATGGCATAGAAGTGGTTGTCATGGGTGGAAACGAAAATGCGCCCGTCCTTCACCGTCGGGGCATTAAGGATGGGAAGGCCAAGATCGCGGCGCCAAACTTCCTTGCCGGTAGCGGCATCCATAGCGTAGAGCACGCCGAAGCCGGATGTCACAAAGATCCGGTTGGCGTCATAGGCCACGCCTCCGCCCATGCCCTGCGGCGGTTCCACCGTGTTGGGCTTGCCCAGAAGCCCCCACAGGGTGGGCATGTCGGTACCGTTCTTGGGCGCCAAACGCTTGTCCCAGATCGGGCGTCCATCGTTGATGCGGAAAACCCGGATATGCGCTTCGGAGTCCAGGACATAGATGCGCCCGCCGCCAATCACCGGCGCCGCGGTGAGCATGCTGTCGTCGTCTGTGCCCTTGCCGGCGTCAATAGACCAGACTTTGCGCAATGGACCCGGGGCATCCAGGTGATACATCGCATTGGAGGGGTAGCCGCCCGGTTGCGGCCAGTCGGGATTGCGGAACGGCGTCGGCAAGACCACCGGAACGGCAGCGATGGTGGCATCAACTTGCAGTTCTTCTTCACTGTTCAGCAGTGAAACCCGCAGGCCCCGGAGATTGGATTTGTGGCTGGAGGAGAATGTATCGCCCAGCCAGTCTGCTACATGTCCGCAGCCTGACAGCAGCAACATGGCCGAAAGCGCGGCCGGCAAAAGCGGTAAGCGACAGATCATTGGGCGGACGCTGCCGGGACAGGGACAGGCGGCGGTGCCGCCGGTACAGAACCACTGTCACCGCCGGCGCCGCGATCAAGGAATTCCGCCATCGCCCGGGCCCGCGCACGCAGAGATTGCGGCGCCTGGGCGTCGTCAGCGAGGGCATGATAGGCGCTGGCCGCCTGTTTCACCTTGGCGCCGCGGTAATCGGAGAAAGCCAGAATCTCCCGCGCCATAGGTCGCCAGGCGCTGGTCTGCGTGTCGAGCGGCGCCAGCAATTTTTCCAGATCGGCGCGTGGCGCATTGGCGGAAAGCGCCCAGGCGGCGCGCAGCCGCGCCACGGCGCCAATCTCGCCGGAATCAGCAGCGGCAATTTGCTTGTAGAGATTGATCGCATCCAGCGGACGACCGCTGGCGTAAAGCGCGTTGGCCTCCGACAGCTTGGCAAGCAGGCCATAGCCGCCCTTGCTGCTGTCGGCCAGCTTGGTGAAGGCAGGGGCCGCCTGCCCGGCATCGGAGATGCGCTGCGCCGCGGCGTAGGCATCGCTTTCCTTCAGCCGCTCGGCAGTCTCGCGGCGCTGCCAATATTCGTAAGCGCCCACGCCCACCAGCACCAGCACCGCAAAGGCGATGATCCAGTTGCCATAGCTTTTCCAGAATTTCTCGAGGCGCTCGCGGCGAACGTCCTCTTCAACCTCGCGGAAGATGTCACTCAACGGCCGGTATCCTTCTGACGCCCGGGGCCCCATAGCTTTGGCCAAGCCCGGCGGGCAGGTTTCCTTAGCCCGCGCGGGCCTTGGGCGCAATGCGCCCGGCCGCCGGAATTGGCCCTAGATGACGGCTTTTGCTCGATTTTTTGGTCGCGCGGCCTGACGGCTTCGCTACGCTCCGCCTGGGCCGACGCTTGTAGTGTTTGGTCGCGCGGCCTGACGGCTTCGCTACGCTTCGCCTGGGCCGGCGCTCGTAGGTTTGGTCGCGCGGCCTGGCGGCTTCGCTACGCTCCGCCTGGGCCGACGCTCGTAGTGTTTGGTCGCGCGGCCTAGCGGCTTCGCTACGCTCCGCCTGGGCCGGCGCTCGTAATGTTTGGTCGCGCGGCCTGACGGCTTCGCTACGCTCCGCCTGGGCCGGCGCTCGTAGGTTTGGTCGCGCGGCCTAACGGCTTCGCTACACTCCGCCTGGGCCGACGCTCCCGGCTTTCTTCATCGGATAGACGTTTTCCACTCCCGGGAAGCTGCGGGAGCGGACGTCGGCGGCATAGGCCTTCACCGCAGCCTCGATGGCAGGGCCGAGACTGGCATATTCGCGCACGAATTTGGGCGGATGGGGATTAAGGCCCAGCATGTCTTCCATCACCAGCACCTGGCCGTCGCAGGCCGGCGAGGCACCGATACCGATGGTGGGAATAGAGATCGCCGCGGTGATGCGGGCCGCCAAGGGCTCGGCCATGCCTTCCAGCACGACGGCAAAGGCACCGGCATCTGCCAGCGTCTTGGCGTCGGCTTCGATGGCAGGCCATTCCTCCGCGCTGCGGCCCACGGTGCGAAAGCCGCCGGCGACATTGATGCCCTGCGGCGTCAGCCCGATATGGCCCATGACCGGAATGCCGCGCTGGGTAAGATATGTCACGGTTTGCGCCATCCGGCTGCCGCCTTCCAGCTTCACTGCGGTGCAGCCGGTTTCCTGGATGACACGGGCGGCATTGCGAAAGGCAACTTCCGGCGACTCTTCATAAGTGCCGAAGGGCATATCCACCACGACAAGGGCGCGCTGGCTGCCGCGCATCACTGCCTTGCCATGGGTGATCATCATCTCGAGCGTCACGCCCAGCGTGTTTTCGAGGCCATGCATCACCATGCCCAAACTGTCGCCCACCAGCATGACGTCCACATGCGCGTCGAGCAGGCGGGCGGTATGGGCGTGGTAGCAGGTGAGACAAACCACCGGCGTGGCGCCTTTATGGGCCTTGATTTCCGGCACCGTGATACGGCGCGTCTGATGCTGGTGGGACATGGGAACGCTCGCGGTCTGCGGGCAGGTTATACCGCACCGCACCCCTAAAATAATGTGGTTGCCCCCGCCTTTTGAGAGCATCAGAAAATACTTAAGGCATCGCTTGACAATTGGCTTCGCGCCGGAATACTTAAGAATATGCTGAACCAATTGGATCGCGCTTTTCAGGCTCTGGGCGATCCGACCCGCCGTACCCTGGTCGAGCGGCTGGCGGCCGGGCCGGCCAGTGTCAGCGAGCTGGCTGGTCCGCTGCCCATGTCACTGCCGGCGGTGATGCTGCATCTCAAAGTGCTGGAAGAGAGCGGGCTGGTGATAAGCGAGAAGAAGGGGCGGGTGCGGACCTGCCGCATTGATCCTAATGCATTGTCGCTGGCGGAAAATTGGATCAACGCACGCCGCCGGATGTGGGAGCGCAGTCTGGACCGGCTGGACGCTTTCCTGGACGAAACCGCAAAGGATGAAAGATGAGAAAGCTGATTTCCCTGATGCATGTCTCGCTGGACGGCTTCTGCGCCGGACCGAAGGGCGAGATGAATTGGATCGCTTTGAACGAGGACATTTTTGCCGATGTCGAGACCTTGGTGGAGCGCAGCGGCGCCGCTGTCTATGGCCGCACCACCTATGGCATGATGCGCGGCTACTGGCCCACGGTGCTGACCCGGCCCGGCTCCAGCGCCCGCGAAATGCGCCATGCCCAATGGGTGGAAAAAATCGAAAAACACACCTTTAGCCGCACCTTGCACAGCAGCGACTGGAACAATGTCCATCTGCACAAAGGCGCCGAAGCGATCTATGCCTTGAAGCAACAACCCGGCGGCGACCTTTTGATCTTCGGCAGTCCTGGTCTCACCCATGCCTTCCTCGCCATGGATGCGATTGACGAGTTCTGGATCAATTTCAATCCGACGCTGTTGGGGCAGGGCATCCGCTTTCTCGACGATGCAGTCAGGACGAACCTGACGTTGATGGGACAGAAGATTTTCGAGAACGGCGTGATACGCCTCAACTATGTGAAAGGTGCTTGAGATGAATCCGCGTTCCGTCGCCCATGGCAGTTTCACCGTTACCCGCACTTGGCGGCATGGCCCCGAAAAGGTCTTCAACGCTTTTGCCGATGAACAGGCCAAGGCGAAATGGTTTGCCGGCCCGCCCGGCTGGGAGCAGCATGAGAAGAAATGGGATTTTCGTGAAGGTGGGCGCGAGATTCTGTCGGGCAAGCATGCCAATGGCACGATTTCGCATTTCGACTGCCTCTATCGTGACATTGTGGCACCCGAAAATGGTCAGCCAGGCCGCATTATCTATTCCTATGTGATGATGCTGGACGGGCGGAAGATTTCCGTCAGCCAGGCCTGCATCGAGATCAAACCGGAAGGTTACGGCACCAAGCTGATCGTAACGGAATATGGCGATTTTCTGGACGGCTATGACGATGCAGGCAGTCGCGAACACGGCACCAACTGGCTGATGGATATGCTGGGCAAAAGCCTGGAAGGCTGACGGCAATCGCTTGCATCGCCGGCGGTTGCCGCCGCGCCGGATTTCGCCCATGCTTGGGCAAAATATCCGTGGGGGAAAGAATGAAAAAGCTGATCGCGGCCGGCGTGTCTTTGCTGGTGCTGGCCTTGCCGGGTTTTGCCGCCGAGCCGCGCAAGGCGGGCGAATATCCGCTTACCATCGATTCCTATCCGCAGCCGGGCGTGGCCAAGGGCAGGGTGATCGGGCCGCTGGAGTTCCACAGCAAGATCATCCCCGGCAATACGGTGCGGCAATATTGGGTCTATGTGCCGGTGGGCTATGACGCCGCCAATCCGCCCAATCTGCTGGTCTGGCAGGATGGCATGCGCGCCGTGCCGGAATCCACGCCGCTGCGCATTCCCATTGTGCTGGACAATCTGATCGCCAAGAAGGACATCCCACCCACGCTGGGCATCTTCATCACGCCCGGCAACACCGGCACCGAGCATTATCCGCCCAATCTAGGCACCGGCAATCCCAATCACCGGGCCCAGGAATATGACGAAATCAGCGACGACTATTCCCAGTTCCTGATCCAGGAAATGCTGCCGGAAGTCGCAAAGACCTACAAGTTCACTTCCGATCCGGCACGGCGTGCCATCGGCGGTACCTCGTCGGGCGCGATCTGCTCTTTCACTGTGGCCTGGCACCATCCCGACCAGTTCGGCAATCTCATCAGCATGATCGGCAGTTACACGTCCATCGGCTATCACCCCGCCACGGCGACCACGCCGGAGAAATTCGGCGGTGACACCTATCCCGGTCTGATCCGCCGCGCCCCGCCCAAAAAGCTGAAAATCTTTCTGGAAGACGGGACCAACGATTTGGACAACCAGTTCGGCAACTGGCACCTGGCCAACATGCAGATGTTGGCATCACTGCAGTATGCCAACACCACGGCGGACGCCAGCCGCAACGAGGCGGTGAAAAACGGTCCGCGCTATGACATCCGCTTTGAATGGGGGGACGGCCCGCACTCGGATGTCCATGGCGGCTGGCTGCTGCCGGGGATATTGAGGTGGGTTTTCGGGAAGTAAACGCGGTTGTCATCCCGGCCAAGCGGTGCGCAGCAGCGCGCGAGCCGGGACCCATTGTGCCGCTTAAAAATGGTCCCCGGTCTGCGGCGCACACTTCGTGCTGCGCTACGCCCGGATAACAAGTGGAGAAAAAAGGCCGGTCTTGCGACCGGCCTTTTCACTTGCGTTGGTACGAAGATCAGGCCTCCGCCGGTTCTTCCTCGGTGGCGACTTCTTCGGCCGGACCGGCCCCTTCCTCGAAGACGTCATTGGCGGCGGCGACAGCCTCTTGCGCCTCCGTGCGGCCGGCCAGCACGTCCTCGCCGCGGGCCTGGCGCTCGGCCTCGTCTTCGCTGCGGGCGACATTGACGGTGATGCTGACTTTCACTTCCGGGTGCAGCACCACGGGAATGGTGAAGAGCCCGATCTGCTTGATCGCCACGCTGATCTGGACCTGGTGGCGGTCAATTTTGAAGCCGGCCTTTTCCATCGCCTCCGCCACATCGCGGGGGCTGACGGAGCCATAAAGCTGGCCGCGGTCGCCGGCCTGGCGGATCAGGACGAATTTCTGGCCGTCCAGCTTCTTAGCCGCCTTTTCCGCCTCGCCGCGGGCGGCAAGGTTGCGGGCTTCCAGCTCGGCCTTGCGGCTCTGGAAATATTCCCGATTGGCCTTGGTGGCGCGCAGCGCCTTTTTCTTGGGCAGCAGGAAGTTGCGGGCAAAGCCTTCCTTCACCTTCACTTCATCGCCCATCTGGCCGAGCTTTTCGACTCGTTCAAGCAGGATCACTTGCATGGCGCGTTCCTCACTTCACGACGTAAGGCAGCAGCGCCATAAAGCGGGCGCGCTTGATCGCGTTCGCCAGGATGCGCTGCTTCTTGTTGGAGACCGCGGTGATGCGGGCCGGCACGATCTTGCCCCGTTCGGAGATGAAGCGCTGCAGCAGCTTTACATCCTTGTAGTCAATCTTGGGCGCATTGGCGCCGGAGAAAGGACAGGTCTTCTTGCGCCGGAAGAAAGGCCGGCGGGCGCCGTCACCACCGCCGTCGCGGCCGCCGCGGCCACCCTCGCGGTCGCCGCCCCGTCCGCCTTCACGGCCGCCATAGCCGCCTTCACGATTGCCGCCATAGCTCATCAGGCGCTCTCCTCGGTGGTTTCGCCTTCCGGCTTGTTTTCGTCACGTCCGCGCTTGCTGGGCGAAGTGTCAAAGGCATCAACCTTCACCGTCAGATAGCGCAGCACGTCCTCGTTGATCTTGAGCTGGCGCTCCAGCTCGGTCACCGCCCCGGACGGCGCGTTGATGTTGAGAAGGACATAATGGCCCTTGCGGTTCTTCTTGATGCGGTAGGCGAGGCCCCTGAGGCCCCAGTATTCCTGCTTTTCGACCTTGCCGCCTTCGCCTTCGACGATGGTCTTGAGGTGGGTCGCCAGCGCGTCCACCTGCTGCGCGCTGATATCCTGGCGCGCGATCAGGAGATGCTCGTAAAGAGCCATGTCCGTCCCTTCGGTTTGGATGCGGAAGAGCAACGGGCGAGGGCACCCGTCACCGTTTTGGCTCGAAGAACCCGCGTGACCATCACGCATACCCGTTGAAGGGCGTTCCCCGACCGCAGCCGTGAAGGCCGGCGATATAGGCAAAAGCCTCTGAAATGGCAAGGAAAAGCCGGCATAGGGCAATCCGCGGCCAAAAAATCCAGCCAAAACAGGCGCCAGGCGTGCCGATGGGGTTCCCGGCAGCGGAAAATCGTCTAGAGCAGGATCGCGCTTCTTTGAATCGCGACCCTGCTCTAGTCTTTTGTTTCGGCGCGCAATTTGTCCGAAAACCGCTTCGCACTTTTCGGATTGCGCTTTAGGGTCCCGCCAATTTCGGGGCAGGGATGAGCCAGGCCAACGCCATTTTCCGCAAGGCCGCCTTCCGGCTGATCCCGGTGATGGCGCTGATGTATGTCGTCAGTTACCTCGACCGCACCAATATCGGCTTTGCCGCCCTGACCATGAACCGGGCGCTGGGCTTCTCGCCCACGGTGTTTGGCTTCGGCTCCGGCATTTTCTTCTGGGGCTATTTCCTGTTCGAGGTGCCTTCCAACCTGATGCTGGAAAAGGTGGGCGCGCGCGCTTGGATGTGCCGCATCATGGTGACGTGGGGGCTGCTGGCCATGGCCTGCGCTTTCATCGCCGGGCCCACCTCTTTTTATGTGCTGCGCTTTCTTCTGGGCGCGGCCGAGGCGGGGCTTTATCCCGGCATGATCCTTTACATGACTTATTGGTTTCCGCAGGCGACGCGGGGGCGATTCATTGCCCTGTTTCTGGCGGCAGTGCCGATGGCCAGTATTGTCGGCGGGCCGCTTTCCGGCTGGCTGCTGGATGTCAGCGGCCTTGGCCTTTCCGGCTGGCAATGGCTGCTGTTGCTGGAAGGGGCGCCCTCGGTGGTGCTGGGTCTCGCGCTCTTGTGGTTGCTGCCCGACCGCCCCGCCAGCGCGGCATGGCTGACCACGGAGGAAAAGCAGATCGTGGCGGCGCGCCTGGCGGCAGAACCGCGTGGCGAATTGCACGGCTTCTGGGAATTGCTGACCGACAAGCGCATCTGGATTTTCATCATTCCCGATTTTGGCATTGTCATTGGGCTTTATGGCCTGGGCCTGTGGATGCCGCAGATCATCAATCATCTGGGCTTCTCGCATCTTCAAACCGGCTTTCTGGTGGTGGTACCCTATCTGGTTGCCATCGCCGCGATGGTGGTGGTGGGGCTTTCCAGCGACCGGCGCGGCGAGCGCATCTTCCATGTCGCCGGTTCTGCCGTGATGGCGGCGGCGGGTCTGGCGGGGGCGGCACTGCTGACCTCGCCGGTGCTGGTGATCGCCAGTTTCTGTGTCGCTTCGGCGGGCATCTACAGCGCCCTGGCGGTGTTCTGGACCCTGCCCACCGCCATCCTGCGCGGCACGGCGGCGGCGGGGGGACTGGCCCTGCTCAACAGCTTCGCCAATCTGGGCGGCTATTTCGGGCCCGACCTGATGGGCCGGCTTTATGCCGCCACCGGCACCTATACGCTGGGTCTTCTGGCCCTGGCGGGGATGGAAATGCTGGCCGCCATGGCTGTGATCCTGATCGGGCGGGCGTTTTTCACGCAGAAAGAGGCATAATCGCGATGGCACGGGTCCGTTTGCCGGATGGTTCGACAAGCTCACCATGAGGGAAGCGAAAAGGAGCCTCATCCTGAGCCTGTCGAAGGGTGAGGTCCGGCCAACGGACCTTGCCCTTGAGCGGGGCGGAAAAACCGGGAATCATCGGACAAACAACGGGAGAGAACCATGCGCCTTGTGCTCGCCGCCGCCATCCTGTCACTGACCGCCACCGCAGTTTTTGCCGCCGACTCGGCGCAGGCCGTGCTCGACCATCACGTCAAGGCAATGACGGCCGGCGACCTGGACGCGGTGATGAGCGATTATGCCGACGATGCGCTGCTGATCGCGCCGCACGGCATCGCGCCCGGCCAGACCAATGTCTCCGGCAATGACGTCTTTTCCGGCAAGAGCAATATCCGCAAATTCTTCGCCGTGCTCACCGACAAGGGGCACAATCCCGCCTTCCACGAGATGACCTCGACCTTTGAGAGCCGCGGCAATGACGTGATGCTGATGAAGTGGGTGCAGTTCAAGGGCAAGCCCAACCAGGTTTCCGGCACCGACACCTGGATCATCCGCGGCGGCAAGGTGGTCGCGCAGGTGGTGGCGGTGGATCCGCCGCCGACGCCGAAGAGGTAGGTGGAGGCCGCACTCTGTCGGAAAGCCCAAATACGGTGTCATGGCCCGCGAATGCGGGCCACCCAGGTGACGCAGACTCCTTTGTCGTCATCTGGGCTGTTTCACCTGGATGGCCCGCGCGGAGGCGGGCCATGACAAATTGGTGTGATGGGTAATCCCGATGAAACTGGGCGATATCGAGGAGGAAGTGCAGGCGGCGAAGCTGAAGTCGCGCTTCCGCAAGGTTGACCTTCTGCTGGCCGCCATCGGGGAAGAGATCGGCAATCTTTTTGTCATCGGACTGGCGCTGGCGATTCTTTGTTCGCCCTGGGCGTTCGGTTTGGCGGCCGCCTGGGGCGCATCTGTCTATACCGGCATCGCCACCGGCCATCCCTGGATGGGGTGGATCGCGGGCGTCATCGTCTTCACCTTCTTCTGCCGCTATGTTTGGGGCTCGCGCCTGCAGCGCGCGAGCCGGCGGGCGGCAGAGGCGCTTATTGCTGGACGATGAAAATCGGGTCCGTCGAATGACTGATATAATTTCCCAATTCGATGAAGCGATGTTCGACGTCTACAGACGCGCCAAAACGGAAGCCAAATATAACGCTACTGTGTTTTTACAAATGTTGACTGACAACGGTGGTCTTGCGACGGCCAAGACACTTATAAATTCAGCGAAGCCATCCGATGGCTATACGGCTCTTTACCTTCGTGGACGCTTAGATCTTACTGTTGAGGCGTTAGTCATGGATAATCCTCGATGGCATGGGTTATTTGAGTCAGAAGAACTAAAGCGAGCGCAAAAGCGATTGGAAGATTACCAATATAAACGCCCGGCTTAGATTCCGACCTCCTTGACATAATGAACTTCTCTTTGATTTGTCTCCGCTCATGACTCGCGCATTCCTTTTTCCCGGACAGGGTTCCCAGGCCGTGGGCATGGGCAAGAATCTGGCTGACGCTTTTTCCAGCGCGCGCGAAGTATTTGCCGAGATTGACGACGCGCTGTCACAGAAGCTGTCGAAGATCATGTGGGAAGGGCCGGAAGGTGATTTGACCCTGACCGAGAATGCCCAGCCCGCCATCATGGCCGCCTCCATCGCCGTGCTGCGGGTAATGGAAAAGGAATTCGGCCTCGAGGTTGCCAAGCACGCCGCGCTGGTGGCCGGCCACAGCCTGGGCGAATATTCGGCGCTGTGCGCCGCCGGCGCCTTCACTCTATCTGATACAGCGCGCCTTTTGAAAATTCGTGGATTAGCGATGCAGTCCGCCGTGCCGGTGGGCGAGGGCGGCATGACCGCCCTGATCGGAGCCGAAATCGAACAGGCCGAAGAAGTTGCCGCGGAGGCTTCGGCGGAAGGCGGCACCTGTGTCGTCGCCAATGACAATGCGCCGGGCCAGGTGGTGATCAGCGGCAGCAAGGATGCGATGGACCGCGTGCCTGAGATTGCCAAGGCAAAATCCATCAAGCGCGCCATCCCGCTTTCAGTCTCTGCCCCCTTTCATTGTCCGTTGATGCAGCCGGCGGCGCAAAAGATGGCCGAAGCGCTGGAAGGCGTCACCATCCGCCCGCTCAGCGTTCCGGTGCTGGCCAATGTCACCGCCGCCCCGACTCAGGAGCCGGATTATGTCCGCCCGCTGCTGGTTAGCCAGGTAACCAATCGGGTGCGCTGGCGCGAATCCATTCTCTCCTTGCGCGACTATGGCGCGGAGACGACGGTAGAGTTCGGCGGCAACAAGGTGCTGACCGGCATGGTCAAGCGCATTGATAAAGAGCTTCAGACCGTAACGCTGGACTCGCCCGCCGATCTCGAAGCGTTTGCGAAGACGCTGTAAAGTCGCTGCCCTCACCCTTCGACAGGCTCAGGGTGAGGAGAGTATAAGAATTCTCATGCTGAGCTTGTCGAAGCATGAGGGAAGGAAGCAGAATGTTCGACCTCACGGGTAAAGTCGCCCTCGTCACTGGTGCCCGGAGCATCGGCCAGGAAAAGTGCGAAGCGGTTTTCCGTAGGCCGTGCGACCATAAAATAAACGGAGGCGCCTTTGTTTGACCTCACCGGAAAAATAGCTCTGGTGACTGGCGCCTCCGGCGGTATCGGCGGCGCCATTGCCAAGGCACTACATGGGCAGGGCGCCAGCGTTGTGCTCTCGGGTACACGGCAGGACGCGCTGGATGCGGTGAAAGCCGAACTGGGTTCGAGCGCCTTCACCGTCATCGCCAATCTTTCCGACACCCAATCGGTTGAAGCCCTGCCGAAAGCGGCGGAAGAAGCGGCCGGCGCCGGCATTGATATTTTGGTCAACAATGCCGGCATCACCAAGGACAACCTCTTCATGCGCATGAAGGATGAGGAGTGGGAGGCTGTGCTGGCGGTCAACTTGACCGCCGCTTTCCGCCTCTCCCGTGCCGTGCTGCGGGGCATGATGAAAAAGCGCTGGGGCCGCATCATCCAGATCACCTCTGTGGTGGGCGAGACCGGCAATCCCGGTCAGGGCAATTATGCCGCCGCCAAGGCCGGGCTGGTGGGAATGAGCAAGTCCCTGGCCGCCGAGGTCGCCAGCCGCAACATCACCGTCAACTGCATCGCCCCCGGCTTCATCCAGACCGCCATGACCGAGGTTCTGACCGACCAGCAAAAAGAGATGATCGCAGCCAAAATCCCCGCCGGCCGGATGGGCACGGCAGGCGAAATTGCCGCCGCGGCAGCCTTCCTCGCCTCCAACGAAGCAGCCTATATCACCGGCGAAACCTTGCAGATCAATGGCGGAATGGCAATGATTTGATTGTACGGTCAATAGCTTAGACCGGAATTGGCGAGTGCGCGCCGATGTGTTACCAAGCGCGCCTCACATGACGATTTCCCCTTAAACCACGTTATTGTGAGGCACCGCCCGTCCCGGGGGTGCAAAAACCAGGAGAGGCCTTGAAAGTCCCATGAGCGATACCGCAGAGCGCGTGAAGAAGATCGTTGTCGAGCATCTCAATGTTGATGCCGAGAAGGTCACCGAGAACGCCTCCTTCATCGAGGACCTGGGCGCCGACAGCCTCGATACCGTCGAGCTGGTGATGGCGTTCGAAGAAGAGTTCGGCATCGAAATCCCCGATGACGCGGCGGAATCCATCGTCACCGTCGGCGATGCCGTCAAATACATAGACAAAGCCAACGCCTCCTGATCCGTTCGCCTTGATGCGCAGGGTCGTTGTCACCGGGCTTGGGCTGGTCACGCCGCTCGCCTGTGGCGTCGAGGAAAGCTGGGCGGCGCTGTTGGCCGGCAAGTCCGGGGCAAGCGCCATTACCCGTTTCCGCACCGATGACCTGGCAACCAAGATCGCCTGTCAGGTGCCGCGGGGCGATGGCAGTGCCGGCACCTTCAATCCCGACCAGTGGGTTGATCCCAAGGAACAGCGGCGCATGGATGATTTCATCATCTATGGCCTGGCGGCCGCCAAGCAGGCGGTGAAGGATTCCGGCTGGGAGCCACAAACCGAGGAAGATCGCTGCCGCAGCGGCGTTCTGATCGGGTCGGGCATCGGCGGCCTGCCGGGTATTGAGGAAGGCGCGCTCCTGATCGAGCAGAAGGGTGCGCGGCGCCTGTCGCCTTTCTTTATTCCAGGCCGGCTGATCAACCTGATTTCCGGCTATGCCTCGATTGAACATGGCTACAAGGGTCCCAACTCGGCCGTGGTGACGGCTTGCGCCACCGGCGCTCATGCCATCGGCGATGCCGCCCGCATGATCGCGTTGGACGACGCCGATGTGATGCTGGCGGGAGGCGCGGAAGCAGCCATCTCGCGCCTGGGCATTGCCGGCTTCAACGCATGCAAGGCCCTTTCCACCAAGCGCAACGACGCACCGGAAAAGGCTTC
>JAFAVT010000329.1 GCA_019242275.1 Alphaproteobacteria bacterium
TGAAGCTGCCGGAAGCGGTGAAGGGCTGGGTACGGGAGGGCAGGCTGACCGCCGGCCATGCTCGAACGCTGTTAGGCGTGCCCGATCCGGAAGCTATGGCGCGGGAATTGATGGAGTCCGGCCTTACCGTGCGCCAGGCTGAACGGCGTTCGGAAGCCAAGCGGCATTCGGGGAAAAAACCACCCCAAGACCCCAACATCAAGGCATTGGAAGCGAGCGTTTCCAATGCCTTGGGACTAAAAGTTCATATCACCCACAAAGTGCATAAAGGTGAGGATAAGGGCGAAGTGAAAATCGCCTATTCCAGCCTGGAGCAGTTGGACGACCTCACGCGCCGTCTCAGCCGCCGCGCCTAAGCCCCTTAAAGGGCTGACTCGAAATGGTTAATTTCGGCTGCCCGCCAGTTTGAAGGCGGCGGGAATATCTATCCGCCTATCATAGAGCGCCCGGCCCACCACCACGCCTTCAATGCCCGGCTCGCCTGCCGCGACCAGCGCCTCGATATCGGCATTGGAGCCGACCCCGCCTGAGGCAATCACGGGAATGGAAAGCGCGCGGGCGAGGGCGGCAGTGGCGCTGACATTGACCCCGCCCAAAAGCCCGTCGCCGTCAATGTCGGTGAAGAGGATGGCGGCGACCCCGGCATCCTCAAAGCGCTTGCCCAGATCCACCGGCGTCAGGTCCGAGACATCGGCCCAGCCGGCGGTGGCGATCCTGCCGCCTTTGGCGTCGGCGCCGACCACGATGCGGCCGGGAAATTTGCGTGCCGCTTCTCTTACAAACTGCGGATTGGTCAGCGCCGCAGTGCCCAAGATGACGCGGGTGATGCCGGCGGCCAGCCAGGCTTCCACTGCCGCCAAGTCGCGGATGCCGCCGCCCAATTGGATGGGCAGGTCAATCGCGGCGCGAATGGCCTTGATCGCTTCGGCGTTGGCGCTGTGCCCGGCAAAGGCGCCGTTCAAATCAACGCAATGCAACCATTGGAAGCCCTGAGCCTGGAACAGTTTAGCTTGCGCCGCCGGATCGTCATTAAAAACGGTGGCGTCCGCCATCATGCCCTTTTTCAGGCGCACGCATTGGCCGTCCTTCAAGTCAATGGCGGGAAACAGGATCATGGCTCTTCACTTTGCTTCTCATGCTTCGACAGGCTCAGCATGAGGATTTCTCGATATCCTCACCCTGAGCTGTCCAAGGGTGATTGACATGCACCTAGGGCCGCCACGCCAGGAAATTGGACAACAGCTTCAGGCCCATAGCCTGGCTCTTTTCCGGATGAAACTGGGTGCCGGCGATGTTCTCATTGCCGATCATGCCGGTCAGCGCGCCGCCATAGTCGGTGGTGACGATCAGATCGTCGGGCAGGGCAGGGACGAACTGATAGGAATGCACAAAATAGGCATGGGCGCCGCTTTCGATGCCGTCCAGTAATTTGTGCCGCTGCACGATCTTCAGTTCATTCCAGCCCATATGGGGAATCTTGAGCGACGGATCATCGGGGGTGATTTTCACCACTTCGCCGGCGATCCAGCCTAGGCCAAGATGTTCGCCGAACTCCTTGCCGACGGTGGCCAGAAGCTGCATGCCGACACAGATGCCCAGAAAGGGCGCCCCTTCCTTCAGCACCCGTTCGCGCAGCGCCTCCACCATCCCGGGCACCGCCGACAGGCCCTTCATGCAGTCGGCAAAGGCACCGACGCCTGGCAGCACGACACGCTCCGCGGCCCTTACTTCGGCGGGATCGGCCGTGACGACAATCTCATGCCCGGTGTCCGCGGCAGCGCGCGCCAGCGCCTTGGCCGCGCTGGCCAGATTGCCGGAGCCATAATCAATGAGAGCAACGCTTGCCATGTGGGCGCGTCTATAACGGCTAACAGTGAAGCCAGCCAGTCCTAGACGGCATGACGGGGCGCGATCGTGGCGGGCTAGTTACGATTTTCCGGGCATGGTCCGCGTTGTGATGGTGGCCGCGTCCACTGCACCACCGCCTGCCGGGCACCGATCTGGATATCGGGATGCGCCGCCGGCACGAATTTCACCGAGCCTGACCGTAAGCCGGCCATGTCGCTGTCACAGACCGGCCCCTCGATATTGCCGGCCTGATGCCAGGAGCCATCGGACTGTCGCTGGAACAGGGCAGCGTTATGATTGACGCCATTGCCCGATCCTGTGGTGGTGAGCAGCAGGATTTCATCCCTGCCATCGCCATCCAGGTCGCGTATCACCGCCTCGCACAGAGGCGGGTTGTTCGCCATGGCAAACGGACCGCTGCCTCCCATGCGCCGCAGGCAGGGTGAAAAGAATACCTCTGGCGGGCGGTTCCATTCTTGGGAAATGAAAGCAGGGGGAAGCGCCTTGCCCGTGGGGTAAACCTTGATGCTGGCGGCGATCTCCGCAGCCGGGCGCCGCAACTCGGCAGGCGTGCGGCTGGCATAGATATTGTTCAGCGCATCTCGTGCTGACTTTGCCGTCTGCGTCCTTCCAGACAGTTCGGCTAGTGCAGAGCGGCCATAACGGCCGCCGTCGCGGCGCAGATAGCCGAAGTCAAATTCCTCCGGCTTGACCGCGCCGCCCTGAAGCCGCGCCATCTGGTCGGAGACGGCGATACGGCGAGGATCGGCCAGTGGCGATGACAGCAACGCCATCATCGCCAACGTCAGCAGAGCGGCGAAGAAATTCCAGCTTTCAATGGGCTGAAGCGAGCGCCCATCAGATATGCCCGTCAGGATCGCGGCGCGGGCGTACCCCAGGGCGTGAAAGCCGGCCACAGTCAGCGCTGCCGCCACCAGCACGCGGTCTTCCGTCCAGCCATACTGTTGCACCCTGAGATAAAGTGCGAAGATGGCGATGGCGCCCAGCGGCAGCGGCAGCAGCGCTGCCAGCGTGCCCGACCAGCGCAGCAGGCGCGGCGGCAAGTGTTCGGCATCGCCGCCCTGATGGGCGGCATTGATCAGCACCACCAGCACCGCCGCCGCCGCCAGCAATAGGGCAGAGGCGTGGCCCACCGCCCAAAGCGGCGCAAGGCCGGTAAAGGGCAGGCTGAACAGAAAGCCAGCGACAATCAGGGTCAGCAGCGGCAGCAGCCAGGACAGCAGCGTCAGCCCCAGCGTGCGCACGCCGCGCACCAGCGCCGGGCGAATGTCGGTCAGATGCAGGGCGCCTGCCACCGCCAGCGCCGTCACCGGAATGGAAAACCATTGGTGCTCGATAAGCCGGCGAAAAAACTCCAGCTTGATGAGGGCAAACAGATTGGCCCCCAGCACCAGCATCAACCAGAAGGCACCGACAAAGGCCGCAGTCAGCGCCAGTTGCACCGCCTGTTTCCAGGCGATGTCGAAATGGGTAGCGTAATTGGCGCGAAAGCGACGGTCTATCGCCGCGCTCACCACCAGAGCATGGGCGATGAAAAGTCCGGCGGCGCAGAAAATGAAAAGGCGCGGCGAGGGCAGGATGGTGGGCATGCCGTTGGCCTGTGTCGGCCAGGCGCTCCACAGATCATAGACGCCCAGGACAGCGATGAGGGCGCCCGCGATCAGTCCCCACAGCAGGGCGCGCCGGGTCGGCATTTCGCCCAGCGCCTGGTTCAGCAGCAGCGGAATAAACAGGCCCAGCAGCAGCAGCGGACCAAAGATCATGCCGCTGGTAGCCGGCCAGCTTTTGGCTTCCTGAGCGTGATAGAGAAAATAGAGCAGCAGTCCTTGGGCCAGCCCCAGACCCAGCCGTATCAGGAAAAGCCGTTTGCCCGCTTCATCCGCCATGGCCATTGCTCCCTAGGCGCGGATGAGACTATAGGCGCAGGCAGATTTTACGTCTATCTCGCAGAAGTCGTTACGCTTGACGTAACGCATACCGCTCCCTAGAATACATCCCATGATCCTCGGCTACCGCGACGCGCGGACAGAGCGTTTTGCCAAAGGCGAAAGGGGTCAAGGCGTTCGAGCCGTTCCGTGCCAAGGCCGAAAGAGTCCTGGACCGACTGGGTGTGGCTGCCTCGTTGCAAGACGTGGCGAACTTTCCCGGTCACCGGCTTGAAAAACTGAAAGGCGACCGCAAAGGCCAATGGAGTGTTCGGATTAACGACCAGTGGCGCATCTGCTTTCATTGGCCGGATGGCGCCGCTGGCCCCAGCGATGTTGAAATTGTGGACTATCATTGAGGTGTGACATGGCGCGTACTCCTATCCATCCTGGCGAACATCTGGCCGAAGCGTTGTCCGAACTGGGCATCAGTGCGGCGGAGCTGGCGCGGCAATTGAACATCCCGACCAACCGCATCACCGCGATCATCAATGGCCAGCGGGCAGTGACCGCGGATACCGCGTTGCGGCTCAGTCACTATTTCGGAATGAGCGCCCAATTCTGGCTGAACTCGCAGGTCCTCTACGAGCTTCGTCTCGCGGAAAATGAGAAGGGCGCGGAGATCAGGAAGTTACCCAAGCGCAAGGCGGCGTAAGAGGCATCGAGACTGGCGGTGACGACAATGAAAGTGGTTTACAAAGTTACTTGGCCGAACGGAAAAATTTATGTCGGCAGCGACTTGACGGACTCGATTGTTTACTTCGGAAGTCCCGGTGAGCGCGAGATTGCGGCCGATTTCCCAACACGGGAGAGTCGCCGCAATATCACGGTCCGGCGTGAAATTCTTTGGGAATCCGAAACGGCCTCCGTCGGCGAAGTACTCCAAAAGGAGCGACAGCTCATTGTAAAACTTCGCGCCAACGACCCAGCGATTGGCTACAACAAGAGACCGTTATTGAATACTGCTGGAGAAGGCCGGCGGGTCGGCCCTAGTCCTGATCCATCTTGAGGGCAGCGATAAAAGCTTCCTGGGGAATCTCCACCTTGCCGAACTGGCGCATCTTCTTCTTGCCCTCTTTCTGCTTGTCCAGCAGCTTGCGCTTGCGGCTGATATCGCCGCCATAGCATTTCGCCGTCACATCCTTGCGCAGGGCTGACAGAGTCTCGCGGGCAATCACCTTGCCGCCGATGGCCGCCTGGATGGGAATCTTGAACATGTGGCGGGGGATGAGTTCTTTCAGCTTTTCGCACATGGCCCGGCCGCGGCCTTCGGCGCGCTGGCGGTTGACGATCATGGAAAGCGCATCCACCGGATCGTCATTGACCAGGATGGACATCTTCACCAGATCGCCTTCTTCGTATTTCTCGATGTGATAGTCGAAGCTGGCATAGCCGCGCGAGACGCTTTTCAGCCGGTCATAGAAATCGAACACCACTTCATTCAGCGGCAATTGATAAATCACCATGGCGCGGTTGCCGGCATAGGTCAGTTCCACCTGGCGGCCGCGGCGGTCCTCGCACAGCTTTAGCACCGAGCCCAGATATTCATCCGGCACCAGGATGGTCGCCTTGATCCAAGGCTCCTCGATGCGGTCAATATAATTGGGATCAGGCATGTCGGCGGGATTGTGCAGTTCCTTCATCTCGCCGTTGCTGAGATAAATCTGATAGATCACGCTGGGCGCGGTGGTGATGAGATCAAGATTGAACTCCCGCTCCAGCCGCTCGCGCACGATTTCCAGATGCAAAAGCCCCAGAAAGCCGCAACGGAAGCCGAAGCCCAGCGCCGCCGAGCTTTCGGTTTCATAAGTGAAGCTGGCATCATTGAGATGCAGCTTGGATAGCGCATCGCGCAGATCGTCAAACTGGGCGGCATCCACGGGAAACAGGCCGCAGAACACCACCTGCTGCGCCGGCTTGAAGCCGGGCAGGGGAACGGTCACGCCCTTGCGTTCGTCGGTGATGGTGTCGCCGACTTTGGTATCGGCCACCTGCTTGATCTGGGCGGTGATGTAGCCGACTTCGCCGGGCCCCAGCTTTTCGACCGAAATCTTCTTGGGCTTGAAAACGCCGATCTGCTCCACGGAATAGAGGGCGTCGGTCGCCATCATGCGAATCTTGGCGCCCTTCTTCAATTCGCCGTCAATGATGCGCACCAGCACCACCACGCCGAGATAGGCATCGTAATAACTGTCAATCAGCAGCGCCTTCAGCGGCGCGTTGAGCTCGCCCTTGGGCGCCGGCAGGCGGGTGACCACCGCTTCCAGCACCTGGTCAATATTAAGCCCGGTCTTGGCGCTGATCGGCACCGCTTCGCTGGCGTCCAGCCCGATTACATCCTCGATCTGCTGCTTGACGCGGTCGGGCTCGGCCGCCGGCAGGTCAATCTTGTTCAGCACCGGCACGATCTCCAGGCCGGCGTCAATCGCCTGATAGACATTGGCCAAGGTCTGGGCCTCGACGCCCTGGGAAGCGTCCACCACCAACAGCGCGCCTTCGCAGGCCGCGAGACAACGTGAAACCTCATAGCCGAAGTCCACATGCCCCGGCGTGTCCATCAGGTTGAGGATGTAACCCTCGCCATCCTTCGCCTTGTA
>JAFAVT010000166.1 GCA_019242275.1 Alphaproteobacteria bacterium
TCAGTTCCGTTCACCACGAAGGTGCCGTTTTCGGTCATGAACGGAATGTCGCCCATGTAGACATCCTGTTCCTTGATGTCCTTGATCGACTTGGCGCCGGTTTCCTGGTCCGTATCGAACACGATGAGCCGCAGCGTCACCTTCAGCGGCGCGGCATAAGTCATGGAGCGCTGCTGGCACTCCTCGACATCGTATTTGGGGTCCTCGAAATGGTAATCCACATATTCCAGCAGGGAACTTTCGGAAAAGTCCCGGATCGGGAAGACTTGGCGGAAGACCGACTCCAGTCCTTCATCCTTGCGCCCCTCGGCCGGCTTTCGCAGCTGGAGGAACTGGTCATAAGAGGTCTTCTGGACCTCGATCAGGTTGGGCATATGCGCGATTTCGGCAATCTTGCCGAAAGTCTTGCGAAGGCGTTTGCGACCGGTGAAGGAGAGAGTCATTCCGCGGATCCTCTACGGCTAGGGCAAGCCGTGGCTGGGGGTATTCAAAACCAATGGCGAAAACCACCGGCCCGCCGACGAGCGAATCGCCGGCGGGGGTGGGTGAACGAAATATGCACGCTCGCGCGGCTTTTCAACCCGCTGAGCCTCCGTGTTACTTCAACTCGACCTTGGCGCCGGCGTCTTCGAGCTGCTTCTTGATCTTGGCAGCCTCGTCCTTCGGCACGTCGGCCTTCACTTCCTTGGGAGCGCCTTCGACCAGGTCCTTGGCTTCCTTGAGGCCAAGGCCGGTGATGGCGCGCACTTCCTTGATCACGTTGATCTTCTTGTCGCCGGCGTCTGTCAGAACGACCGTGAATTCGGTCTTCTCGGCAGCGGGGGCAGCGGCGCCACCGGCAGGCGCAGCGGCGGCGACGGCAACCGGAGCGGCGGCGGAAACGCCCCACTTCTCTTCCAGCAACTTGGCGAGGTCCGCGGCTTCCAGCACGGTCAGCGAGGACAGGTCATCAACGAGCTTTTCGATCTTCGACATTTTATGGTTCCTTTGGTTTGGTTCGGGTTTGGTTGGTTGGATTGGTGATATCGCTTATGCCGCGTCCTTGTTGGCGTATGCTCCGATGACACGGGCAAGCTGACCGGCCGGTGCCTGTACGACCCCGGCGATCTTGGTCGCGGGCGCCACAAGCAGGCCCACGATCTTGCCACGCAGTTCATCGAGCGACGGCAGGGTTGCGAGCTGCTTGACGCCGTTCGCATCCAGGGCCGTCACACCCACCGAACCGCCCAGGATCACGAGCTTGTCGTTGTCCTTGGCATAGGCGGCGGCCACCTTCGAAGCGGCCACCGGATCATCGCTGACAGCGATGCCGGTCGGCCCCTTGAAAAGGTGGGCGATGCCTTCGATGGGCGTACCCTTCAGAGCACGCACCGCCAGACGGTTCTTGGCGACCCGGAAGGTCGCCCCCTGGGCGCGCATGCGCGCGCGCAGGTCGCTCATTTGAGCCACCGTCATGCCGGAATAGTGGGCGACCACCACCGAGCCGGCCTTCGCAAAGACCTGGTTGAGGTCTTCAACGACTTCCGCCTTCTTGGCTTTTTCCACTTTGCTCTCCATTCGCGGATTTCCGTGACGATCCGGAAAATCCACCCTGTTGCTCTCATTCTGCCCCAGGGTCCAAACCCGAAATGCGGAAGTTGCACTTCCGAAATCCGGTCTCTTCCCTGTCTATGCTGGAGGATTTTAAGTGCCGAAGCACTCCAGCAGTCTCGGACAGTCCTGGCGATCGCCCACCAGAATCTCACTTCGCGGCGCTAGGCTGCCGCGCCACCTGCGCCCACCGACGCCAGCGCGATCTTCACGCCAGGGCCCATGGTGGAGCTGATGGAAATTTTCTTCATGTAGTTGCCCTTGGCGCCCGACGGCTTGGCCTTCATCACGCTGTCCACGAACGCCTTGACGTTGGCGACGATGGCATCCTCGCTGAAGCTGGCCTTGCCGACGCCCGCCTGGACGATGCCCGCTTTTTCGACGCGGAACTCGACTGCGCCGCCCTTGGCGTCGTTCACCGCCTTGGTGACGTCCATGGTGACGGTACCGACCTTGGGATTGGGCATCAGATTGCGCGGGCCCAGCACTTTGCCAAGACGGCCGACCACGCCCATCATGTCCGGGGTGGCGATGCAACGGTCAAAATCAATCTTGCCGGCCGCCACTTCCGCTGCCAGTTCGTCGGCGCCCACCAGGTCGGCGCCCGCCTTTTTGGCCTCATCAGCCTTTGCACCCTTGGCGAAGACCGCGACGCGCAGCTTGCGGCCAGTGCCGGATGGTAACGAGCAAACGCCCCGCACCATCTGGTCGGCATGCTTGGGATCAACACCGAGATTGAGCGACAGCTCGATGGTCTCGTCGAATTTGGCGGTGGCGCGGGCCTTGATCAGCTTAACCGCCTCTTCGACGGTATAGCTCTTGTTGGCGTCAACGCCTTCGACGGCCTTTTTGAATCGCTTGCTGGTCATCGGATTAATCCCTCACCGTGATGCCCATCGAGCGGGCACTGCCTTCGATCATCAGCATCGCATTCTCGACATCGTTGGCGTTGAGGTCCTTCATCTTGGCTTCCGCGATCTGGCGCACCTGCGCGCGCGTCACGCTGCCGGCACTGGAAATGCCCGGCGCTTTCGAACCGGACGACAGCTTGGCGGCCTTCTTGAGAAAATAGGAGGCCGGCGCCGTTTTCATCTCGAAGGTGAAGCTCTTGTCCGAGAACACGGTGATGGTCACCGGAATAGGCATGCCTTTTTCCTGGTCCTGCGTCTTGGCGTTGAATGCCTTGCAGAACTCCATGATGTTGAGGCCGCGCTGGCCCAGTGCCGGGCCGATGAGCGGCGAGGGATTGGCCGCGCCCGCAGGTACCTGCAGTTTGACGTAACCGGTAATCTTCTTTGCCATACTCACCGCCTCCTTTGCGGCTTAGCGGTTCAAACGAAGCTTTCGCTTCTCCCGCAAATTCAAAAAACAAGCCTTCAACAATCCAGCTTGATTTGTCCGAACACGGTCTCGGACCAACCAAAAATCACATTTTTTCGACTTGCGTATATTCAAGTTCAACCGGGGTGGCCCGGCCGAAGATCGAAACCGCCACCTTCAGGCGCGAGCGGTCTTCGTCCACCTCTTCCACCACGCCGGTGAAGGATGTGAAGGGACCGTCGGCAACGCGCACCTGCTCGCCAATCTCGAAGCTGATCATGGACTTGGGGTGTTCGGCGCTTTCGCTTGACTGGTTGAGGATGCGGTCAACCTCGCCCTGGCGCAGCGGCATTGGCTTGTTGTTTTGGCCCAAGAAGCCCGTGACTTTCGCCACATTCTTGACCAGATGATAGACCTCGTCGGTCAGCTTGGCATTGAGCAGGACATAGCCGGGCAGGAATTTGTGCTCGGCCTTGATCTTCTGGCCGCGGCGCACTTCCAGAACTTCCTCGGTCGGTACGATGACGTCTGCGACGAAGTCCTCCAGGTCCTGAATCTTGGCCTGTCGCAGAATCTCTTCCTTCACCTTTTTCTCGAAGTTCGAGTAGGTGTGGACGATATACCACTTGGCGTCGGCGACGACCTTGGGCGCAGCTTGCTGTGTTCCCGCATCGCTCATCAGAACAACCTCTTGGCGCCGATCAGGACATATTCGCCATACTGCAGCGCGCTATCCACGGCAAAGAAGAACACCATGGTCAGGCCTACCATGATGAAGACCATAATGGTGGTGAGATAGGTTTCCTTCCAGCTCGGCCAAGTCACCTTCTTCATCTCGCGAACGACCTCGTTCCAGAATTGCAATGGAGTCGTGCGGCGGCGCGGCGCCGGCACATCGCCCGCCTCACTCACTTCCGTCTTCTTCACGTCCGCCATATCAACTCTCAATCCAACTTCGGCACTTGGCAGGGGCGGAGGGACTCGAACCCCCGGCCCTCGGTTTTGGAGACCGATGCTCTACCAGCTGAGCTACACCCCTAATGTTGCCTCCGGGACCGTTGCCCGCTTCGCGGGCGGTCCCTTCGCAACAGACTCCGGTTAACTCGTTGCACCGCCCGTGTCTGGTTCGTCACGGACAGCGTTTGTGGAACTCCTATTTCAAGATCTTCGCGACGACGCCGGCGCCGACGGTACGGCCGCCTTCCCGGATGGCGAAGCGCAGCTTCTCTTCCATCGCGATCGGGACGATCAGCTCGACCTCGACCGAGACATTGTCCCCCGGCATTACCATCTCCGTCCCCGCCGGCAGC
>JAFAVT010000219.1 GCA_019242275.1 Alphaproteobacteria bacterium
GCGCCGGCAATCACCTTCCGGCTTAATTGCGGGGAGTTGTTGGCCGCTTGTGCAAGACTGGTCAAACGGGGATCGGTATATTTGGGCAGCGCAAACAGGGACGCTTGCCGCGGCGCCGAAGCCTCAGCGCAAACAGACCCTAATAGAAGTGAAGAGAGGGTTGCGGCTACGAGATGCCGGCGGAAGGACGCCATCGGACGACCCGGTTAGAAGTCTTCCGGCATAACGTTTGATGGAGCGGGTTTGTTCGGTCTCCGGGGGAATTAAGGCTAGTCCCGTGGAACCTTTTCAGTAGTTCCCGTGATGGGTCCGTTCGCACGCTGTCGCTACGAACCTGCGGCGCACCGTTTCACGCTGCGCCGCGCACGGGATGACAGCCATTGATTCTATTTGCAGAAGAAGCGCGCGATTATCCCAATCCCACCCACTGGCGCACGCGCCCGGAATCGAGATGGACGAAGCCGCGATCCGGGTAATAGCCGACACCGCCCATCTTCAACGCCAGGGCAGTGGCGCGCACATCGTGCAGGGCGCGGCCGGGCAGGGAAAGGTCTATCGCCTTGCCCTTCATGTGCAGGCTGTTCACCGCCACTAGGGAATCCATGCTGTGAAGCGCCGCATTGGTTTGGGCGGAACGGTAGCCGCAGACAATTTCGAAACGGCAATCGGTGTTGAGCGTGGTGCCGACCCGGTGCAGCACATCCAGAACCTTGGGATCCATGGCGTGAATCTCGTCGGTCTCTTCATCCCTCAGCACGCGGCTGATCTCGGCCAGCGCCCCGGGAATATACTTGCCTTCGGCCCAATAGGTTGCCGCATGCAGTTTCTCGCCGGAGTAGGGGCAGTCAAAAGAGAGGGTGCGGATGTTCAGCACCTTGCGGCCGACCAGCGCCGGCGCCGCCAATGCCGGCAGTCCCATCGTCAGCGCCGATGCGGCCGCGCCGGCGCCAAGGCGCAACAAGGAGCGTCGCGAAACACGCATTGGATTTTTCCTTCGATCTGGCAATTCGCCCCGGGGCGCCACCCGCGCCCGGCCCAACGTCTTGCCGCTACCAGCCAGGCATCCGGTATTACGGGCCCGGAAAATCGGCGCAACAGAAATCTGCGCGCGGCCGGTTTACAAGACTGACACAATGGAACCTTGGTTACACCGGCCGGCCGTCGCTTGGGGTTCCGACGGCTCCTCCTGACGCTTTAGAAGCCATATAGTGGTTTTGCGCCCGGCAAGCGTTTGGCTAGCCGCGGAAAGACCCACGGCCCGGCTTCAGATCAGAAAATGCTACCTTGGAACAGAATTGAGCCCGTGTCGCCATTCGATCCGTGAGGCACTGAGCGCGAGCTATGATGCCATAGCAAGCTCAAAGGAACTGCTGCGCACGATGGATGCGCGTTCCCCGGCTGATGTCTTTATCCCATGTGAAAAGGACCTGCCGCCGGACGAAAAAAGATTCCGCCGGACCGCGCGGGGTCAAGCCGGAGGGGAGAGCCATTCAATCCTGATGGCCTGTTCAAGCTGCCCCAGGGAATCGCTGTCGCGTAAGACCCATCCTGGCCATTGCGCTCCTGCCAGTGGGCTCAGTGTCGGGATGGCGCCAACTGCGGTCGTTCCGAGCGGCTCAACCGATCCGAGTGCGGACTAAGCCTTGATAGCCCGCGTTAAGAGATAGTCCAGGCGCACAATGTTATTTTCGAAATAGTGAGCCGCCAGCTCTTCAAACTCATGACGCAAGGTTGCCGCCTTGGCGGGATCGGATTTATCGAGCGACTGTAGCAGTCTGGTCATCGGACCCAGATTCTGCTCGGTGAATTGGCGGTAATGCTGCGGGCTCAGCGATGGAACGAGCATGGCATCCCTCGCAAAGAAAATGTCCTTAACCGCCGCGCCGAGGCGCTCGCGAATGATGGCAGGATCGCCCCACTGGGCTGGAGGCGAAACACCGCTGGGCGGGGGCGGCGCATAGCCTCGCAACAGGGCGTACATTCGCCCGGTGAGAAGCTCGGTCGGCCAAGTCACGAAAGCGATCACACCGCCGGGCTTGAGAACGCGCAGCATCTCGCCGATCACCACCTCGGGTCGCGGAGCAAACATGTGCCCGAACTGCGACACGACAAAGTCGAAGTGTGCATCGGGAAGAGGTAGTTTCTCGGCGTCGCCTTCGTGCCACGCGACCGGTAAATTCATGAGGGCGGAATTTTCTCTGGCGCGCGCGATCAGTTCAGGCGTCAAATCTAGGCCTGTAACATTTGCGCCCAACCGCGCGGCGGTAAGGGCCGCGACGCCCGTGCCGCAGGCAACGTCCAGGACAGCGGTGCCTGCTTTTACTCCAGCGAACCTCAGCAACACGGGTGCAACCGTCGCGGTCAAACTTTCGAAATTCGCGAAGTTCGACCACGCGATCTTTTGCTGCTCCTTAAATTGATTGATTGGGTCCATTGTGGCTCCCCCTTTTATCCGGTGTGGCATTCTAGCAGGTGTATGATGCGCAGGAAGGCGCGGCATGTCCGCTTTGCGGCAGAAGCCGAGATGGCCAACTTTCGCCCAGAATATCATTCCCCCAAGCAGAAAAGCCTGCTTCGGACCCTCATTGCTGGATCATGGCTTTGCAAACCTCTTCTCGCGCCGCTTTGTTCGCCAAACCGTTTGGCAGGCGGGGCGGGGCATCCTCTGTTCGTACCCCGGTTGCTGGGGCGTAAACGGCAATAAAGTTTTGGTAGTTGGAAGTGAGAGCACGGTAGGCACCCCGAACTTCGCGAATGTCGCGGGAAATCCGGCGGACTTCTTCGTCGCTCAGAGTATGCGCATCCTGGAAATACCGAATGTCAGCCCATGCGTCACCGGCGCGATTGCGAATACCACTATTATTTTCCACGCCGTCGTAAAACTGGGCATAGGCCACTCTTTCGTCGAGGGGCAGGTTGTCCAACGTCCCCCCTGCCGCCGATCGCCATGTAGAGGTCCGGAAGATCACATAGTGTAGAGTTGGGATTTGCACCTTCAGTTTTTGCTGAACAGGAGCCTGCAACGATGTCTCCCAAGCTTCGACCTCCTTTAGGCGTTGTTCGATGCAGGGGGCATCGTCCACCGCGTCCTTTATTGACAAAAGATTCCAAGCCAGCTCTCGGCGCAAGGCGCTGCGCAAGTCCGCGACTTGAAAGTGATGGTGCACCATCACGACGAGTTCTTCTCCCACCAGAGCGGTCAGAACGCCTAGCACGATGATGGCGTATTCCTTCAGGAATTCGCGCCAGCTGTGAACAGGTCTGGGTTTGTGGATTTCCATTGGTGGGTCCTCGGGCGGCGGGGCAACGGCGTCACTCATGGGTGCGGCGCCAGTTCGGCCTTTTCAGACGGCGTCAGTTCGAGCTGCGCGGCGCGGGCGAATTGCGCCCTGGCCTCGTCGCGTCTGCCGGCATAGGTGAGGGCCTCGCCCCATTTCAGGTGCAGCCGGCCCCAGTTTGGGGCGTATTTCTCCGCTTCCGCGAATTTCGCCAGCGCCAGGTGCGACTGGTTCTTTGCCATCAAGGCCTCACCCCAGCCTTCCAATGGGTCGGCGAAGTGAGGGCCTATGGCGTTCGCCTGCCGGAATTTTTCGATCGCGGCGTCAGCTTGTGCATGGGCCAACAGGGAACGGCCCCAGGCGTGATTGCCGAAGGGCGTGGAAGGGGCTTCGCGCACCGCGCGCGCAAACCAGCTCTCGGCACCGGCCGTGTCGCCGGCGAAGTCGGCGATGCGGCCGCGGGCGACCAGGCACTCGATACTGTCAAGCGGGCTGTCGGCAATCAGCGCCTTCGCCCCGGCAAGGTCGCCGGTATGCGCCTTGGCTTCGGCCATGATGGCGGTCAAGGCGGGGTATTGCGTGCGCCAATGCTCCAGCGTCGCCGGTGTCATCTCTCCATAGCCCAGCACAGCGGGCCAGTTCTCCAGACCGGCATGCACCGCCAGGATGTAGGTTACGATCGAGACCTGGTTAAAGGGGATTTTGTCCAATCCCTGTTCGCGCATATAGCTGCGCACCCGTGGGGCGTCATGCTGCCGGCCCATGGCAATCAGGGCCCACCACTGGAAATAGGCGATGCTTGTCCAGGCAAAGGGGCGATTGGGCAATTCCGCGCCTGCCAGATACTGGCTTACGGCCGTGCCATAGTCGCCTTGCAGAAAGGCCAGTTGCGCGGCGCTGGCTGCCCGTGAGGCCGTCAAATAGGAATCGCTGATGTCCGGCACTTTGTCCCGGCCCAAAAGGCGCAAAGCGGCGCGCTCGTCCGCCACCGCGCTTTCCTCGCGATCCAGAAAGAATTCGCGGGAGGCCGCGGAAGCGTATCCCAGGCTGAAATCGGGATAATCCACCAGCGCCTTGCGTAGAAAGACAAGGGCGGCGCGATTGTCGTCCGGGGGATGCTTAGCCTGCTGGGCGCCGAGCCCGTACCAGGCCCATGCCCGTTCGTGAGCATCATTGCTCGTCGTCAGAGCGCGCAAAATCCCCGCTGCCAGCGCGACCCGCTTTTCATGGCCTTCCGTGGCGTGGTCATTGTCCAGGTAGTTGGCGTAGCGATAGGGCTGGGTCTTGGCGTAGATCTGTTCCGCCGCCTTGCGGATCAGATCCTCCAATTCGCTTTCCGCCCCGGCAAAGGTTGCCACCGCATTGCCTGCATGGGCAGTCACGGCCAGGCCGGAAGCGGTGTGATAGACTTCGCCGCTGATGCGGGTATCGGCCCCCAGCCAGGCCCGCAAAAAACGCCGCAACTCGCCAATGGAAATCCCGGTCTCTGGAATTTCCACCTTGATGTCCTGGCTCCAGTCGTTGGCATAAGTCTGGGGCGCGCGCTGGGAATCGGTGGCGGTCTGCAATTCCTGCAGCCGGTCCAGGATTTGCGTGGCCACCACCTGGCCGCTGAGACCCCGCTGGGCAAGGTCGGGCGGGACGGAGAAAGCTTCAATGACCAGGCCGCGGCTTTGCGCGGCGTCCCACACCAGCCAGGCGAGTGCGCCGGCTATCGCCAGGCCCATCGCCGCCGTCATGATCTGCAACAGACCTTTCATTCCGTCGGAAAGGCGGCGCCAGCGCATATGGGAAAGCCGTAATTCGGCTTCCTCGTGGAAATAGCGGTCTTCGGCTTCCAGGCGTTCGGTTTGCAGCTTGACCAGGCGCTGCTGCGCGCGGGCCAGGGCGTCGGCTTCGGCACGGCTGGCGCCGGCCAGACCCAGCGCCATGGTGAAGGGCTCGGTCGAGCTTTCCGCTTCTGGTTCGTGCCCGCTGACGGTCTCCTCCGGTTCTTCCGGTTCGCCGTCCATGAAATCTTCCGCCAAGCCTGCCCCCGAGGTTAGCAGGCCGGATTGAGCCACAGATTGCCGCCGGCGCAAAGTGGTTCATGCCGGAGGCTCGCATCGCGCTTGGACGCGCAAGAAGGGTCAGCGTTGGTTGCGGGCGGTCCCGGGCTCGCATCGCGCTTGGGCGCGCAAAAAGGCTCAGCGTTGGTTGCGGGCAGTCCCCGGCTCGCATCGCGCTTGGGCGCGCGATGCTGCGCCGTTCGGCGCTCTCGCAGGTCCACTGGACCTGCTCGTCAGTCGCGCTTCTGCGCGACTGACCACGCCTCACCCCTTCACGTTGGCCAGAATATCCTGCGCTTCGTGCGCCAGGTTGGCCAAGGCATCGGGCATGTCCTCGCCCGACTTGCGCACCCAATCCACCAGGCCGCCGGCAAAGGCGGCCAGTTGCGGCGCGTTGGCGATGAGGCGGGCCTGTTCCTCGACCTTGGCGGGATCAAGATCATATTCGGCGCCGGGCACGCGCCAGCCGCCCCAGTCTTCCTTGCCGGTGATCACCACCGGATAGGTGCCCGGCACCGGATGGCGCGAGCAATCTTCCGCCGCCTGCCATTTGTTGCGGGCCCGCACCACGCGCCAGTTCTGGCCATTGGCGGCGGCCTTGTCGCTCATCGGCTCTTCGCTGACCAGTTCCTCGGCGGTGAACTCGCGGCCCAGCCCCACGTCGTAGTGAACGCGGATGGGCTCATCCAAGCCCTTGGCCCAGTGCGGCACGACATGCTCGATCAGGGCCCAGGTGCCCACCGGCTTGACGTAAACCCGCTGGTTCTTGTGGAACTGCGCCTTGGCCATGGCTTGGCGAACCCGGAAAAATGCGCGCCGATTGTCGCCGCGGCGCTGTTAAACCTTGGTAAAGGCGATTGTAACGGTTTGACGGAAACGGCCATGATCGGCGCCGAAATGCTCACTCCCTGTCGAAAAATCTGCGTTTACGATTCTTGCCGCGCGCTTTGCGCCGGCTGCGGCCGCACCCTGGCGGAAATCGAGAACTGGCTGGAGATGAGCGAAGCGGAGCAGCGGGCGGTGATGGAGAAGTTGGCGGAGAGGTTGGGCAACCTCAAAGGTGGATGAGGTTCGCAGTTTTTGAATTTAATGCATGCTGACTCCTCACCTCACCATGGCCAGCTCCTGAGCCGGCCATCCAGAGGCCGCAAGCGCTGGCATTTGTTGCTCTGGATGGGCGGGTCGAGCCCGCCCATGGTGAGTAATTTGACTAAATCGGAGTTGCTCGAGACGGTCGCAAATGCGGTGTAGGAATCGCAAATCTATTCCTTCTGCTTGCGAAGTACGGCAGCCACGTTGCTGCGGAAGGCGCGGCTTAAATCGCTGGCAAAA
>JAFAVT010000293.1 GCA_019242275.1 Alphaproteobacteria bacterium
GGATGGGCGGGCTTGCCTTCGGCCAGTATCCATATGCCGTTGACTGTTTGGTCGTAAGCTTGCCCATTGTTCGCTTGGCCGGCGAAAACGATGCTTTTTCCATCAGGCGAAACGCTGGCCATGCCGGTATAGACTTTATTCCGGTCAGTGAGGGTTTGTGCCGCCCCACCGGCGACCGCAACGCGCTTGGTTGCTAGTTCCTGCGCGTCCATCACCGCGAGGTATTTTCCGTCCGGATACCAGGTGGGATAAAAGACCTGATCCGACAACCCAGTGGCGGCGAGCGGGCGCGCATTGCCGCCATCAGCATCGATAAGCCAGGTGGATGCCTTGTTATCTCGGGGCGAAATACCGCTAAAGGCAATGACATCGCCACGGGGAGACCATCGCATACGCGTCGCGCCGACGGGGAGTGGTGCTTTTGCGAAGGGCTTAGCCTCGCCGCCGCCTACTGGCACCATCATAAGGAATGGCGGCTGACCGCCTGGAATGACTCGGCTGAACAGCAAGCTGCGCGAATCCGGGGAGAAGATTGCATCTTGGTCATGTCCCTGTGCCGGTTGCAGCGTGGTGACAAAATGCAGTGAGACTCCGGGAAGGCTTTGCCATGTGCGGGTCACTTGTGGCCGCACGGGCGGTGGCGGCGGCACCGGCAACTGCGCGAGTATAGCCTTGGCGGTCTCTTCGCTGATTCGCGTTCCCGACCGCTCGTTGCCGTTGATGCTGACCGTCACGGTCGTGGCTCGACCACTGGCGTCGGTCATGAAGGTGAATTGCGCCGGCGCGAATTGGTGATAGAGCCTAAGGGGACTTTCCGCGAGTATCTCGCGTGCCGGCGCATTGTTCTGGCCGAAGAACAGATGTGTACCCTCGCGGCGAAACCAAACGATGATACGAGGCTCGATTTGGTAGTAACCGCCGATCTTATCGAATTGTTCCGGCGTCAAGGTAATGGCCGCGCGGGGCTGTGGCGCAGGTTGGGCCTGCAACGGATGTCCCAACAACAGACTCAAAGACAAAACGGTTAGGCCGGCATTTCTTGACAACCGCTTCAACGCTATTCTCCGCGTGATGGCGAGGAGAATTAAAAAGCCTAATTGTCGCGTCCGTGTCCCGAGCCTGTCGTACAAATGTGGTTGCGGCCCATGAATTTGTCACAAATCGGTAGCGGAAATGGTGCCCGGTTGAGTCAGAAGAGAAGGCTCCCGTCAGCGCCTCTCCATCACCGCCAGCAGGTCCGCCGTGGGATAGCCGTCGGCAATCAGGCCGTGCGCCTTTTGATATTGCCGCGTGGCAAGGCGGGTCTGGTGGCCCAAAACGCCGTCCGTCTTGCCGGGATCAAAACCGGCCGCGACCAGCGCCTGCTGGAAACGCAAGCGCTCATCGCGCGACAAAGGATGCTCCTTGCGCGGCCAACTGGCCTTGATGCCCGGCCGGTCCATGATGCGCTCGCCCAGTTCCGCCACCGCCAGGGCATAGCTGGCGGCATTGTTGTATTTCAGGATGACGCTGAAGTTCGGCAGCAGCAGGAAGGCCGGGCCTTTGGCGCCCGCCGGCAGATAGATTGAGGCCTGCCCGGCGTAGGGCGGCAGGGCGCCGCCGCTGACGGTGCGCACACCGCGCCGCCGCCATTCGTTCACGGGCCGGGTGGCATCAATATCGGCATCCTCATAGGCGAAGCGTTTGGGTAACTTCACTTCGAAGCCCCAGGTCTCGGTTGCCTTCCAGCCTTGTGAGGCCAGCAGGTTGGCCGCCGAAGCCAGGGCGTCGGCCGGCGAAGTCCAGAGATTGATCCGGCCGTCATGATCGCCGTCGGCGGCATATTTCAGGAAGGTGGTGGGAGTGAACTGGGTCTGGCCGAAGGCGCCGGCCCAGGACGATTTCATCTCGGCAGCCGCGTAATGCTGCTCCTGCATGATTTTCAGCGCTGCCAGAAACTCCGGCGCGGCATAATCGGCGCGGGGGCCCTGATAGCCCAGGGTCGCCAGGGCCGCGAACAGATTGAAGCTGCCAGCGTCGCGGCCAAAATCGCTTTCCATCCCCCAGATCGCCAGCAATATTTCCCGCGGCACGCCGGATTGTTTCTCAATCCCCGCCAGCGTCTGGCGAAACTCAGCCAGCATCGCCTTGCCGTCCTTGATCCGCCTGGCCGAGACCGCGCTGTCGAGATAGGCCCAGACGGGGCGGGAGAATTCCGGCTGGTTGTCGTTCATGCCGGCAATGGCGGGCAGGGGGGCGATGCCGGCCGTGGCGGCCTTGAAAGTGTCTTCGCTGATGCCGGCGGCCCGGGCCTGGGCGTGCATGCGGGCAATGAAGCGCTCGAAATCGCTGGGCGGGGGCGGCGGCTCCAGCGGGATGGTGACACTGGGGCCGGTGGAAGCAGGCACCAGGGCGGGGGTCGCAGGCGCCGGGGCCGGTGGGGGCGCGGCCGGTGGCGGGACGGGTGTGACAGCGCAGGCCACCGCCAGCAGAAGGCCGGTGATGGCCGCCAGGCGTTTGAGGCCGGGAAGAGCAAATCGCGCCATGGCCCAAATGTATCACTGAATTTGCTGGATTTTCGGCTCTTTTTGGGGGGATTTTTCCGTCTTTTCCGAGGGTTGACTTGGGGAAAGTCGCCGCATAGTTTCCGCGCCTCTTCGCCGGACCCCGGCGGGGATTTCCGGCCAAAGGCGTGTCATGAAAGTTCGTAATTCCCTCCGCTCGCTCAAGAAGCGCGACAAGGATTGCCGCATCATCCGCCGCAAGGGCCGGGTCTATGTCATCAACAAGAAGAACCCGCGTTTCAAGGCGCGCCAGGGCTGATAGCGTGGCGGCAGGGGACTGGATTAAGCTCCTGTAACAGACCTTCAGAAGTCTTCGCCATGCAGTTGCCGCCTCCCGATCAAGCCATCCTTGCCCGCCGCGATGAAATCGTTTCGGCGCTGTATACCATCGTGCCGGACGGCGTGGTGGACGACGCCGCCGGCCGCCAGGTCTTCGATTGCGATGCCCTGGCCGCCTATACCCAGCAGCCGCTGGTGGTGGTGCTGCCCAAAACCCGCCAACAAGTGATTGAGGTGGTGAAATACGCTCATGGCGCCGGCGTGCCGATTGTGCCGCGCGGGGCGGGCACTTCGCTCTCTGGCGGCTCGCTGCCCCGGCAGGACGGCATTCTTCTGGCCTTGGGGCGCATGAAATCCATTCTGGAAATTGACTACGAGAATGGCTGCGTCGTGGTCGAACCCGGCGTCACCAACCTCAACATTACCAAGGCGGTGGAAGCCAATGGCTTTTATTATGCGCCCGATCCATCCAGCCAGATCGCTTGCTCCATCGGCGGCAATGTCGGGGAGAATTCCGGCGGCCTGCATTGCCTGAAATACGGCCTCACCACCAACAACCTCTTGGGCGTGGTTTTCATCACCCCGGATGGAGAAGAAGTGCGGCTTGGCGGCAAGGGCGGCGCGCAAGGCGGGCTTGATCTGCTGGGCCTGGTCACCGGCTCGGAAGGCCTGCTGGGCACGGTGGTGGAAGTGACGGTGAAGATTTTGAGAAAGCCCCCGGTGACCCGCACCCTGCTGGGCTCGTTCGACACGGTGCAGAAAGCCGGCGAATGCGTCGCCGCCATCATCGCCGACGGCATTCTGCCCGCGGCGATGGAATTCATGGACCGCCAGTGCATCGAGGCGATTGAGGCTTATAACGCCCCCGGCTATCCGCCCGGCTCGGCTGCCGTTCTCATCATTGATGCCGACGGGGTCGAGGCCGACGTCACCGACACCGTCCAGCGCCTCACCGCCGTTATTGCAAGGGTCGGCGGCATTTCGGTGGAAGCCACCGACGAAGCCCAGCGCATCCGCATGTGGTCGGGGCGCAAGGCCAGCTTTGCCGCCATGGGGCGGTTGCAGCCCGACATGATCTGCATGGACGGCACCATTCCCAGGAAGAAACTGCCGGAAGTGCTGGAACGGATGGCGGAGATGTCGGTGCAGTATGGCCTCGCCTGCTGCAATGTCTTTCACGCCGGCGACGGCAATCTCCATCCCCTGATTGTCTTTGATCAGACCAGGCCGGGTGAATTTGAAAAGGCGGAAGCCTTTGGCGCCGATATCCTGCGGCTTTGCGTCGAGGTTGGCGGCGTTTTGACCGGTGAGCATGGGGTCGGTGTCGAAAAGCGCGACCTGATGGGGACGATGTTCGACGAGACCGACCTCGCACATCAGGAACGGCTCAAATGCGCCTTCGACCCGGACGGCCTTCTCAACCCCGGCAAGGTATTTCCCGAACTGCACCGCTGCGCCGAACTCGGCCGC
>JAFAVT010000230.1 GCA_019242275.1 Alphaproteobacteria bacterium
ATCAACCGGACCTGGGACTCGCGCTGGTACGCGGGCAAGAAGGAGTATGGCAAGCTCCTGCAGGAAGACATCAAGATTCGTGATTATCTCAGCGATAAGCTGAAGGCCGCGGGAGTCTCCCGTGTGGTGATTGAGCGTCCGCACAAGAAGTGCCGTGTTACGATCCATTCTGCCCGTCCGGGTGTGGTGATCGGCAAGAAGGGCGCCGATATCGAGAAGCTCAAAAGCGATGTGCAGAAATTCACTTCGGACGAAGTGCATCTAAACATTGTGGAAATCAGAAAGCCCGAAATCGACGCCAAGTTGGTGGCCGAAAACATCGCTCAGCAACTCGAACGCCGCGTTGCTTTCCGCCGCGTGATGAAGCGCTCGGTGCAGACTGCTATGCGTTTGGGGGCGCTTGGTATCCGCATCACCTGTTCGGGCCGCCTGGGCGGCGCCGAAATCGCCCGCATCGAATGGTATCGCGAGGGCCGGGTGCCGCTTCACACGTTGCGCGCCGATATTGATTTCGGCATCGCCACTGCCTTCACCACCTATGGTACTTGCGGCGTCAAGGTCTGGATCTTCAAGGGCGAGATCATGGAACACGATCCCTTTGCGACCGAGAAGCGCCAGGCTGGCGAAGGCGAGGGCAATCGCGGCAGCCGTGAGCGCGAACGCGCGCCGGCCGCTGAATAAAAGAGAAGAACCATGCTGTCACCCAAGCGCACCAAGTTCCGCAAGCAGTTCAAGGGCCGTATTCATGGCCCTGCCAAGGCTGGCACCTCGCTGGCGTTCGGCGCTTTTGGCCTCAAAGCGATGGAGCCGGAACGCCTCAACGCCCGCGAGATCGAGGCTGCCCGCAGAGCCATTACCCGTCAGATGAAGCGCGCTGGCCGCGTCTGGATTCGCATTTTCCCGGACGTGCCGGTGTCGAAGAAGCCGGCCGAGGTTCGCATGGGCTCGGGCAAGGGCGCGCCGGAATACTGGGTGGCCAAAGTGAAGCCGGGGCGCATCCTGTTCGAGATTGATGGCGTTGATGAAGGTACCGCCAAGGAGGCGATGCGCTTGGGTGCCGCCAAGCTCTCCATCGCGACCAAGTTCATCGCGCGCACGCTATAAGAGAAGACCATGGCGAAGAAAGAAACCAAGTCCAAGCCCAAGAAGAAGGCGGCGCCCAAGGCCGCCGGCAAGATTGACGGCTTCCGTGGTAAATCCGCCGACGAGCTTACCACCCAACTCGCCGCCTTCCGCAAGGAGCAGTTCAACCTGCGCTTCCAGCGCGCCAACGGCCAGGCCGAGAATACCGGCCGCATTCGCATCTTGCGTCGCGACATCGCGCGCATCGAAACCGTGCTTACCGAGCAGCGCCGCGCTGCCGCGAAAGGTTGAATGAAATGCCCAAGCGAATCCTACAAGGCACCGTCGTCAGCGACAAGAATGCCAAAACCGTAGTGGTGAAGGTGGAACGCCGCTTCATCCATCCGGTGCTGGGCAAGACGGTGCGGCGCTCAAAGAAGTACCATGCCCATGACGAAAAGGGGCAGTTCAAGACCGGCGATACGGTCCGTATTCAGGAATGCCGGCCGCTTTCCAAGCTCAAGACCTGGGAAGTGCTGGAACGCGTAGCCAAGTAACTGCGCGTATTGAGGAGTTTGAAGTCATGATCCAGATGCAAACTGAGCTCGACGTCGCCGATAATTCCGGCGCCAAGAGCGTTATGTGCATCAAGGTGCTGGGCGGTTCACACCGGCGCTATGCCGATGTCGGAGACATCATCGTAGTTTCGGTGCAGGAAGCGATCCCGCGCGGGCGCGTTAAGAAGGGCGAAGTACTCAAGGCCGTGGTGGTGCGTACTGCCCATGGCGTGCGTCGCCCTGACGGTTCGCTGATCCGCTTCGATGGCAACGCCGCGGTATTGGTCAACAATCAGGGCGAGCCGATCGGCACGCGAATCTTCGGACCGGTTACCCGCGAGTTGCGCAACAAGAATCAGATGAAGATCATTTCGCTTGCGCCGGAGGTGCTGTGATGGCCCATATCAAGAAGGACGATAACGTCATCGTTATTTCCGGCCGCGACAAGGGCAAGAAGGGCAAGGTCCTGAAGGTCCTCCCGAAGGAAGAGCGTGCCCTGGTCCAGGGCGTCAATGTCGTCAAGCGCCATCAGCGTCAGACCCAGCGGGAGCAAGGCGGGATTGTCTCCAAGGAGGCGCCGGTCCATCTCTCCAACATCGCGCATGTTGATCCCAAGTCGGGCAAGGCGACGCGCATCGGATTCAAGATTCTGGCCGACGGCAAGAAAGTCCGCTTCGCCAAGAAGTCAGGAGAAGTGATTGATGTCTGAGGCCGGCAAGACCGAGAAGCCCAAAAAGGAAGGTGGCAAGCGCCGCGAAGTCAACACCGGCACCAACGTGGCGGTGGGCGAGCATGCCCGTGAGGCCGGTTATGTGCCGCGCTTCAAGAAGCGCTACAATGAGGTTATCCGACCCGATTTGATGAAGCGCTTTGGCTACACCAATCCGATGCAGGTGCCCAGGCTGAACAAGGTGGTACTGAACATCGGTGCCGGCGAGGCTGCCTCCGACGGCAAGAAGATCACCCAGGCACAAAACGACCTGACTGCCATCGCTGGACAGAAGGCGGTTCAGACTCGCTCGAAAAAGGCTATTGCCCAGTTCAAGATTCGCAAGGATCTGCCGATCGGTGCCAAGGTAACGCTGCGCGGTGACCAGATGTATGAGTTTCTGGATCGTCTCGTCACCATGGCGCTGCCCCGGGTGCGCGATTTCCGCGGCGTCAATCCCAAATCGTTCGATGGCCGCGGCAACTATGCGATGGGCATGAAGGAACACGTCGTGTTTCTCGAAATCGACTATGACAAGACCGAAACGGTGTGGGGCATGGACATCGTAGTCAACACTTCCGCGAAGACGGACGAAGAGGCCCGGGCGCTGCTCGAAGGCTTCCAGTTCCCCTTCACAGCGAACTAAGGACGTTTTCCTATGGCGAAGATGAGTGCGATCAACCGCAACAAGAAGCGAGAGAAGCTGGTGGCCCAATATGCTGCCAAGCGTGCCGCCCTAAAGGCTCAGGCCAGGGACGAGAAGCTGCCGCAGGAGGAACGCTTTGCTGCGCGCCTTAAGCTGGCCAAGCTACCGCGCAATTCTTCCAAGGTTCGCATCCATCACCGCTGCGAACTGTCCGGGCGCCCCAAGGGCTATTACCGCAAGGTCAAGCTGAGCCGTATCGCGCTGCGTTCGCTGTCTAATTTCGGCCAGATCCCCGGTATGACAAAGGCGAGCTGGTAAGGAGCAATCATGATCATCGATCCGATTGGCGATCTCATCACGCGCATCCGTAACGGCCAGTTGCGCCGCATGGCCAAAATCAAGTCGCCGAATTCGCGCCTGCGCACCCGCCTGCTCGATGTGCTGCAGGAAGAGGGTTTCATCCGCGGCTATGCCGAGGTCGAGGTCAAGGGCCATCGCGAGCTGGAGATTGAGTTAAAGTACCATGATGGCGAGCCGGTGATCCGTGAACTCAAGCGCATCTCCACTCCCGGCCGTCGGGTCTATTCCTCGGTCAGCGATCTCAGGCCGCATCGTCAGGGTTTGGGTGTTTCTATTCTTTCCACGCCGCAAGGCGTGATGACGGACAACTCTGCCCGCGAGAAGAATGTCGGCGGCGAAGTTCTCTGTCAGGTGTTCTAAGGAGAGCCCATGTCCCGTATCGGCAAGAAACCCGTCGCGCTTCCGAAAGGCGTCACCGCCTCGGTCGAAGGCCAGACTGTCAAGGTCAAGGGGCCCAAGGGCGAGCTCAGCGTCAAGCTGGTTCCGGAAGTCTCGGCCACGCTGCAGGACGGCGCCATCGCTGTCGTCCCGCGCGAAGGTGCTGAGCGTGGCCCGCAAATGTGGGGCCTCTCCCGCACCCTGGTGAATAATTTGGTTGAGGGCGTCACCCACGGCTTCACCCAAAAGCTGGAAATTCAGGGCGTCGGCTATCGCGCCGCGGTGCAAGGCAAGACCCTGAACTTGCAGCTAGGCTTCAGTCATGACGTGCCCTATGCGATCCCGCCAGGTATTACCATCACCACTGAGAAGCCGACAATGATTTCGGTTTCGGGCATTGACAAGCAATTGGTCGGCCAGGTTGCTGCCGAGATCCGTTCCTGGCGTCCGCCGGAGCCTTACAAGGGCAAGGGCGTGCGCTATGAAGGCGAATATGTCCGCCGCAAGGAAGGCAAGAAGAAGTAAGATGACCAACATCCTCTTCAAAAAGCGCCAGTCGCGCACCCGCCACCATATCGGCACCAAGTCGGATCGGCCGCGCTTGTCGGTGTTTCGTTCGGGCAGGCATATCTATGCTCAGGTGATAGATGACCGAAAGGCGGTCACCGTCGCTGCTGCCTCCACTGCCGAGAAGGATGCCGGTGTCGCCAAGGGGTATAATGTGGAAGCCGCCGGCCAGGTCGGCAAAAAGATCGCTGAACGGGCCAAGGCCGCCGGTGTCACCCAGGTCGTCTTCGACCGTGGCGGCTACATCTATCATGGGCGCGTCAAGGCGCTCGCGGAAGCGGCCCGCGAAGCCGGTCTGGACTTCTGAGGAAAACGAATATGGCAGAGCACGACGAACAGCAGCAGGGTGAGAGCCAGGAAGCCCGTGGCCGCGGCCGCGGCCGTGGTGGAGAACGCGGCGAGCGTGGCCGTGAAGGACGCGGTCGTGGCGATGGCCGTGGCCGCCGGGACCGCGAGGAAAAGGACAGCGACCTGATTGATAAACTGGTGCACATCAACCGTGTCGCCAAGGTCGTGAAGGGTGGCCGTCGTTTTGGTTTCGCCGCCCTGGTTGTGGTGGGCGACGGCAATGGCCGCGTCGGCTTCGGCCATGGCAAGGCACGCGAAGTGCCGGAAGCCATCCGCAAGGCCACCGACGACGCCAAGAAGGCGATGATCCGCATTCCGCTCAAGGACGGCCGTACCATCCATCATGAAGTGCGCGGCCATCATGGCGCCGGCAAGGTGCTGGTGCGGCCGGCGCCGGCCGGTACCGGCATTATCGCCGGCGGCCCGATGCGCGCGGTGTTCGAAGCGCTGGGCGTGGGCGACGTGGTCTCCAAGTCGCTGGGCACCTCTAATCCCTATAACATGGTGCGCGCCACCTTCGATGCGCTGAAGAACCAGCAGAGTCCCCGCATGGTGGCGCAGCGCCGTGGCCGCAGCGTGGCGGAAATCCTTGCTCGCCGCGAAGAAGCGCCAGCTGCTACTGAAGCCTGAGGAGGATGCCAGTGGCTGACAAGAAAAAAACCTTGACTGTGCGCCAAATCCGCAGCGCCGCTCGCCGTCCCGACATCCAGGCGCAGACGCTGCGTGGTTTGGGTCTGGGCAAGATTCGCCGCGAACGTACTCTGGAAGATACGCCGTCGGTGCGTGGCATGATTAATTCGATCAAGCATCTGGTCGAGATTGTGGAAGAGAAGAAGTAACAGTTGGTGGCCGGCTCGCGCTCGCTGCGCTCGCTGGCCGGCCATGGAGAAGTTTTGATGAAGCTCAACGAAATCCGTAACAACCCCGGCGCCCACAAGCGCAAGGACAAGGTCGGCCGCGGCTCTTCTTCCGGTCTGGGCAAGACTTCCGGTCGCGGCGTCAAAGGCGCCAAGGCCCGCACCGGCAATCAAGTGCATGGCTTTGAAGGCGGCCAGATGCCGTTGCATATGCGCATGCCCAAGCGGGGCTTTCGCAACATCTTCGCCAATGATTTCTCGGAAGTGAATTTGAACCGCATTCAGAAGGCAATTGACGACAAGCGTCTCAAGGTCGGCGAAAAGATCACCGAAGAGGTGTTGCGCAAGGCGGGCCTGGCACACAAAAGCCGCGATGGCGTGCGCTTATTGGGCAAGGGCGCCATTACCGCCAAGATTGACATTGAAATAGCAGGAGCCTCTGCCTCGGCCCGCGAAGCGATCGAGAAGGCCGGCGGCAATGTCACCACCACCTTTGTCAAGAAGACCTGGTCTAACAAGAAGGGTGCCCCGGGCAAGCGTCAGACCCGCCGGGCCGAATCCGCCAAGAAGCGCGAAGCCGCAAAGCGTAAATAACAAGGTGTGGCTTTTCGGCCCCTCAAAGGCGCCGGAGAGTCCCCATATAAGCCTGGAATACCGGTTCCGAGATCCGGCCCCCTCCGCTAAGGTGCCGGCGCGATTTGGGAGCAGCCATGCCTTCAGCAGCCGAACAACTGGCCGCCAATTTCAGTTTGCAGAATCTGGGCAAGTCCCAGGAACTGCGCCAGCGCATCCTCTTTACGTTGGGGGCGCTGATCGTGGCGCGCTTGGGCACCTTCATTCCTCTGCCTGGCATTGATCCTGCCGTGCTGGCACAGCAAGTCAGCCAGCAGGGCGGCGGTTTGCTGGACGTCTTCGGGACTTTAACCGGTGGCGCGGTACAACGCATGGCGATCTTTGCTCTTTCGATCATGCCCTACATCACCTCTTCGATCATCATCCAAGTGATGACGACGGTGTTCCCGGAACTGGAAGCGCTGAAGAAGGAAGGCGAGGCGGGCCGCAAGACCATCAACCAGTACACGCGCTATGGCACTGTATTCATCGCTGCTATGCAGGCCTATGGCATTGCCATCGGCCTGGAGCATTGGGGCAACGCCGTCATTCATCCCGGCTGGTTCTTCCGCATCGAGGCGATGATCACGCTTACCGCCGGCACCATTTTTCTGATGTGGATCGGCGAGCAGATCACCAGCCGCGGCATCGGTAACGGCATCTCACTTGTCATCATGGCCGGCATCGTGGCGCGCATTCCTACCGTCTTTCTTCAGACGCTGGAACAAGTGCGCACTGGCGCCCTTTCCATTCCGATGGTCGTGGCCTTTGCCGTCTTCGCTGTGGCCTTGGTCGCCTTTATCGTGTTCATGGAACGGGCGCAGCGGCGTTTGTTCGTTACCTATCCGAAGCGTCAGGTTGGCAACAAGGTCTATGGCGGAGAATCATCGCATCTGCCGATCAAGTTGAATGTCTCGGGCGTGATTCCGCCCATCTTTGCCTCCTCGTTACTACTGCTCCCATCCACCTATGCCAGCTTCAATGCTCAAAACATGCCGGAGTGGCTCTCCACCGTGGTCACTTATCTCAGCCGTGGCCAGCCGCTTTACATGTTCCTTTATGGGGCGCTGATCTTTTTCTTCTCCTTTTTCTATACCTCGGTGGTGATGCCGCCGGAGGAGACGGCTGAGAATCTGAAGAAGTATGGCGGAGTTTTCCCTGGCATTCGTCCTGGCAAGAAGAGCGCCGAGTTCATTGATTATACCCTGACCCGTGTCACCGTTGTGGGTGCCGCCTATCTTGCCTTTGTCTGCCTTATTCCGGAATTTCTCTTCTACAAATACAATGTCAGCTTCTCGCTGGGCGGCACTTCGATTCTGATTGTGGTGTCGGTGACGATGGACACAGTGGCGCAGATTCAGAGTCACCTCATCGCCCAGCAATATGAAGGTCTGCTGAAGAAGTCGAAGCTGCGAGGAGCGCGAAGGTGAACCTGGTACTGTTCGGACCTCCGGGGGCGGGGAAGGGCACACAGGCGAAACTCCTCACCGACAAGCGGGGCCTGCCGCAACTTTCTACCGGCGACATGCTGCGCGCCGCTGTCGCCGCCGGTTCGCCGCTCGGCCTTCGCGTGAAGTCTATTCTGGAAAAGGGCGAACTTGTGCCCGACGAACTGGTGATTGACATTATCGGCCAGCGCTATGACCAGCCCGACTGCGCCCATGGCGCGGTGTTCGACGGCTTTCCCCGTACCATTCCCCAGGCCGAGGCGCTGGACACCATGCTGGCCGCGCGGGGCAAGCAAATTGACCTGGTCCTGGAGCTGAAGGTGGACGATGCCGTGTTGCTGTCCCGCGTCGAGGCGCGGATCAAAGCCGGCGGGGTGCTGCGCTCTGATGACACCCCCGAGACCCTGAAACATCGCTTGGGGGTCTATTACAAAAACACTGCCCCGCTGCTCGACTTCTACCGAGCCCAAGGCAAACTCAGGACATTGGATGGCATGGCGCCGGTGGGCGCTGTTACGGCCGCTGTAGCGGTCATTTTGGATGGTCCGACGGCCGGTTGAGCAGGGTTTCTGCCACAGCGCCCCCTTCTGGGTCGCGTTGTCGTTCGCGGGGCTGTGCGGGCTGCTCACCCCTGCGACAATAAATCCGGTCCAGCCATTGACGGGGAGGGGGCCATTCCTATAATCCGCGCCCTCGCGACAGATTTCCTGTCATTTCAAGGGTTTTTGGGTGTTTTGCGGATCACCCATGCCTGAGGTTTGATCGGCCGTTTGTCACACTGCAATTTTGCAATGAATTCAAGGGCCTGAGGGCCACCGGAGAAGCATCTTGGCACGTATCGCCGGCGTCAATATCCCGACCCAGAAGCGCGTCGAAATCGGTCTGCGCTACATTCATGGAATCGGACCGCAAATCGCCCACCAGATCGTCACGCAATTGGGGATTGATCCCAGCCGTCGCGTCGGCGATCTCACCGAATCTGAGGTCATTCAGATCCGCGAACTGATCGACCGCGATTATCTGGTTGAAGGCGATCTGCGCCGCGACGTTGCCATGAACATCAAGCGCCTGATGGATCTAGGCTGCTATCGGGGCCTGCGCCACCGCAAGAGCCTGCCGGTTCGCGGCCAGCGCACCCACACAAACGCTCGCACCCGCAAGGGGCCCGCCAAGGCCATCGCCGGCAAGAAGAAAGTGACCAAGTAACATGGCCGCCGCAGAGAAGAAGGCCGCCGGCCGTCCGCGTAAGAAGGAAAAGAAGAACGTCGTGGTGGGTGTCGCCCATGTCGCGGCTACCTTCAACAACACCATCGTCACCATCACCGACGCTCAGGGAAATGCGGTTTCCTGGTCCAGTGCCGGCATGATGGGTTTCAAGGGTTCGCGCAAATCCACGCCCTATGCGGCGCAGATGGCTGCTGAGGACGCCGGCCGCAAGGCGGTCGAGCTCGGCATGCGCACCCTGGAAGTGGAAGTTTCTGGTCCCGGCTCGGGCCGCGAGTCGGCGCTGCGCGCGTTGCAGGCCGTCGGTCTCACCGTCACCTCGATCCGCGACGTCACCCCTATCCCACACAATGGCTGCCGGCCGCCCAAGCGCCGTCGCGTCTAGACAGACATTAAAGTTTCTATCGGACATATCTATCTAACCCGTCGCACGTATGGGCGCTGGTCCGAAGCGCCCGGGACACGATGAGGAAAACATGTTTCAGAAGAACTGGCAGGAACTTATCAAACCGCAGAAGCTCAAGACCGATCTCGGTCATGACGGCGGCCGCGTCGCTACCATCACCGCTGAGCCGCTGGAGCGCGGCTTCGGCCTGACGCTGGGCAACGCCCTGCGACGCGTGCTGCTCTCTTCGCTGCAAGGTGCTGCCGTCACCGCCATTTCGATCGAGGGCGTACTGCACGAATTTTCCTCTATTCAGGGTGTGCGCGAAGACGTCACCGACATCGTGCTCAACGTCAAGCAGATCGCCCTGCGCATGCATGCCGAAGGTCCCAAGCGGGTGACGTTGCGCAAGCAGGGTCCAGGCGAGGTTAAGGCTGGCGATATTCAGGTAACCGCCGATATCGAGGTTCTCAATCCAGACCTGGTGCTCTGCACCTTGGACGAGAAAGTGGACTTCCGCATGGAGCTCACCATCGCTACCGGCAAGGGCTATGTCCCCGCCGATCGTAACCGCCCGGAAGACGCCCCCATCGGCCTGATTCCGGTGGACAGCCTTTTCAGCCCGGTGAAGCGCGTTTCTTACAAGGTCGAGAACACCCGCGAGGGCCAGATCCTCGACTATGACAAGCTGACGCTGAGCGTCGAGACCAATGGCGCCGTCACTGCGGATAACGCGGTTGCCTATGCTGCCCGCATCCTGCAGGACCAGCTTCAGGTCTTCATCAATTTCGAAGAGCCGCAGTTGCGTGCCACTGAGGAAGCAAAGCCCGATCTGGCCTTCAATCCTGTGCTGCTCAAGAAGGTGGACGAGCTCGAGCTTTCAGTCCGCTCCGCCAATTGTCTGAAGAACGATAACATCGTCTATATCGGCGATCTGATCCAGAAGACCGAGGGCGAGATGCTGAGCACCCAGAATTTCGGTCGCAAGTCCCTGAATGAGATCAAGGCGGTGCTGGCCGAGATGGGCCTGCATCTGGGCATGGAAGTGCCGGGCTGGCCGCCGGAGAATATCGAAGATTTGGCGAAGCGGTACGAAGATCAATATTGAGTTGCGTGGCCGGCTCGCCGGCCGGCCATGGAGGAGTTCTGAGAAATGCGCCACGGTAATCAAGGCCGCAAGTCCAATCGCACCGCTGCCCATCGCAAGGCGATGTGGGGAAACATGACCGCTGCCCTTATCAAGCAT
>JAFAVT010000314.1 GCA_019242275.1 Alphaproteobacteria bacterium
TTCAGCAGCGCCACCAGGTCGGAGGAAGGCGGTGCGCCCGGCTGCTGCTGGCGCTGCACCAGTTCCGATAGCGGATCCACGAAGATCAGGGCGCGGCCGCCCTTTAGCACCCACATCTCGATAGCCCGCAACTGTCTGGGCTGCACCGCCCAGGGATGGGCGATGAGAAGCAGATTGGTGCCGGCAGGAATGTCGGTGAAGTCCACTTTCAAGGGCGTGATGTCATAGCTGCGCTGCAATTCGCCATAGAGTCCCAAAGGCTGGCCGTTGCTGCCCGGCGCATTGGTCATGGGCAGTTGCGACAACAGCGCGATCTTCGGCTTGCCGGGATGGGACAACTGATAGATCAGCGCCGTCAGGTCATATTCCAGATAGGGCTCGCGCTCGGGCGCGAAATAGGGGATGGCAGTGCGGTCATCCAGACTGTTGCTGCCTTCCAGGCCGAAATAGACGGCGCCGCCGCCATTGACCGGCGCCGGCTTCATCCCGGCCTGGACGGCGCGGTCTTCTTCCGGGGTGAAGGGTTCGGGATCAACATCCTCCAGCACGATCTTGCCGCGGGAAAGCGCGGCGTACTGGCCCAGAAGATCGCGCACCCGCTTGGCATAGGCGGTGGTGGCCGGATAATCGGCGGCATTCTTGCGCGAGAAATAAAAGCGCAGCGTCACCGGCTCCGGCAGCTTGGCGATGATGGCGCGGGTGCCGGCCGCCAGGGTGTATTGCCGGCTCTGGGTGAGGTCGAGGCGGGTATCGAGGAAGAAATTGCCGGCAAACAGATTGAGAAACAGAAACAGCAGCGCCGCCAGCGCCAGGGCGGACCAGAGATAGGGACGGCTTTTCATCGCTCAGCCTCCCTTCGACGTTTCAACCAACAGCATGTTGGCGAAGAGAAACAGCCCGATCAGGGAGAAGAAGAACACCATGTCGCGCAGATCAATCACCCCGTCGGTGATGGCCCGAAAATGGGAGAGGAAAGAGAACGAAGCCACAGCCTCGACCAGCGGCAGCGGCGCCCAGCCCGACAGGCTTTCGGTCACCAGGGGCGCCCCGGTGGCGGTAAAAAGAAAGCAGACCACCACTGAGACCACAAAGGCAATCACCTGGCTGGAAGTCGCCGCCGAGATCGCCGCGCCGATGGCAAGATAGGCGCCGGCCATCAGGAAGCTGCCGACATAGGCGGCCAGGATAATGCCGTTGTCGGGCGAACCCAGGTAATTCACCGTCAGCCAGATCGGAAAGGTGAGGATCAGCGCCACACCGGCAAAAGCCCATGCGGCGAGATACTTGCCCAGCACCGTGGCCCAAACCGGCAAGGGCAGCGTGAGCAAAAGTTCGATGGAGCCGCTGCGCTTTTCCTCCGCCCATAGCCGCATCGCCAGGGCCGGAATGAGGAACAGATAAAGCCAGGGATGGTAGCTGAAGAAGATGGTGAGATCGGCCACGCCGGTGTCGAAGAAGCGGCCGACATAGAAAGTGAAGGCGCCCATCGCCAACAGATAGACGCCCAGGAAAACAAAGGCGATCGGCGTGGCGAAATAGGCCGCAAACTCGCGCCGGAATACCGTCCACATAGCCCTCATGCCGCTTCATCCTCGGCGGTGGTGAGGCCCCGGAAAAGATCGTCCAGCTTGCCGCTGGGGCTTTGCAGCATCAGCTCCTTTGGCGTGCCGTCGGCGACGATGCGGCCGCGGTCAATCACCACGGCGCGGGTGCAGATGGCTTCCACTTCTTCCAACAGGTGGGTGGAGATGACGATGGTCTTGGTGGGAGCGATGGTGCGGATCAATTCGCGCACCGTATGCTTCTGGTTGGGATCAAGCCCGTCGGTGGGCTCGTCCATGATCAACACTTCCGGATCGTGCAGGATGGCCTGGGCGAGGCCGACCCGGCGGCGAAAGCCCTTGGACAGGGTCTCGATCGGCCGGTCCAGTACCGGGCCAAGGCCGGTATGGCCCACGGCCACATCGCGGGCTGCCCGGGCGGCGCCGCCCCAAAGCCCTCGCACCCGGCAGATAAAGGTGAGAAACTCCCGCGGCGTCATTTCGCCATAGGCCGGCGCCCCTTCGGGCAGGTAGCCCAGACGCTTCTGGGCGGCGAGCGTGTCGGTGACGATATCGTGGCCGCAGACCCGTACCGTGCCGCCATCGGGGATAAGATAGCCGGTCGCCATTTTCATGGTGGTGGTCTTGCCGGCGCCGTTGGGGCCAAGAAAGCCAAGTACCTCGCCCGGCTTCACTGTCAGCGACAGGCCGGCCACCGCCGTTACGGCGTCGAAGCGCTTGGTCAGGCTTTCGATTTCCAGCATTCTGGTCGGGTCAGGAAAAAGCGGCTTCGTTTAAGCGAAACTGCCGCACAGGCGCAAGCAAGCCGCTTGTTGCAGTGCGATAGGGCGTAATTGTCGCAAGATGTCGCCATATTGCGCAGCCGTAACGAGGGTGCGGCAATTGCCTGCAATGCTTTGCTTGCGTTGCCCCGGCAAGGCTGACAGACTTATATGGCAGGGAAAGCTGCGCGCGAAAAAGCGCTCACGGGAGAGGAAGTTTATGAAGTCGAAATTGCTTGCCGCAGCCATGTGCGCGGCGATGTCGTTTGCCGCAGGCGCGGCGCTGGCCCAGGACGACGGCGTTGCCCGTCCCAATGCCTACAAATATGCCCCGTCCAAAGGCGTGGACAGCAAGTCCTTCGCCACGCCGCCCGCGGGCGCCGTGAACAAGGGCGCCTTCAACATGAAGACCTGGAAATACGGCCCCGCCGCAGATTTCCCCGCCGGCTCCACCGCGCCCAAGCTGTGGAATCCCGCCATGATCAAATTCCGCAATGGCGGCCAGCTCTTCAGCGACACGGTCAACAGCCACGCCACGCCGGAGGCCTATTGCACCGCCGCCAACCGCCCCACCAATGACTTTATCTGGGTTGAGTTGCAGCACGCTGCCGGCACCTGGCACGATATTGACAATATGTGGGCCGCGGCTTACGCGCCCGGCGGTTCCTGCTATGGCACGGAAGGTGCTCATGCCGTGCCCGGTGTGCGCATTCCCAACGAGAATGAAATGGACGAACAGCACGCTACCGATCGCGGCGCGCTGGTGCTGGTGATCCCCACGGTCCGCACGGTTGAGGAAGCACAGCTTGGTGCCAACTGGGCCTTCTATCCGCCGCTTGGTCACCGCTCGGCCGGTTCCAGCGTGTCGGGTCAATATTGGAGCCGGCTGGCGGGCAACGCCATGCGGGCTACCTTCAATGACAATCTGATCCTGATCGAAATGATCGAGACGCTGGACGGGATCCAGAACATTGACAAGATCGCGTCGGTCAAGGGCGTGACGGCCCTCTTTGCCGCCTCGTCGGACCTGGGCAACTTCTCCGGCTATCGCCAGGGCGATCCGGACTATGAGCGCCTGATCAACATCGTCCATGATGCTACTCTCAAGCATCACATTGGGCTGTGCGGTCCGTCCTCCTGGTATGACCGTCCCGACTTTAATTGCTTCCAAGGCGGGCCTCCCGGCGCCGGCCGTGGCGGCGCGGGCGGCGGTGGCCGTGGCCGTGGCGCCCGTGGTCAGGCCGGCGGTGCTGCCCCCGGTGGCGCGGCTCCCAATCCGACGGCTGCCCCTGCGCAGTAACGTCTGACGCAAACAGAAAAGGCGCCGCGAGCCATCGCGGCGCCTTTTTCTTTTTGGCACCGTTAGAACAGGTTTGCGTTTGATGGGTGCAAAATCTCCTCAGCCTCGCCGTGGCCGGCCTCCGAGCCGGCCATCCAGAGGCCGCAAGCGCCGATGTTTGTTGCTCTGGATGGGCGGGTCAAGCCCGCCCATGGTGAGGAAGAGAGATTCCGAAAGCCGAAGTTACTCTAAATCGCCGAGCCTTGCCGGCCCGCCAGCACGACGGTGTAGCCGTCCGGGTCGCGCAGCCAGCATTCATAATGGGCGTTCTCGCTGCGATGCCGCGGCTTGATGATGTCGGCACGCATGATTTTTGCGCGCGTGACGGCTTCTTCGAAATCATCCAGCTCGAACCACAGCAGGCAGCCATTGCCGTAAGGCCGGTCGTCTGGGTCGCCCAGCCGGCCATGCTGGTGCTCCACGTCCCACTGATGCAACTGCATCACCAACACGCCATCCAACATCAGCCGTTCGTAATGCGTACCGCCATGGCCGCTCTCGAACCCCAGAAGCCGCTGATACCAGCGACTACTGTGCTCGACATCCTGCACGCAGATCAGCGGCTGCAGATTGACGCGCATGGAATCTCTCCTTCGCTCAAGGGGACCGTGCTTAAAGGGCAGTCTCCCGTCCGCACGCTGCCGCTACGGACTGCGCGCAGCGCACCAGAGAGGGAGGTGTCCGCCGGCAGGGCGCCCAACTTCTTTGCGCGCTACGCGCGCAGGGGCGCCCGCGAGGCGGACGGAGGGGTGAAAAATTACTTCTTGAGCTGCACCGCCACGGCCTTGGCGCCGCCGCGGTCGCCCACCCACAGCACATCGCCATGAACTTCCACCGCGGTGGGGGCGTTCAAACCCGTCTTGAGCGGCGTGATGGTGGCGCGGTCGCCCTTGATGGTGACCAGATCAACCTGATGGTTGCCGCCTTCGGCCAAATAAAGCTTGCCGTTTGCCGCCCGCATGCCGTCCGGCGCCTTGAGCAAGACGTTGGTGAGCAGTTGCTGGGGATCGCCGGCCTTGCCGGCAGCGTCAAGCGGAATGCGGAACAGGGCATTGGACCATACCGTGTTCACATAAAGCTGCCCGTCCAGGAAGGTGATGCCGTCAATGCCATAAAGCGAGGAATTCTGGATCACGGTCTCGAAGGCATTAGCGCCGGGCTTCAGCCGCAGCACCTTGCCGTTGGACGTGTCGGAGAGATAAAGCGCCTTGTCGGGGCCAATGACGAAGTCATTGCAGATATTGGTGTCGCCGGGCAGCGGCAGGTTGAGCTTGTGCGCGCCGCTGTTCAGGTCAAAGGACCGCAACACGCCCTTGCCTTTCAGCAGGGGCGAAGAACGGTCCATATTCATCATCTCGCAAACCCACAGGCTATTGGTGGGCGCATCCACCATCACCCCCAGCAGGAAAGCGCCCTTGTCGGCGGAAAGGTCAATGAACGGCCTGGCGACGGTTTCGCCCGGCCTGGCGCGGCTTACCACCAGGCTGGAAATCGAGCCGAGATAAAGCGTGCCGTCCGGCCCCGCCGCAAGGCTTTCGGGGCCGGCCTTGGGATCGGTCGGAGTCACGTCGGCGGGCGCGGCAGACGCTTTCTCAGTGAAGAGGGCCGGCGACACCGCCAGGAGTGCAGCGGTGGCAAGCAATCTTGCGATGGCGCGTTTCATGGAAAGTCCCCCAAGGTTTGATGGTTGTCCGACGATACCGCAGGCATCATCGTGTCATGGGCGGATTCCTGACATGTCCGGTGGCAAAAGCAAACGCCGTCCGGACCTGCCGGACGGCGCTTGACGCTAGGCTTGGCCTGTCAGCCTGGATTGGGCGCCGGCGGTGCGCCGGCGGCCGGC
>JAFAVT010000055.1 GCA_019242275.1 Alphaproteobacteria bacterium
CCCGGCATCACCATCCAGCCCTTTTGCGTCCAAGCCGCGAAGACCCGCAAACTGACCGGCCGCGTGCCGAAATGACCATTCTCATAGGTGGGCGCCAGTCCCAAGGGCGAGACTTCCTGCACCACCAGAGTCTCGCCACGCCGCAAAATTCGTTCTTCCGCCCTGGCGCGGTCCGCCGCCGCCATCGTCTCGCCCAACGCAGCCGATGAGTGGCGCGAGAAAAGCGGGCGGGCATCAAAGGCATCGCGCAGAATGGCATGGGGCAGGCGCGCCAGCGCTTCCTTCCGGCCCCAGGCGGTTCCGCACCACACTGTATTAATGTCGGGAATCCGCAAGTCTTCATCCAGCAAGGCGCGGCAGACATTGGGCAGATAGGCATCCAGGGCCGGGCTCTCCACCACGCCGCCGCCCAGCGCATTGGCCAGCACCACCCCGCCTGCCCGCACGGCTTCCACCAATCCGGGAACGCCGAGTTGAGAATCGCCCCGCAATTCCAACGGATCACAGAAATCCGAGTCCACCCGGCGGAAAACGGCAGAGACCCGCTCCAGGCCCGTCAAGGTTTTCAGGAACAGCTTGCCGTCGCGGGCGGCCAGGTCATCGCCCTGCACCAGCGTCAGGCCAAGATAATGCGCCAGATAGACATGCTCAAAATAGGATTCGTTGTATGGCCCCGGCGTCAGCAGCACGGCACGGTCGCGCCGCGACTCGCCCAGATCGAGAATGGTCTCGCGATGGGCGTTGAAGAAACTGGCCAGCCGCGCCACCCGTAGATCGGCAAAGGCATCGGGAAAGGTCTGCGCCACCACCAGCCGGTTTTCCAACGCATAGCCCAGGCCGCCGGGTGCGTCGGCGCGGCTGGCCATCACTTTCCAGCCACCATCCGGCCCTCGTGCCAGATCGGCGGAATAAAGATGCACATGCACGCCGCCTGCCGGTGTCACGCCCGATAGCGGCCGCAGAAATTGTGGGTGGCCGGTCACCAGTTGCGGCGGCAAGACGCCACCGCGGATCAGGTGCTGCGGGCCATAAACATCACGCAGCACCAGCTCGGCCAACTCAGCCCGCTGGATCACCGCCGCCTCAATCACCTTCCAGTCATTCTGCGACAGAATGAAAGGCACAATGTCCAGTTGCCAGGGCCGTGCCTGGCCGGCGCTGTCGTCATAGACATTATAGGTGACGCCATTGTCGCGCACCGTGGCGCGGGCCGCCGCCTGCCGCCGCTCATATTCGGAAAGCGAAAGACCGTCCAAGGCGCGGGCGAAGGCGCGCCAATGCGGCCGGATCAGCCCTTCCTCATCGCGCAACTCGTCAAAGCGCGCGCGGACCGACGCTGATGCCACGGACACATCCACCCCTTAAGCTCTCGCTTTCCCGCCTTCTCGTCACGCCCCGCGGCGCAGGTCCAGTGTATAGGGGAAATCCGGGTTCGCCATCTCCACCTTGGGCGTGAAGCTGCCGCCGGTAAAACCCAACGGCTCGAAGCGGGCCAGGCGGCGGCCTTCGGCCTCATAGGCATTGACGGGAAAGACTTCAAAATTGCGCCCGCCGGGATGGGCGGCATGATAGGTGCAGCCGCACAGGCTGCGTGATTTCCAACGGTCCCAGATGTCGAAGATCAGCGGCACATGGGGGCGGATGGTGGGATGAAGGCCATGGGCAGGCTGCCATGCCTTGAAGCGCACCCCACCCACCGCTGATTCGCCACCAATGGCGCCAAGTGGCACCAGCCAGCCGTTGCACAGCACCACATGGCGCGCCTCATTGAGGCCTAAGACTTTTACTTCCAGCCGCTCGACCGAGGAATCGACATAACGCACCGTGCCGCCGATGGCGCCCTCTTCGCCCATCACATGCCAGGGCTCCAGCGCGGTGCGCAGTTCAAGGCCGACACTCTCATATTGCACCTGGCCCAGCCGGGGGAAGCGAAACTCCCAATGGGGCTTGAACCATTCCGGGTCAAAGGCAAAGCCGTGGTCGTTCATGTCGCCGATCACATCGGCAAAATCGGCCCAGACAAAATGGGGCAGCATGAACCGGTCATGCAGCCGCGTGCCCCAGCGCACCAGCTTTTGCCGATAAGGCGCCCGCCAGAAGCGGGCAATCAGCGCACGCAATAAAAGCTGCTGCGCCAGGCTCATTTCCGCATGGGGCGGCATCTCGAAGCCGCGAAATTCCACCAGCCCCAAACGGCCGGCAGGGCCGTCGGGCGAATAGAGCTTGTCAATGCAGATTTCCGTGCGATGGGTGTTACCGGTGGAGTCGGCCAAAAGGTTGCGGAAGATGCGGTCCACCAGCCAAGGCGCAATGTTTGCCGCGGAACGCTCCGGCACTTCGTCGAAAGCGATTTCCAGTTCGTAAAGCGAATCCAGTCGCGCCTCATCCAGCCGCGGCGCCTGGCTGGTGGGACCGATGAACAGGCCGCTGAAAAGATAAGACAGCGAAGGATGGTTCTGCCAATAGGCCAAGAGGCTCTTGAGAAGATCGGGCCGGCGCAGGAAAGGTGAATCCGGCGGATTGGCCGCCCCCACCACGATATGATTGCCGCCGCCGGTGCCGGTATGGCGGCCATCGAGCAGGAATTTCTCGGTGGAGAGCCGCGCCGCCGCGGCTTCTTCGTAGAGACCGCGGGTAATGGCGATCTGTTCCCGCCAGCCCCGGGCCGGATGAATGTTGACTTCAATGACACCGGGATCGGGCGTCACCTTGATCAGGTTTACGCGTGGATCGTAAGGCGGCGGGTAGCCTTCGATATGGATGGCGGCACTCAGTTTTTCAGCCGCTGCTTCCACCGCCGCCAGCAGGGCAAAATATTCATTGGCATCAGCGGTGGGCGGCATGAAGACACAGAGCCGGCCGTCGCGTGGTTCCACCGTCAGCGCGGTGCGCACCGCCACTTCGGGGGCGCTTTCATCACCGGCATGAAACCCACGCGCACGATCGGGCGGCACGGCCTGGGCTTCGACATAACCCTGACCCGAACGGTCGCGCGCCTGCAGCGGTACTTGCGGTGCGAAGGGATCGGGCGGCGGAATGTAATTGCGCGCCGCCGGCGGCACATAAGGCAAGGAATCCAGGGGCAGGCGGAAACCAATCGCCGAATCACCCGGCAGCAGATAAAGCTGGGAGGAACGGGTTTTCCAATGCTCCGAATGCCAGGTGCGGCCCAACGCGCCGTGCCGTGCTTCCACCGGCAGCACATAGCCCACCACCTTGGTCAGACCATGGCCGAACACGCGGGCAAGACGCCGCCGCTCTTGCGCATCTTCCAGCTTGGAATCGGTGGCATCAACATCGGGCGCCAACAGGCGCTCCTTGCCCAGATGATGCCAGAAATCCTCATAAGCCGGGATCACATAACTTTCCGGTAGCCCAAGCTCCTCGGCCAGCGCGCGGATAAAAGCGTGCGCATCCTCGGTGGTGGGATTGTGGTCGGTGCCTTCCGCCGCGATGCGCGCGGGGTTTTTCCACAGCGGCTTGCCGTCGGCGCGCCAGTACAGCGAAAAGGCCCAGCGCGGCAGCGATTCCCCCGGATACCATTTGCCCTGGCCGTAATGCAGCAGGCCGCCGGGCGCGAAACGATCCCGCAAGCGGCGGATCAAAGTATCGGCCAGGGCTCGCTTGCCGGGACCAACCGCGGCGGTGTGCCATTCCGCGCCGCTGCGATCATCAAGGGAAACAAAGGTTGGCTCGCCGCCCATGGTCAGGCGCACATCATGGGCTTGCAGGATGGCATCCACCTGGTCGCCCAACTTCTCGATGCTGTCCCATTGCTCCGTCGTATAAGGCTTGGTGACGCGCGGCGGCTCCAGCACCCGCGTCACGCCCATGTCAAAGTCGAACAACACATCGGCGGGCTCGACCGCACCGCTGATCGGCGCGGCCTGCGCCGGACTGGCGGTGGCAGCCAGGGGAATATGACCTTCGCCGGCAAAAAGTCCCGACGTGGGATCAAGCCCCACCCAGCCGGCCCCGGGCAGATAGGCTTCGCACCAGGCGTGCAGATCGGTGAAATCCTCGGCCGGGCCGGAAGGCCCGTCCAGGGATTTCACATCCGGCTTTAACTGGATCAGATAGCCGGAGGCAAAGCGCGCCGCGATCCCCAGCCGCCGCAACAACTGCACCAGAAGCCAGGCCGAGTCGCGACAGGAGCCGGATTTTTTCGCCAGCGTTTCATCCGGTGTCTGGATGCCCGGCTCCATGCGGATGAGATAGGAAATGTCGCGGCTCAGTTGGGCGTTGAGATCGAAGAGAAAGGCCGTGGTCTGTTTTTTCGTCCGGGCAATGGCGGCCAGATATTTCTCGAACGCCGCGTCCGTCTCGGCCGGCCGCAGATAAGGCTCCAGTTCCGCCTTCAGTTCGGCGCCATAAGCAAAGGGGTAATGCTCGGCGTCCGGCTCAAGAAAAAAATCGAACGGATTGATCACTTCCATCGCCACGGTGAGATCAACCCGCACGGTGAAGTGATCGGTCTTTTCCGGCACCACCACCCGCGCCAGCCAGTTGGATTGCGGGTCCTGCTGCCAATTGAGGAAATGCTGCCCCGGCTCGACGGTCAGGCCATAGGCCAGCACTTTGGCGCGGCAATGGGGGGCGGGGCGCAAGCGAATGGTTTGCGGCCCCAAGGATATCCGCCGGTCATAGCGGTAGCGGGTGATATGGCGCAGCGCCGCCTGGATGGTCATGTATTCCCCCTGTCGGCAGGATTATGCCGCAACTGCGAAGGCTGGGCCACGGACCGACCGCCGCAGCAGGGAACTCTTGCCGCAGCGGGCCGTTCCCACAGCAGAAAACCCATCATTTGCTAGGAAAATGAGGCTTTTTAGCTGCGAAGGCTGTGGCCAGCTCCTCTATTTCGAGAATTGGCGCTGCGAAGCCTGCGGGCGCCTTTTGGGCTTTTTGCCTGATCGCGGGGTGCTGACCGCCCTGGAAGCCGACGGCACCGTGCTGGCGGCACCGCAGACCGCCTACCGCTTCTGCCAAAATAACGGCCTGGGCGTCTGCAACTGGATGGTGGCACAAAACCAGCCTGAAGAGTTCTGTGTCGCCTGCCGCCATAACCACCTCATCCCCGACCTCTCCGTTCCCGGCAATGATCGGCTGTGGGCACGGATCGAAGCGGCCAAGCACCGGCTGTTCTACTCCCTGCTGCGATTGGGCTTGCCGCTGGAAAATCGCGCCGACAATCCCGACCACGGTCTGGCGTTCGACTTTTTGGCCGATCCATCCGCGCCCCATGCGCAGGGCGTGATGACCGGCCACAATAACGGCCTTATTACCCTGGCCCTGAAGGAAGCCGATGACGTGGTGCGCGAAAAAGTTCGCCGCGAAATGGGCGAGCCTTACCGCACGCTTCTGGGCCATTTGCGCCATGAGAGCGGCCATTATTTTTGGGACCGGCTGGTGGCGCCCGATGAAGCCTTGCGCAACAGCTTCCGCGCCTTGTTCGGCGACGACCGGGCCGATTATGGCGCGGCGCTGAAAGCCCATTATGCCCAGGGCGCGTCGGCCGATTGGCAGCAAAGCCATATCAGCGCCTATGCCACCAGCCATCCTTTTGAGGATTTCGCCGAAACCTGGGCACATTATCTGCACATCGTGGATACGCTGGAAACGGCGGCGGCCTTTGGGCTGAAAGTGCGGCCGCGCCTGGCCCGGGGCCACATCGCCGCGACGATTGACTTTGATCCTTATGACTCGCGTCGCTTTGATCAGATTATCGAGGCCTGGCTGCCGGTGGAATTTGCCACCAACAGCATGAATCGCAGCATGGGCCTGAGCGATCTTTATCCCTTCCTGCTGTCGGAAAAAGTGATCGAGAAGCTGGGCTTTGTGCACGCGCTGATGTGGCTGCCTATGGTGCTAAGGCAGACAGCGGCGCATAATTTAATTGAACCCCTCCGCCCTTCGCTCGCTTAACCGGCTTCGCCTCGCGAGCTACGGGCACCTCCCCTTCCTGCATGCTTCGCATGCGAAGGGGAGGCGGGCCTTTGCCTAAGCGGATGGTCGCCCGGCGGCTCTGCTGCCGGGCTCGCGCTGGAATAGCTGCTAGGCAACCTTGCTTTGCAGACGCGCGCGGGAGCGCAGGCGCGCAGCCGGGAAAGTCACGGTCGCACGGGTGCCCTTGCCGACTTCGCTGTCCAGCGTGACGGTGCCGCCATGGGCCTCGATCAGGCCCCTGACGATGGCCAGTCCCAGCCCGGTGCCTTTGTCGGCGATGGCGACGTCGTGCTTGCCCTGGCCAAAACTGTCAAAGACGCGCTGCAAGTCCTCCGGCGCGATGCCGATGCCGGTATCGGCGACGCCGAACTCCAGATTGCCGAAAGCATCTTCCTCGGCAAAGACGGTGACGCTGCCGCCGTTCTGGGTAAACTTCACCGCATTCGACAGCAGATTGATCATGATCTGCTTGAGGGCGCGCGCATCGCCATGAAGGAAAGGCAGGTCATCGGGAACGGCGTTGACCAGATTGACGCCCGCTCCTTCCGCCCGCCACGATACAAGCTGCAACGCGTCGGCCGCGGTGCGCTGCAGATCCAGTTCATGTTCTTCCAGCTTCCAGCGCCCCGCCTCGATCTTGGCGAGGTCAAGAATGTCATTGATCAGGTTCAGCAGATGCATGCCCGAACCATGGATCATTTTGGCGTATTCGTAATTGCGCTCCTGATCGCTGGCGAAAATACGGGTCGAGATCAGTTCGGAAAAGCCGATAATGGCGTTCAGCGGCGTGCGCAATTCATGGCTCATATTGGCCAGGAATTGCGACTTGGCCAGGCTGGCGGCTTCCGCCTTTTCCCGGCCGCGGTCTGATTCCAGCTTGGCGCAGACCAGTTCGGCCAGCAGGGCGTTGCGCTCCTCGGTCATTACCAGCGCGGCGCGGGCGCGGGCATGGTGCTGGCGGGCCATCATCGCGACATAACCGACATAAAGCGGCGTCACTGCCGCCAGGGTGTAATAAACCGGGGCGTGATTTTGCAGCGGCACCAGCGCCGTCACCACCCCATACCAGCAAAAGGCCGGCACGGCGACGGCAGGGCTTGGCCCCACCAAAAGCGCATGGGCCGTGAGCGTGGTGGCCAGCACCAACTGAATGAGAAGATGATTGAAGTCATTGCCCGGGACCCACAGCAGCCATCCCAGCGACGTCCAGCCCATGACGTAAAACAGATTGGCCGCCGCGGCGCGCTGCTTCCACTTGCCTGTCTCTTCGGCGCTTAAAATCCCCGCGGGGATCATCCGGGTAACAAGAAACTGCGGCACCAGGCTCACCAGCACAATCGCATACCACAGCGACAATGTGCCGATCCCCACCCAGGGCGAGAACATGACGCAAACGCCCAGCGCAAACAGCGGCATCATCATGCGGTTGGGCTTGAGATTTTCCAGCACGCCGCGCAGCAGCGCCAGCTGGAGCCGGCTTTCCCGGTTCCGCTCTTCCTGCGCAAAAGGCTGCACACTGGCCCTGATGTTGAGCATGAAATCCCCGGCCCTCGCCGCAAACCTTACAAGCCCAAGCGTTAAAAGGCCTTTGCGTTAACCCTTCCGTCAGTTGACGCTGGTGCCGCCCTCTGTCCCGAAATAGAACGTCCCATATTGAAACGCGCATCGCTTGCCCCGCGACACGCTTTGGAAACAAAGGAGTTTCGTGTCTTGAGGTACAGCCTGCTCGCCGCTGCGAGCCTTATTGTTCTTGCCTTCTGTTCTTCCGCCCAGGCCGCTGACTGCGGCTGCAAGGATGCCGTGCGTGCGGCCCTCGCCAGGGAAAAAGTGGCGCGCCCTCTGCCGGCAATGAAAAAGAAAGCGCCGGCCCCCCGCCCCGCGCCGCATGTGATGGCGCGCCGGTCCGCGCCCGCCGATTGCCATTGCCGCATGGCCGCCGCGCTGGCGCCTGCCGCAATGTCCTATGGCGAAAGCTATGATTATGCCGGCTCTGCGCCCGTCGCCGGTTACGCCTATGGCGGCGGATGGACAGTGGCGCCGCAAGGTTATGTGCCGCCGCTGGGCGTGCCGCCGGTGCCGCCCTATGATGGCCCGGCCGATCTGCCGCCCTATGCTCCGATGCCGTATGCGCCGATGTCCTATGCACCGGCGCCGTATGGCGCGCCGCCCGCCTATGCCGAAGGCTATGGCGACGGCTACGCCTGTGGCTATCAGACCGGAATCACGGTGGAGCAGGGCGGCTGGATAGGCGGTGTCGGCTATGAGCGTTCCGGCGGCGGCGGTTGCTGCGGCGGCGGCGGCGGCCTCAGCCTGACCTTGTCGCAGCCCGACAGTCTCAACGGTCCCAGCTACAACAGTTTTGGCCAAAGCTATGGCGGCGATTATCAGTCGGCGGCCCAGGTCAACCAGTGGCGGGCACAGGCTCTCGCGCCGCACTCCAATAGTGGTTCTGGTTCTGGTTCAGGCTCCGGCGGCCACTAGCGCTGCTTCAACCAGGCTCAGAATTTCTCCCCCTTCGGCGCGAAGCGCCATGGAAGGGGGAGATGTCCGCCGGCAGGGCGCGGCGCGCGCCCGCGAGGCGGACAGAGGGGGTCCATCAAACAACTCCAGTTTGCCCACGGCACGCTGCATGGCTTTGGCTGTGTGGCGTGCTGGGGCATCAAAGAGCCAGCCGGCGCCGCGCCCCGAAAATGGCAAAAGGAATGCTGACGACATAGATCAGCAGCGCCGTTGTCATCGTCGCCCAGGGCCACAGGATCAGCAGTGTCGCCAGAACGGCGAACGCCAGCGCTGCCAGCACCCGGTGTTGGCGTTGCAGCTTCATGTATTTGATCGAAGGCGTCGGCAGGGTGCTCACCATCAAGACCGAGGTGACGGCCAGGATCGCCACCGAAAGCTCCGGCCGCTGCACCAGGGGATCATCCCATTGGAACGAGATCAGAAGCGGCAACAGCACCATGCAGGCTGCCGCCGGCGTCGGCAGGCCGGTGAAATAGGGCCGCACATTGGTGGCGCCTTCATCGCGCGCCGCCTGCACATTGAAGCGGGCCAGGCGAATGGCCGAGGCGGCACAGAAAATCAGTGCCGCGATCCAGCCGGCATCCTCCAGGCTTTGCAGCGTCCAGCTATACATGATGATGGCAGGGGCGACGCCAAAGCTCACCAGATCGGCCAGCGAATCCAGTTGCGCGCCAAAGCGGCTGTCCGCCCCCAGCACCCGGGCGGCCCGCCCGTCCAGCATGTCGAAGATCATGGCGGCCACCACGTAGGCGACGGCGTGAGTCCATTCCGCGCCGATGGCATAGCGGATGGCGGTAATGCCGCTGACCAGCCCCATCAGAGTAAGAAAGGAAGGCACCAGCCGGGCGATGGAAAGATCTTCCAGCTTCTCCAGCCGCGCCGCCACTATGGCCCGGGCATGGGCGCGGCGGGATTTGCGTGCCCCTGCGGATTCCATCAGTTCAGTTCCGCCAAAATGGTTTCGCCGGCCACGGTTTTCATCCCCGGCACCGCCACCACCCGCGCGCCCTTGGGCAGATAAACATCCAGCCGGCTGCCGAAACGGATCATGCCAAAGCGCTGCCCCCGGGCCACCATCTGGCCCTGGCCCAGTTCGCAGACAATGCGCCGCGCCACCAGGCCGGCGATCTGCACCACCACCAGTTCGTCGCCGCCGCTGTCGGGCTTTATCCGAATGGCCATCCGCTCGTTGTGCACCGAAGCCTTGTCGAAACTGGCATTGAAGAACTTGCCGGGGCGATAGGCGAGGCCGGTGACGGTGCCTGAAACCGGATTGCGGTTCACATGCACATTAAAGACGTTCATGAAGATCGAGAGCCGCACCCGCGGCGCCTCGCCCAACCCCAGTTCCGCCGGCGGTGCTGCTTCCACAATCGGCAGCAGCTTGCCGTCGGCCGGCGAGATGACAAGTCCGGGCAGGGCGGGTGTCTTGCGCTCGGGATCGCGGAAGAAGGCGATGCACCAGATGGTGAGCGGCAGCAGCAACAGCCCCAGCCAGGAAGCGATCAGGAATGCCAGCAAATTCACGCCCGCAAACAGGGCAATGAACGGCCAGCCCTCGCGATGGATGGGAACGGTCACGTGCCTAAGCGACGCGGGTGCCGGTAAAGGGGAAGGAGCCGAACGAGCCGGCCTTGACGCTGCCTGACAGCTTGTCGCCGTCCACCGTGCCGGTGAAATCCAGCGTCATCGGCATGGGCGAGGTGATCTTGGCCGACCAGGAAAGTGCGTTGCCGTCAATCTTGCCGTTCTCCAGCGGGCCCGAACCTTGCGCCGCCTGCTGGCTGCCGGTGAGCGTTCCGCCATTGGCCGCCAGATCAAGCGTGGCCTTTTGCGCGCCCAGCGGCGAGTTGATGACGATTTCCCACTTCCCGTCTACGGCCATGGCAAAAGCTCCTCGCGATTTGCGGCCATCTAAGGACGGCATAGACGGGTAAGCAAGGGGGCTGTAAGGAACCGCAATGTCACGGAAAACTGTCATCTTGCCAAAAGGCCGCAGGGCCCGCATCGGCAGCCCCTGGATCTTCGCCAATGAATTGAAGATGGACGCCGCCACCAAGGCGATCCCGTCCGGCAGCATCGTCAATGTGCGCGGCGAGGACGGCCGGGCCTTCGGCACCGGCTATTTCAACGCCAGAAGCCTGATCGCCGTCAGATTGCTGGCGCCCGATTGTGATGTCGCCATTGATGCGGATTTTTTCGTCGCCCGCATCGGGCAGGCCCTGCATTTGCGCCAGACGCTGTATGACAAACCCTTTTATCGCCTCGTCCACGCCGAAGGCGATGGCCTGCCGGGCCTGGTGATTGACCGCTTTGACGATGTGCTGACGATCCAGATCGGCTCCGCCGGCATGGAGAAGCAGCTCGACCCTATTCTGGCAGCGCTGGATGCGGCGCTGAAACCCAGGACCGTGATCCTGCGCAACGACGCGCCATCGCGGGCGCTGGAGGGATTGGAAAGTTATGTCCGCGCCGCGAAAGGCGAGGGCGCCCGCATCGTGGTGATGGAAAATGGCTGCCGTTATTTCGCCGACCTGACCGGCGGCCAGAAGACCGGCTGGTATTACGACCAGCGCGACAATCGCGCCTTCATGGCATCCCTGGCGAAAGGCAAGAGCGTGCTGGACGCCTATTCTTACAGCGGCGGTTTTGGCCTGCTGGCGGCCAGGGCCGGCGCCAAAGAAGTGGTGTGCCTGGATTCCTCGGCACCGGCCCTGGCTTTGGCGGAAGAAAGCGCCCGCGCCAATGGCGTGACGATCAAGCCGGTGAAAGCCGATGTCATTGAGGAATTGGAGCGGTTGATCGCGGCAGGCGAAAAATTCGACATCGTGATCGCCGATCCGCCGCCTTTCGTGAAATCGAAAAAGGACCTCGAGCCGGGCGCAAAAGCCTATCGCAAGCTGGCCCGCATGGCGGCCGAGGTCACGGGACGGAGCGGCTTTCTGCTGGTCGCCTCCTGCTCCCACAACATTCCGCCGGAGCGCTTCGCCGCCGAATGCGCCGCCGGCATGGCGCGCAGTGGCCGCGCCGCCGCCCTGATCCGTCAGGCCGGCGCCGGCCCCGATCATCCGGTGCATCCGCTCTTGCCGGAATCAGCCTATCTCAAGGCGCTGGTGTACGCGCTGGATTGAGCACATCTTGTCATCCCCCGCGAGCGGCGCATTGCGCCGCGAGGGGTGAGCGCGGTTTTAGCGAAAGGTCCGGTGGACCTTTCGCCCGCGCGAACGCCGCGAGCTTGGGCGAGCGGCTGGACGGGGACCCAGATGGTCAACCCTGGATTCGGTCCCTCCAGCCTGGCTTCCGTCCGGCCATCCGCTTTGATCTCAGGCGGCGTGGCTGTCTGACGCCACATGCGAGTTTACTGCACATACCAAGCTTATCGAGGTTGCATCTCTTGGCTGCTTGGGGGCGGGGAGGCGAACTGCACCACTTGAAATGTGGTGCCGGGAGTACCCTTTACGAATATGCTGCAATCACTCCAGTTTTTTGGGACGCTCCATTCCGCCTTTTCGGAAATAGGCGACACCGCCGCCCGCTCCTTACAACTCACAGTCAACAAATTTAACTTACCAACGATTTTCGTAAACGTGAAATAGCGGCGGTAAAGGTCCATTTCAAACCCATCTCCGTCGCTTGCCTCTGGGATGCTTGCAGTCGCGGCATAGCTCGGTAAAGCATCAAACTTATTGCGAGCATCTGCTACTTCTTTGATTACCGGGTCCGTCTTGTCATAGAATGAAGCCTTGCTGTAATCGTCCAATACCTTTCCAGCACCCGCTATATCCCCCTGAAATAATGCAGCGCGTATATAGATGCGAATGAGAGCGATAAGTAGCGATGGTGGGAGCCCGCCCGGCAATGTAAAGGCCATCCCGGCAAGTTGCTTTGCCTTTTCAAATTCCTGCCGCTGCATAGCGATAAGTGCCAGCGGATACATTATTACGCTGCGCTCATAAAAGTTGAGCTTAGGTGTTTTAAGCATTTCCATCAGCTGTGAACGTGCTTCATCAGTTTTGCCGCTTTTCAGCAGTTCCGACGCGTCGTTGTATCCTTTAGTAACTGATGAGCGAGCCCCGGTTACGTCCGAAACTCCAAAAACCGCTCTGAACCTGTGAGAGATTGCAACGGGCGCCCCATCCACCATCGCGGGCGCATACTTGAAAGTGCGGACGGTTCGCTTCGCAGCGTCGGCATATTCTTGTGGCCCCAGCAGCTTTGTTACAGCGACATCATCTGCAACAGTTCCGTCGGGTTGAATCGTGTATTGAAGCTCCACATACGCTTCGGAATATTTGTCTGAGGGATTGTAGCGGTCGCCCTTCGCGAACTGGCTGATGTCCGGCAATGAAGCTCCGCTTAGCCGCTTCAATGGCTGGGTTATGGTGGCACATTTGCCATCGCAGGGGAGCATCACCGCGCGATCCGAAGGCGCATCATTCATACTGTCGGCACCCTGCGCATGGCCCGACGAAATCAGGATAACCGCGCCAAGGGTCGCGGAAACGCGAAAAGGTGTTTTTCTAATCATCCTAGTCCCCGAGCGGTCCGTATTGGTCGTAGACTATTCACCCTTCTGCTTCGGGCGCTGGAACGCGTCGCCTAAAATTATTTCATACCTCGGAGTTGGTAAAGCTGGTTCAGCTCGGTTGGGAGGGCTGCCCTTGCGACCTGGCCCCTACCGCGCACGCCTGCAAACCTTACTTAAAGGGCAGCCACCGGCGCATAGCCGACATTCTTGTGAGCGCGTACTTCTGCTGATTTCAGATGGAAACCTGCGTGCCCAGTTCGACAACTCGCCCTGGCGGCAGTTGATAGAACCGCGCCGGCGACAGCGCGTTCGACGCCAGCCACATGTAAAGCGCCACCCGCCAGCGCGGCAGTTCGGGCTGCGTGCCCGGCACCAGCGTCTCGCGCCCCAGGAAAAAGGTGGTGTGCTCCGGCTCCAGCGCCAGGCCTTGGCTCCGCGCCAAAGTAAGGGCTTCGGGCACGTCCGGGCTTTCAAAGAAGCCATAAGTAATTTTGACGATGAAAAAGCCTTTGCCCGGTTTTTCCACCGTCACCCGTTTGGCTTCCGGCACAAAGGGCGTGTCCGCCACGATGATGGCGCAGATTACCACCCGCTCATGCAGTACGTGATAGTGCTTCAGGCTATGCAGCATGGCACCGGGCACAATGTCGGTGCGGGGCGAGAGAAACACCGCCGTGCCCTGGATGCGCTGGCTGATCTTGTCGGCGCGGGCCAGAAACAGGTCCAGCGCCAGCGCATTGTCGCGCATCTTTTCCAGATGCAGCCGCCGTCCCTGCCGCCAGGTGTCCATCACCACAAACACGCCGGCCGCCACCGCCAGCGGCAGCCAGCCGCCTTCGGCGATCTTCAAACTGTTGGAAGCGAGGAACGCCAGGTCAATCAGGCCCAGCACGCCGAAGACGCCATAAACGGCAAGTCGCGGCCACTTCCAGCGATACATCGCCACCACCCCCACCAGCAGGGTCGAGATCACCATTACCCCGGTGACGGCAATGCCGTAAGCCGTGGCCAACGCGTCCGAACTCTTGAAGATCAGCACGATCAGCACCACGCCAATGCACACCATGGCGCTGCTGCGCGGCACATAGATTTGGCCCCGCTCGGTGGCGCTGGTGTGACGGATTTCCATGCGCGGCAGCATGCCAAGCTGCACAGCTTGCTGGGTGATGGAGAAATCGCCGCTGATCACCGCCTGGCTGGCGATGATGGTGGCGATGGTGGCCAGCGCCACCATGGGATAATGCGCCCAACTCGGCACCATGGCGTAAAAGATGAAGGCGGCCGCATCCGGCCGCGACAGCAACAGCGCCCCTTGGCCGAAATAATTCAGCAGCAGGGCGGGAAAAGCCACGAACAACCAGGCCCAGCGGATGGCGCGGGCGCCG
>JAFAVT010000234.1 GCA_019242275.1 Alphaproteobacteria bacterium
GTCTCCGCCAGAACGGGCGCGGGCGCTGCGCGTTGAGGCGCGGGCACAAAAGCCCAGCCTGGTGGCCGCTGCTGAACGGTTGGCGGCAACAGCACGGCGCCGTCGCTTGGATTTCGCCCGCCGCCATCCTGGGCCGGTGTCGCCGGACCGGGTACTGCCTTCCATCCTGAAGCCGCAAGTCAATAGGCCCCTGGCAGTCGGTTTCTATGTCAATTGGCCAGGTTCGCAGGCCATCAGCTTCACCTCTCTCAAGCGCAATCTGCCCCATCTGGATTGGGTGGTTCCCACCTGGATCACGCTGGATGGGCCGGACCTCACCTTCAAGCCAAGCATTGACCGGCCGGCACTGGATTATATGCGGGCGACAAAGCCGGGGGCGGCAATCCTGCCCATCGTGCAGAACATCAGCGGCGGCAAATGGTATGGCCCGGAAATGGCAAGGCTGCTGGCGGACAAGACCCGCCGCGTTGATCTGATCGCCAAGATCAACGCCTTTGTGAGTGTCAACAAGCTGCAGGGCGTGACGGTGGACTTCGAGAATGTTCCTGCCTCCGCCTATGGTGACATGAAGTTATTCCTGTCAGAGCTTTCGGCGAGTTTTGCCGGCCGCGGTCTGATTGTGGCGATGACGGCGCAGTTCGACGACGACACTTGGCCGTTTGCGAGCTTCGCCAGCGTGGTGGACTACACCATGTTGATGGCGCTGGATCAGCATTACCAGACCGGCGAGGCTGGCCCCATCGCCAGCCAGGATTGGTACGAGCAAAATCTTGACAAGCGCATGGCTGTGCTCAATCCGTCTGCGACCATCGTGCTGGTGGGCAACTACGGCTTCGACTGGATTAAGGGCCAGACCGGGGCAACGCAAATGCAGTTCGCCGAAGCCATGGCGGCGGCGCGTGACGCCGGGGCGCCGGTGGCGTTCGACCACGCCAGCAACAATCCGCACTTCCGTTATGAGGATACGGATGGCATACATGACATCTGGTTCCTGGATGCCGTCACAGCCTTTAATCAAATCCATGCCGCTGACGCTTATCGTCCGGCGGGCTACGGTTTCTGGCGGCTGGGGATGGAAGATCCGTCCCTCAGCGCCCTGCTGCAACGGCCTTATAACTTGCCGGCCCCGGACTCCCTGAAGCATATCGCGCCGGATGAATTCCCCTATCCTGCGGGGCAGGGCGAAATCCTCTGGGTAGAATCCGATCCGACACAGGGCGCCCGGGATCTCGCCTTCGATGTGCGAACCGGCGACATCGTTGATGAACATTACACTGCGCTCCCAACCAATTATCTGGTCCGCCAAATGGGCGCTTCAAAGAAGAAGCTGGCAATTACCTTTGACGACGGACCCGACCCGCAATGGACACCGCAGCTACTGGACGTTCTGAAGGCCAAACATGTTCCCGCCACCTTTTTCATGATCGGCGCGAATATGGAGGCCCATCCCGGGCTGGTCCAACGGGTGCTGGCAGAAGGTCATGAAATCGGCAACCATACCTATACCCATCCCAATCTGGCCGATACGCCGCTGGGTGCGGTGCGGGTGGAGTTGAACGCGACGCAACGTCTCTTCCAGGCGCTGACCGGCCGCTCCATGAAGCTTTTCCGTCCACCCTATCTGGCAGACACCACGCCCAGCGATGCTGCAGAGATCGAACCGATCGAACTCGCACAACAGCTCGGCTACACGACGGTCAGCACCAATATCGAGACACTCGACTGGAAAGGACTGACCTCCGATCAGATGATGAAGCGCACACTCGATCTGATCTATAACTCCAATCCGGATCTTGCCGGCAACATCATCTTGCTCCATGATTCAGGCGGCGACCGCAGCAATGCCGTTAAATTTCTGCCGCTGCTGATAGACACCATGCGGTCCAAGGGATGGCAGTTCGTGCCGGTGTCTGACCTGATGTGCCCGGTTGCGGTACGTGGGCGCCAGACCTGTCTGACCCGAGACGATGTGATGCCCGCCTTGCCAGTCACCTTTTCCCTCTATGGCGACCGGCTGGTGTTTCTGGCCCTCAGCGCGGTGGGGCAAGGACTTTATTATTGTTTCCTGGGCGCCATTGTCCTTGGCGTGGCCCGTCTGTTGCTGTTGTGTGGCTTGGCGATTTGGCAACGGTTGATGCGCCAGGAGAATTCGCCGGCGCCAGGGTCTGCGGCCCTGGTCAGCGTTCTTATCCCTGCGTTCAACGAAGAAAAGGTCATTGTCTCTACCGTCGAAGGCATTCTCGCCTCGGACTATACCAACCTTGAAGTTATTGTCATTGATGACGGCTCCAAGGATCACACGGCCTATATCGTCAAGTCGCATTTTTCGAAGGATCTCCGCGTCGCGGTAATTTCCATCCCCAATGGCGGCAAAGCCAACGCCCTCAATATCGGGCTGCAAAACGCCCGTGGCGAAGTGGTGGTGGCCCTCGACGCCGATACCCATTTCAATAGCGATACAATCGGCCGGCTGGTTCGGTGGTTTTCGGATCCCGAGGTGGGCGCGGTGGCAGGCAATGCCAAGGTCGGCAACCGAGTCAACATGATTACCCGTTGGCAGGCGCTGGAATATATCGTGGCGCAGAATCTGGAACGGCGAGCGCTTTCGGCCATCGGAGTCTTGACGGTGGTGCCGGGCGCGGTCGGAGCTTGGCGTCGCAGCGTGCTGGCCGAACTGGGCGGTTTTCCAGGGGATACGCTGGCCGAAGACCAAGACCTTACCATCGCTATCCAGACCCGCGGCTATCGTGTGCGATTCGATTCCAGCGCAATTGCCTGGACCGAAGCGCCGGTGACGGTAAGGGGCCTCGCCAAGCAGCGTTTCCGCTGGGCCTACGGTACCCTGCAATGCCTGTGGAAGTATCGTCGCATCACCTTCAACCCGCGTCAGGGTGAACTGGGAATGGTGGCGCTGCCCCAGGTCTGGTTGTTCCAAATCCTGCTGACGGCCTTGGCGCCGGTCGCTGACCTGCTCCTCGTATGGCAGTTGGCCGGCGAATACTTCGCCTATGTGCAGCATCCTAACGATTTCAGCTTCGCCAATCTCCAGATCGTGCTCAGTTACTATGCCGTCTTCATGGTGGTTGATCTCAGCGCGGCCATGATCGGGTTCCTCATGGAAAAGCGGGAGGACTGGGGCTTGCTGTGGTGGTTGCCGCTGCAACGCTTCGGCTATCGCCAGATCATGTATTATGTGGTGCTGCGTTCCATAAGCACTGCCCTAAAAGGCCCCTTTGTAGGTTGGGGAAAATTAGAACGGACCGGGATGCAGCCGCGGCGGGTCTGACCAGAAGTTACCAGAGTAAACTTATGGGGCGAAGGACCGCAGCTTTCGCGCATCTGTCATGTTGCGCCGCAACTGGCGACATGGTGACATAGTGGCTAATTCTTTTAAGAACGGGCAATTTCCGAAGCTCCTGTTAGGGCCGGGGCCGGAAGTCCGCGTCCGCGAATTTGAGGAATGGGGTCATGGGTCTGCCGCCGAAACAGGGGCTATACGATCCGTCGAACGAGCATGACTCGTGCGGCGTGGGCTTTGTCGCCAATATCAAAGGCGCCAAGTCCCATGCCATCATTGGCCAGGGACTTCAGCTTCTCATCAATCTCGATCATCGCGGCGCTGTCGGCGCCGACCCCCTGGTAGGCGATGGCGCCGGCATTCTGATCCAGATTCCCGACCCCCTGTTCCGGCAATGGGCCAAGCAGGCCGGCGTGCCATTGCCGCCGCCAGGCGAATATGCCGTGGCCATGTGCTTCTTGCCGCGCGAAGCCAAGGCGCGCGAAATCGTGGTCAAGCAATTCGAGCATTTCATCCGCGTCGAAGGCCAGAAGCTGCTGGGCTGGCGGGATGTGCCCACCGATCCGGCTGGTCTCGGCCAGACCGTGCTCGATGGCATGCCGTTGATCCGCCAGGCGATCATTGCCAAGGGGCCTCATACCAGAGACCAGGACGCTTTTGAGCGAAAGCTCCTGGCGATCCGCAAGCAGGCCCAGAATCCGCTGGCAGCGTTGGCCAAAAAGCACAAGCTACCGGCGATCACCGATCTCTACATGCCCAGCCTTTCCACCCGCACGGTGGTTTATAAGGGCCTGCTGCTGGCGCATGATGTCGGACGCTTTTATCGCGACCTGGCTGACCCTCTCTGCATCTCGGCAGTGGCGCTGGTGCACCAGCGCTTTTCCACCAACACGTTCCCAAGCTGGAAACTGGCACATCCCTACCGCTTCATCGCCCATAATGGCGAAATCAACACGGTGCGCGGCAACGTCAACTGGATGAACGCGCGACGCCGCACCATGGAGTCGGATCTGCTGGGTCCGGACCTCGACAAGATGTGGCCGTTGATCCCTCACGGCCAATCCGACACTGCCTGTCTCGACAATGCGCTGGAGTTGCTGGTCGCCGGCGGCTATCCGCTGGCGCACGCCGTCATGATGCTGATCCCTGAAGCTTGGGCCGGCAACAAGAGCATGGATGGGCGCCGCAAGGCCTTTTACGAATATCATGCCGCGCTGATGGAGCCTTGGGACGGCCCTGCGGCCATTGCCTTTACCGACGGTCGCCAAATCGGCGCCACCCTTGACCGCAATGGCCTGCGTCCCGCCCGCTATGTGGTCACCGACGATGATCTGGTGATTCTGGCTTCGGAATCGGGCGTTCTGCCGGTGCCGGAAGATAAAATCGTCAAGAAATGGCGGTTGCAACCCGGCAAGATGCTGCTGATTGACTTCGAGGAAGGCCGCATCGTCCAGGACGAGGAAATCAAGGCCAAGTTTTCCGCCGCCGAACCCTACGAAGAATGGCTGAAGGCGGCGCAGTTCAAATTGGAAGAACTCCCCGATCTGCCGGAAGATCGTCGCCCTGCCGCCAATGATCCTTCGCTGTTGCTCGATCAGCAGCAAGCCTTTGGCTACACCCAGGAAGACCTCTCCTTTTTCCTCGAGCCGATGGCGAAAAATGCCGATGATCCAGTCGGCTCAATGGGCACCGACACGCCGCTGGCCGTGCTGTCGAAAAAACCCAAGCTGCTTTACAACTATTTCAAGCAGAACTTCGCGCAAGTCACCAATCCGCCGATCGACCCGATCCGTGAAGAATTGGTGATGAGCCTGGTTTCCATGATCGGGCCGCGTCCCAATTTGCTGGGCCGTGAGGCCGGCGCTCACAAGCGGCTGGAAGTTTCCCAGCCGGTGCTGACCAATGCTGATGTCGAGAAGATTCGCTCCATCAGCGAACTGGTGGATGGCGCTTTCCGAACCGCCACGATTGATTGCACCTGGCCGGCGGCCGAAGGCGCCGAAGGGCTAACCAATGCAGTGATGCGCATTTGCCTCAATGCCACCGATGCGGTGCTGGCGGACAACAACATCCTGATTCTCTCCGACCGCGCCACTTCACCCGAGCGCATTGCCATTCCTGCCTTACTGGCGACGGCGGCGATCCATCATCATCTGGTGCGCCAAGGCCTACGCATGCAGACCGGGCTGGTGGTCGAAACCGGCGAAGCCCGGGAAGTGCATCACTTCTGTGTCCTGGCCGGCTACGGCGCCGAAGCGGTCAATCCTTATCTTGCTTTCGAAACCCTGGAGCAGATTCGCCAAGTTCAGAAACTGCCGCTCAAGCCTTATGAAGTGCAGAAAAACTACATCAAGGCCGTTGGCAAGGGCATTCTCAAGGTGATGTCCAAAATGGGCATCTCCACCTATCAGTCCTATTGTGGAGCACAGATCTTCGACGCCGTTGGTCTCTCAAGCAAGTTCGTCGAGCAGTATTTCACCGGCACCGCCACCACCATTGAAGGAGTCGGCCTGAAGGAGATCGCCGAGGAGTGCGTGCGCCGCCACCGCGACGCCTATGGCTCCGCACCAATTTACCAGGGCGCACTGGATGTAGGTGGCGACTATGCCTTCCGCCTGCGCGGCGAGGAGCATGCTTGGACGCCGGACTCGGTCTCCCGCCTTCAGCATGCGGTACGCGGCAAAAATCCGGCTGAATATCAACTTTTTGCCAAAAGTATTAACGAGCAGAACGAGCGCTTGCTCACCTTGCGTGGCCTGATGCGCTTTAAGAGCGGCGAAAGCGTGCCGCTGGATGAAGTCGAGGCTGCCGATGAAATCGTCAAGCGGTTCTCTACCGGCGCCATGAGTTTCGGCTCGATCAGCCGCGAGGCCCACACCACCCTGGCCATCGCCATGAATCGCATCGGCGGCCGTTCCAACACCGGCGAAGGCGGCGAGGAGCCTGACCGCTTTAAGCCGCTGCCCAATGGCGACACCATGCGCTCCAAGATCAAGCAGGTTGCTTCGGGACGCTTCGGTGTCACCACCGAGTATTTGGTCAATGCCGATGACATCCAGATCAAGATGGCCCAGGGCGCCAAGCCTGGTGAAGGCGGGCAGCTTCCCGGCCACAAGGTGGACAAGAATATTGCCAAGGTGCGTCATTCAACGCCGGGTGTCGGCCTCATTTCGCCCCCGCCCCATCACGACATTTATTCCATCGAAGATTTGGCGCAGTTGATCCGTGACCTCAAAAGCGTCAACACCGACGCGCGCATTTCGGTCAAACTGGTCTCTGAAGTCGGCGTCGGGACCGTGGCGGCGGGCGTCGCCAAGTGCCGCGCCGACCATGTCACCATTTCTGGCTATGAAGGTGGTACCGGCGCTTCGCCGCTGACTTCTCTCACCCATGCCGGCAGCCCTTGGGAAATCGGACTCTCTGAAACGCAACAAACTTTGGTGCTGAACGGCCTGCGCGGTCGTATCGCTGTTCAAGTTGATGGTGGTCTGCGCACCGGCCGCGATGTAGCCATCGGCGCCCTGTTGGGCGCCGACGAGTTCGGCTTCGCCACGGCGCCTCTTATTGCCGCCGGCTGCATCATGATGCGCAAATGTCATCTCAATACCTGCCCGGTGGGTGTCGCCACCCAAGACCCGGTACTGAGGAAGCGCTTCACCGGCCAACCCGAGCATGTCATCAACTACTTCTTCTTCGTGGCAGAAGAATTGCGCGAGATTATGGCTAGCCTGGGTTTCCGTACCGTGCGGGAAATGATCGGGCGGGTGGACAAGCTCGACATGAACAAGGCGGTGGCGCATTGGAAGGCCAAAGGCGTTGACCTTTCGCGGGTCCTCTATAGTGCCAAGCCCAAAGCGGGCGCCCACATTCACCATTGCGAAGCGCAAAGTCACGGTCTGGAATCGGCCCTGGACCATGATTTGATTGCTGCTGCCAAGCCTTCCATCGAAAACGGTCAGCCAGTCCGGTTGGAACGCAGCGTCCGTAATGTGGACCGCACGGTCGGGGCCATGCTTTCGGGCGAGGTGGCCAGGAAGCATGGCCATGCCGGCCTGCCAGAAGACACGATCACGGTGCGCTTTACCGGAACGGCAGGGCAGAGCTTTGGCGCTTTCCTAGCGCGGGGGGTTTCGTTGGAGCTGGTGGGCGATGCCAATGACTATGTCGGCAAAGGTCTTTCTGGCGGGCGCATTGTCGTCAAGCCTCCCAAGGTGGCGCCGCGCAATCCCGCGGAAAACATCATCGTCGGCAATACCGTGCTTTATGGTGCCATCGCCGGTGAAGCCTATTTTCAGGGTGTGGCGGGCGAGCGTTTTGCCGTGCGCAATTCCGGCGCCGTTGCCGTTGTGGAAGGCACCGGCGATCATCGCTGCGAATACATGACCGGCGGCGTTGTCGCCGTGCTGGGCAAGACCGGCCGCAATTTCGCCGCCGGCATGTCGGGCGGTGTGGCCTATGTTTATGATGAAGACGGTACCTTCGAGCGACGCTGCAACCTGGCAATGGTGCGTCTGGAGAAGATTGCCCCTGCCACTGGCAGCGACGATGCCGAGCAGCCGCGCCAGCGTTCGCTCAGCGTGTCCAATCCTGGCATGGGTGATTTGCTGCGCTTCGATGCCGAGCGCATCCGCATTCTGGTAGAGCGGCATCTGCTGCACACCGGCAGTGCCCGCGCTAGGGAAATTCTCGACGGTGGCGACGCCGCATTGGCAAAATTCGTCAAGGTGATGCCGTTGGATTACGCCAAGGCATTGGCCGACATGAGGGCGGAGGCTTCCGCTGCCGTCGCCGCAGAGTAGGGACGATGGGAAAAGTCACGGGTTTTCTGGAAATCGAGCGTTTGGACCGCGGCTATGAAAAGCCGACAGAACGAGTCCACAACTACAAGGAATTTGTCCATCCTCTGCCTT
>JAFAVT010000141.1 GCA_019242275.1 Alphaproteobacteria bacterium
TCGGTGTCGAGCAGGTTGCTGACGCTGATATCAAGCTGGGTGCCGCCCATGCCGAGGTTGAAGAAGTCCGGCATGGTGTAACCGACATTGAGATCAACCGTGAACAAGGGCTCGATCTTTTCGAGGTTGGCCGGGCGCACCGGACCCGCCAGATTGTAGGGGAAAGCAGTGACGGAGGCGTAGTAAGGGCTCTGATAGTTGAATGCCACCTGCACGCGATAGGGATCCTGGAACCAGCCCAGGCTGGAGCGCCAGGTCATTTCCTGACCCGCGAAGCGGCCGGAACTGCCCGCCTTGCCGTTCTTGATGTCAATCAGCGGCTGGTTGGGACCCAGATTCTGCTGCGTGAAGCGGAAAATTTCGTTGCCGCTGAACGACCAGGTAAAGGCGCCATAGTCGGTGTCAAAACCATAATGCACGCCATAGTCCAAACCGTTCTGCCAGAGATTGTAGGCATTGGTCTGGCGACCGTCGAAGAAATACCAAACCGGACTCGGCACCGTGGTGTTAAGCGGATAGCCCTGCAGCCGCGAGGTGATGAAGGGATCGGTGGGTGACCAGCCACCCGGCGGCGCGAAATAGGTGAGGCCGGGCTGCGAAGTGGACAAGCCGATCGAGGTCACCAGACCGGCATATTTGGCCTGATAGAAAGTGACTTCGCCGGTCAAACCATGCAGCACGCTCCACCACTTGCCGGCATCCCAGTCGAAACCGAAGGAATACGTCATGCCGATTTCCGGCTTCAGCCCGGGCTTGCCGCCCGCCGCGTATTGCAGGCCTTGCGTATTGGTGGTGTTGATGCGGCAGGCCACCGCGCCGGTATAGGGAGCGGCAAGGTTGGCGCCATTGGCATCCACCGGCGTGCTGCCGGCAGCAGCGCATGTCGTTGCGCTGGCAACAAAGGTGCCGGCGACACCGGCGCCCCCATTATAAGTGGTATCATTGAATGGGACAGGAATGGTCGGCGCGCCATTGAGGTTGACGCCGGACTGCGACGTCAGACCGGTCTTGTTCTGGCCGCCGGAGGCAAAGGCCGGCACCGTGAAGGAGGTGCCGAAACTGCCACGGGACCGCAAACCGTCAATCATGTCCCAGGAAAAACTGAGCTTGGGATTTTTTGTAGTCCCGTAGGTGGTGTAGGCATCCACCCGACCGGCCACATCCAGCACGAACTTCTGCATCAGCGGGATGTTCATATCCGGGCCGACCAACGGCAGTTGCAGTTCGGCGAAGGCTGCCCAAACCGTGCGCCCGTAATAGAGGTTGACCGTCTGCGAGGAAACCGAAGATGGTCCAAGAGCACTGGACGACGTGTTCTGTTGCTGGCGGTCGGTATAGTCGGTGAATTCGCCGCCAACCGCGATCTTCATGTCGCCGCCAGGCAAGGCAAACAGCGGACCCTGCAACTGCGCCGAGATATCGTTGATCCCTTGCGTCGCCGTGGTGTTGTTGAAGCCGCTGACCAACTGGTCCTTGACCGCCTGGGAGGTCTTGTTGCTGGCCACCGGATCCCACACGTCCAGCGCGTTTCCAGTATTCAGAGCGCGGGTCTCGCTAATAATGGTACCCAAGCCGGCCGGGTCAATAATGGCACTGCGTGCGACGGTATCGTTGGGGGTGCCCGCGACGTTGGTGGTGCCGTTCAACGCCAATAGAGCGCAAGCGACGCACAGCGCATTGTTGGTGCGGTCGAAGTCGAAGTCGGTGCCGAAAGTAGCGCCGACGCTGAACAGCCAGTTGGGAGTGATATTCCAGTCAACGCCAAAATTGGCGAAAGCCACGGTGTCGCCGGTCTTCTCGCGGGTCAAAGGTTCATCGGCCAACAAAGGCGTGAAATCGTAACTGACCTGCTCGAATGTGTTGGGTACATTGGTCCCGCTGGTGCTCCCGCTTTGATAGAACGGATTCTTCGAGCCGGAGGGCGTCGTTTGACCGGCCAGCGTACCCGTGTAGCTGGGGCCAAAGGCTATGGCGTTATTGAAGGTGCCCCGGGCATTGATTTGGCCTTCCAAACGGCTGGAATAGTCCACGTCCAACGTCACCTGGACATTGCCCAGTTGCTGCTTGAAGGAGGCAAAGAAGGTCTGGCGATTTTCCGAAGGGAGCCAGGAACCATAGCCCACCTCATCGCAGACGCCGTTGAAGTTGGTGATGTTGTTCACCACGGCTGTGCTGGAGGCGTAGGGATAAAGATAGCTGGTGCTGTTGTTGGAAGCACGGATCGCGGCAATCGGACATTGGAAGTTCTGAAAGTTTGAACCCAGCGACGGATAGGGCACGGTAGCGCCATAGGGACCGCTGGTGCCGTGGGTATTGTCGGGCGTCGTTGCCTGAAAGCCGGTCGGCGGCGTCGCCGAGATGGCGGAAGCGAAGGCGGTGGGATTGGCAAGCTGGCCAAGCCGCAAATCCTGGCGCGCCGTCTGATAGGAGCGCGTGCCGTTGGCCAGCGGCGTCTTATAGACATATTGATAGGCCACCAGCGCCGAGCCGCCATCCCATTCATGGCCGGCCAATATGGCGGCGGTGTAATTGCTATAATTGTCGGCGAAGCTGTACTGCGCCTGCGCTTCAATGCCGGTGTAATTCTTACGCGTGATAAAGTTAATGACGCCGGCGACGGCATCCGAGCCGTAGGTGGCGGAAGCGCCGTCAGGCAGCACTTCGACGCGCTGCAGGGCGATCACCGGCACGGCGCTGGGGTCAATAGTGTTGTGCTGAATGCCGGTGGTGGGCAGGCGATGACCGTCCACCAGGATCAGGGTGCCGTTCGAGGCGGAGTTGCCCAGGCTGTGAATGGTGGGGGATGAGGCGCCGCCCGGGTCGGAGGAGTTTTGCGCGCCCTGACCGGCGCTGCCGAAATTGTTTAGACCGGGAATATCGGCCAGCACCTGGGAAACGGTGACTGCGCCAATCTGCTGGATGGCGTCCTGACCCACGGTAATGACGTTGGCGCCCACCGGCGCGGCATTGCGGAAAATGGTGCCGGTGGAAGTGACTGTTTCCACCTCCTGACCGGCCTGGCCAAAGGCCACCGTCGAAGACAGGGCGGCGATAGCCAGAAAAGCGCTGCCGCCAAGCAGCAGCGACGCCAGCGACGTGTTGCGGCGCGCCTGAATTTTGTTGACCATTTCTGTTCTCCCCTGACTGCGCGGCCGGCATCCGCATGGCGCCGGCATGGATGTTATTTCGTGGCAGGCCACCGCCCGCCGGTTGATCGCCGGAAAGCGCAGGCTCGCCCGCGGTGCCGGATTTCCTTTACCCAGGGATTTCCCCGTACAGGTCCGCAGCGCTTTTCATGCCCGCTTTGACTCTGCCGACAGACCATAACTAACCGGATAGTCCACTGTCAATGCGAGGACCAGGCCGGACGTTTGTCTGCTCCGCGCTGTGGTGTGAAGGCAACGCGGATCGGCGGGAAAGTCCGATAACTGCGGCGTTATTCGTTCGCTGTTGCAGCATAACCCACCTGCGAATGCGCGTGCCGCCAATAGCGCTTGACGGCGTTTGCGCTTCCGTGACACTGCCCTGCCAAAACGTACCATCTGGTTAGTCACGATAGCTGACGCACCAGAAAGCGGCAACAATCGGGAAGGACATGCATATGGGCGGGCAGAGAATGAAATCGTCTTTTGCCGGGCGCCTGCTGGCAGGCGCGGCTCTTTGCGTTCTGTGGGTAGGCGCGGGCTCGGCACAAACAGGCGATTTCAGCAAGGAGTGGCCCACCTATGGCCACGATGCCGGCGGCATGCGCTTTTCGCCCCTGACGCAAGTCACCCGCGCCAATGTCGCGAACCTAGGCGTGGCCTGGACCTATCACATGCGGCCTGCTGACTATGTGCCGCCCGGC
>JAFAVT010000019.1 GCA_019242275.1 Alphaproteobacteria bacterium
CCCGGCCGCCCCATCGGCGGCGAAGCCAACAGCGCGCGCGCCATCTATGCGTTGCTGAAAGAGCATTATGGTCCTCGATAAAAGAATAAACGCTTTTCGTTCCGACCTTGCCGCCGCCAAGCTGAAAGGCACGGTGGAGGCGCTGCGCTTTGTCGAAGGCGAGCCCGCGTCCGTGGCGGTGGGCCGCGCCTCGCTGCGTGCCGAACCATCTTTTACTGCCGGCCAGGACAGCGAATTGCTCTATGGCGAAGCCGTCACTGTCTATGAGCGCAAAGACGGCTGGGCCTGGGTGCAGGCCGCCAATGACGATTATGTCGGCTATGTCCGCGAAGAGCATCTGGCGGCGCCGTTCGATACCCATCTGCAAATCGCCGCCCTGATGACGCCGGCGTTGTCGCGCCCCGATTGCAAGGCGCCGGTCAAGGACATGCTGCCGATGACGGCGGAAGTGAATTTGCTCACCAAGCTGGGAGATTTTCTTCTGATCGCGCCCGACACCTGGGTCCATCGCCGCCATGTCGCCGCTCCCGACGAAGTGCAAAATGATTTCGCCGCCGTGGCGGAAGCCTTTTTCGGTGTGCCCTATGTCTGGGGCGGCAAGACCTTTGCCGGTCTGGATTGCAGCGGCCTGGTGCAGACGGCGCTGACCGCCTGCGGCATCCGCTCACCCCGCGACACCGACATGATGGAACGCTACTTCCCCGATTCCGGGCCTGAGTTCGAACGCGGCGACCTGGTGTTTTGGAAAGGCCATGTCGGCATCATGCTGGATGGCGAACAACTGCTGCACGCCAATGCCCATCACATGATGGTGGCGATTGAACCGCTGGCGGAGGCCGCGCCCCGCATCGAAAAAACCGCCGGCCCGATCACCGCGGTGAAACGGCCGCGGTGATTTTCTCCGCTTGTTTCAACCCACAAATCCTCACCCTGAGCCTGTCGAAGGGTGAGTTCATCGAGGCGCCAAAGCGCAAGAATGGACATCTGGGTCTATATGCTTCGCTGTGCCGACGGTTCTTATTATGTTGGGCTGACACGGGACGGCTTGGACAAGCGTCTTTCCGAACATCACGATGGAAGCTTTCAGGGCTATACCCAAGGCCGCCGCCCTGTTGAACTTGTCTGGTCGCAAGGTTTTCAATGGCTGACTGATGCCATTGCATGCGAGCGACGTCTGAAGGGCTGGCGACGAGAAAAGAAGGAAGCGCTTATCCGCGGCGACTACGATGCGTTGCCGCAATTGGCCAGAACCGCGAAACGTCCTCCTCCTTCGACGGGCTCAGGATGAGGACGAGTGGGGAAATACATCTTACTGCAGCATTCGCACCAAAAAATTCGAGCCCGATCACGTCTGCGACCGGGCCCGCTCGTCTATCTTTCTACCGGCACTCCGGGCCGGAGGGGTTCATCAAATTATTTCTTCTCCGCGCCGTTGGGGCCGGGCTTGTCGGCGGCGGGCGCAGCCGGCTTTTCCGTTGCGGCGCCGGCAGGGGCCTTGGCATCAGGGCCGGCCGGCGGCGCGGCGGCGGGTGCCTCTTCCTTCTTTGGCGCGGGCGCCGGGATGGCGGCGGGGCTGTCGGCATTGGTGCGCAGGAAAGCGATCAGGTTGATGCGGTCCTGGGCGTTGCGCAGGCCGGCAAAGCTCATCTTGGTGCCGTTGATATAGGCGCCGGGCGATTTCAGGAACTTAAACAGTTCATCATAGCTCCAGGTGCCGCCCTTGGACTTCATCGCCGAGGAATAGGAGAAGCCGTCAACGCTGGCGCGGGGACGCTCCACCACGCCGTAAATATTGGGACCGATCTTGTTGGGTTCGCCCTTGCCCAAAGTGTGGCACTGCAGGCAGCGACCTGAGACGGTCTTGCCGGCGCCGGCATCGGCGCTGGCCAGCACCGTACCCCAGTCGGGCGCTTCTTCCGGCTTTTCGGCGGTGGCGGGGCCGGCGCCTTCTTCGACCACACCTTCAACCACATAGCCGGGCTTGGCGGGCTTTTCGGCTTCATAGATATTCTCGCCGATGGTCTTGACGACGAAAATAAAGATCAGGCTGCCCAGGACGGCGCCAATGATCTTGTTCCACTCAAAGGAATCCATGCGGGCAAGCTCCCATACGCCAAGGGCAGAGCGCCCGGCGGAATACGGGGGGACATTACCCGCCCGCACCTTTCCGTCATTGCGGCGTAGCGTCGCATAAAATCCAGTCTTTCGCTGGCTTTAGCAGGGTTCCGGGCCTAAAAGGCGCCATGTCTTCCGTGGTGATAATCCCCGCCCGCATGGCCTCCACCAGACTTCCGGGGAAGCCCCTTGCAGACATCGGGGGCGTCCCCATGATCGTCAGGGTCTGGCAGCGGGCGATGGCCGCCGGCATCGGTCCGGTGGTGGTTGCCGCGGCCGAGGATGAAATCGCCGACGCGGTGGAAAAGGCCGGTGGCCATGCCGTTCTCACCCATCCGGATCTGCCCTCCGGCTCCGACCGTGTCTTTGCCGCTCTGCAGGGGATTGATCCGGGCGCCAAATACGACACCGTCATCAATTGCCAGGGCGATCTGCCGGCCCTCGATCCGGCCCAGCTTAAAGCCGTGGCCGCGGCGCTGCCCGGCCATGATATTGCCACCCTGGCCGCGCCCATCACCGATGAGGCTGACCGCGGCAATCCCGCGGTGGTGAAAGCGGTGGTGGCATGGGCGCCCGATGGCCGCCAGGGTCGCGCTCTCTATTTCAGCCGCGCCACCGTTCCCAGCGGCGCCGGCGAACATTTTTATCATGTCGGGCTTTATGCGTTCCGCCGCGAGGCGCTGGCACGCTTTGTTGCCTTGCCGCCTTCGCCGCTGGAACAACGCGAAAAGCTGGAGCAGTTGCGCGCGCTCGAACATGGCATGTCCATCGCCGTGGCGCGGGTTGACGAAGTGCCGCTATCGGTGGATACGCCGGAAGATCTTGAATACGCACGGAAGCTTTTGTCGTGACGAATGTGATTGCCAGCGCCAAACGCATCGCCTTCCAGGGCGAACCCGGCGCTTATGCCAATTTGGCGGCGCGTGAGGCCGCGCCGCATGTGCAAGCGATCCCCCAGCCCACCTTCGAAGAAGCGATGGAGGCGGTGAAGAAGGGCGATTGCGATCTTTGCATCATCCCGGTGGAGAATTCGCTGATCGGCCGCATCGCCGATATTCATCACCTCTTGCCCGATTCCGACCTGCATATTGTGGGCGAACATTTCCTGCCCATCCGCCATCAATTGCTGGGCCTGAAAACCGCCGTGCTGGACGCCATCACCGATGTCTATAGCCAGGCGCCGGCCCTGGCGCAGGTGCGCGGCCTTCTCAAGCAGCACAAATTTGCGGCCCACAATTGGTACGACACGGCCGGCTCCGCCAAGCATGTCGCCGAATTGAATGATCCCAAGGCGGCCGCCATTGCCTCCACCCTGGCCGGCGAAATTTATGGCCTGAAGGTGCTGAAAGCGGATGTCGAGGATGAGCATCACAACGCCACCCGCTTCCTCCTGATGTCAAAGGCTGATGCCCGCGCCCCCAACGTAGGCAGGGTGGTGACGACGCTGCTGTTCCAGGTGAAGAATGCGCCCGCTTCGCTCTACAAGGCGCTGGGTGCCTTCGCCACCAACGGCGTCAACATCACCAAGCTGGAAAGCTATCAGTTGGGCGGCTCGTTCAACGCCACCCAGTTCTATGCCGACATCCAGGGCCATCCTGAGACCCCGGCCGTCGCAGCGGCGCTGGAGGAACTGCGCTTCCAGACCGCGCGCATGGCGATCATGGGCGTCTATCCGGCTCACGCATATCGTGAGGATATGCCCTAACTGCATTTACATGGGCGAGTCCGGCTCGCCTATCCAATCTGAGGTCAGTGTGTGACGGAGCAACCATCACCGGACGATGACGAAGGGCCGTTACGTCGTTTTGACGTAGAGTTGTTGATCATACATCCTACGCTCGATCCGGCCGTCATTACTGCTGCTCTAGGTTTGCAACCGTCGCGGTCCCATCGTGTTGGTGATCCTAGGCAGACTCCCAAAAGGACGCCTCTACCGGGCAATTATCGCGACACGCGATGGCTCCATTGCATCGAAGTCGAATTAAAGGACCAGTGGTTTGCCGAGGAAGTCACTAAACTTGTTGAACGGTTGATGCCGCATAAGGCGTTTTTCAAAAATCTTCGAGCGACCGGCGGCAAAGCCGATTTAATCGTGCAATTTTTTGATGCTTATTACGGAGACAATTTAGCTCGAGAAACTTTGGCAAAATTGGTCGAGCTTGAATTGGAACTCGGAATCGAGTGTTTCTCGGAACCGCAATCCTAGTCATACCGCCCCCACCGCTTACGTCCCCGCTTTTCCCAGTCACGGAAAGCGGCGCGCATTAACAGCACGCCCGGCACCAGCGGCACCAGACCAAGCGCCAGCAGCGCCAGCCGGTCAGGCGCCAATTGCTCGCCCAGGCGCGCCGCCCCCTGTTCCCAGGCGGTGAGGGCGAACAGCGCAAGGATGGTGACGCCGAAGGTGAACAGCGCCAGGCCGATAAGAAATTTCCGGGTCCAGGTAACCATCATGCCCGCCGCTAATTTTCGTCCTCGTCCTCAAAGAAGAAGCTTACCGATTCCGCGAACTGGGCGAAGAAGCCAAACAGATTCCAGCTTACCGCCAGCATCACCGGCCCGGCGGCAGGCGGCATCGGCCAGCCGGCAGCGTTAAGCAGCAAAAGCCCGTTGATCACCACGCCGACCGAAATCTGCACCCATAGCCGCATCCGGATCGGCATCGTTGTGACGGCACGCCATTGCCGCGGCGCCGTCATCAGCATGAAGAGGGCCGGAAGGCCGATGGCGATGCTGGAGACGCGCCAGGTTGCGGCCTCACCGATGCCAAAGGCAAACAGCAACGGCGGCAGCATGGAAGAAACCGCCGTGACCAGGCCCGACTGGATATAGGATTTGGCGACCCACAAATGAAAGCGCGACATGCCTGCGCCGCGCCCTTCGCGCAGTGCCATCAGAATGGTGGCGAAGCCGGCAAAAGTGATCGCCACCGTCGCCAGAGCGTAGAAATAGGTCTCGTGCGGCAATTCCATCTCAGCCCTCCACCCAATCGCGGATCAAATGATGCGCGATGGCGATCACTGCCGGCACGCGCATTTCATCCAGCACCTCTTCCTTCAGCCAGCGCCGCGCTTGATCCTTGCGCACCCAGCGGGCTTCGGCAATTTCGCTGCCGTCAATGGTGAAGTCCTTGGACAGCGCCTCGGCATAACAGCCCAGCATCAGCGAGGAGGGAAACGGCCAAGGCTGGCTGCGGCTATAGCGTACCCTTGCCACGGCCAGTGCCGCTTCTTCCTTCAATTCGCGCTTCACTGCTTCTTCCAGCGTCTCGCCCGGCTCGACAAAGCCGGCAAAGGCCGAGAACAACCCGTTCACAAAACGCACATTGCGCCCCACCAGGCATTCATCACCGAATATGGGCAGCATGATCACCACCGGATCGGTGCGGGGGAAATGCTCGGCGCCACAAGCCGGACACAGCCGGCGATAGCCGCCATCCTTCGTTTCCGTCGCTTGCCCGCAATTGGGACAAAAGCCATGCCTTGCGTGCCAGTCCAAAAGCGCCTTGGCCTGGCCGGCAATGGCGGTATCGCGCTTGCTCAGAATGAACGCTGCCGCCCGCATATCGTGAAATTCGCCTGCCAATTGCGGCGCCGGCTCATCCTTGCCCAGATCCACCGCGAACAAGGCTTGCGCGCCGTCCAGCCCCAGAAAGATTGTGGTGCGGCCTTCCCATTCCGCCTGCCATGGCAGAAAACCCGCTTTCGCCCGCCTCCGGCCGGCGCCCGACGTCACCTCGGCGGCCAGCGGCTTCATCTGCCAAAAAGGCAGGAAACGCCCGGCCTGCCGCTGCGCCGCGATCCAGGCGTCATCGGCGCGCTGGGCACTGGCGCGGTTAAGGGGATTGCCGGTGAAAGAAAGCATTAACCACCTTGCCGGGGGATTGACGCCGGGCCCGCCCCTTCACAGGGAGTTTACCGTGCGGGTGCTAGTTGGGTGTGATGTTTCGCGTATTGGGCTGCATTTTCCAACAGCATGATCTCAGGCTGGTCGTCCTGGCCGCCCTGTTGTGCCTGCTCGCTTCCGCCACCGCCATGAGCATGCTGAGCCGCGCCCGCGCCACGGCGGGCCAGACTGCCCGGCTGTGGCTCGCCACCGGCGGCGCCGTCGCCGGCGGCGGCATCTGGGGTCTGCATTTCGTTGCCATGCTGGCCTATGGTGCCGGCCTGCCCGTGGCCTACGATCCTTTCCTGACGGCCCTGTCGGCGCTGTTCGCTATTGTGCTTTGCGCCGGCGGTTTTCTGCTGGTGTTCGAACAAGGCGCTCTTACCGGCGGAGCCGTGATCGGCGCCGCCATTTCGGTGATGCATTACACCGGCATGATGGCGGTCCGGATTGCCGCCCGTCCCCGCTGGGATGCCGATTACATTATGGCCTCGGTGGTAATCGGTGTCGCGGTGACCATGGCGGCTTTCTTTGTCGCCCGCCGGCGCGGCGATGCCCGCGGCTATGTCACGGGCGCTGGGCTTTTTCTGGTGGCGATTGTCGGCATGCATTTCACCGCCATGGCAGCGGTGCTCTATATCCCCAGTCCCCTGATTGCCGTGCCCAATACGTTGATGGCGCCCAGCATGGTGGCGGTGGCGGTGGCGGCGGTGGTGGCCCTGATCATGGGCGCGGGCCTGATCGGTGCCTTGGTGGACCGGCATCTGGCCGGCCGCGCTTCCGAAGAAGCGGTGCGGATGCGCGCCCATATTGCCGAACTGGAAGAGACGCGGGCGCATCTGTCGCTGGCGTTGGAAGGGGCTGAGGCCGCCAACAAGGCCAAGGCCGCTTTTCTGGCTGCCATGGGCCATGAACTGCGCACGCCCTTGAACGCGGTGATCGGTTTTTCCGATTTGATGCTGGCGCAGCGCCATGGCCCGCTGGTGCCGCGCTATCAGGATTATGCCCGCGATATCCGCAATGGCGGCGAGCGCCTCTTGGGCATCATCAACGACATTCTGGAAATTTCCCGCTGCGATGTTGGCGAGGCCGGCCTGGTGGAGGAAGATTTCGAACTCGCCGCCGGGCTGGAAGATGTTTTCCATGTCATGGAACGCCAGGCCCAGGAACAGCAGGTGGCGCTTTACCATGACGTGACGGCCGATCTGCCGCTGCTCAGGGCCGACAAGCGCCGCATCCGCCAGATGATGCTGAACCTGATGTCCAATGCCCTGAAATTCACCCCGGCCGGCGGCACCGTCAGGGTGCGCGCCGCCGTCACCGCCGAAGGACTGGAACTGACGGTCTCAGATGACGGGATCGGCATCGCGCCAAGGGATATGCTCAAGGCGCTGGAGCCGTTCGGCCAGGTGGATTCCTCGCTGGCCCGCAAATATGAAGGCACCGGTCTTGGCCTGCCGCTGACCCGCCACATGGCGGAACTGCATGGCGGCAGCCTGATGCTGCAAAGTGCCCCCGGTCAGGGCACCACCGTCACGGTGACCTTGCCGGCCTGGCGCCTGCTTGCCCGCCGCGCCGCCGCCTGACTCGCTTTTTTCGCCGCCAGCCCCTATATCCCCGCCCGGAAGTCGGTGGACGCCACTCTCGCTAACCTGGTCAGGACCGGAAGGTAGCAGCCATACCGAATCTGTGACGGGTCGCCGGCTTCCACTTTCCCCAGTTTTTCGCCAAATCGTGCGACTCCCCCGCGAGGCCGATTGCTATAGTCCGCCCATGGCCCAAACCCAGCCCTATCGCGTCCTGGCCCGCAAATACCGCCCTGCCGATTTCACCGGCCTGATCGGGCAGGAGGCGCTGGTGCGCACTCTTTCCAACGCCTTTGCCACCGGCCGCATTGCCCATGCCTTCATGCTCACCGGCGTGCGGGGCGTCGGCAAGACCACCACCGCCCGCATCATCGCCCGCGCCTTGAACTGCATCGGCCCCGATGGCAAGCGGGCCGAACCCACCATCCATCCCTGCGGCCAGTGTGAGCCCTGCATCTCCATTGCCGAGAGCCGCAATGTGGATGTGCAGGAGATGGATGCCGCCTCGCGCACCGGCATTGACGACATCCGCGAGATCATCGAGGGCGTACGCTATGCCCCCGTCGCGGCCCGCTACAAGGTCTATATCATTGACGAAGTGCACATGCTCTCCAAGCAGGCCTTCAATGGCCTGCTCAAAACCCTGGAAGAGCCGCCGCCGCATGTAAAATTCATTTTCGCCACCACTGAGATTCGCAAAGTGCCGGTGACGGTGCTGTCGCGCTGCCAGCGCTTTGACCTGCGCCGCATCGAAAGCGCCGAACTCGCCACCTATCTGGCGACCCTGGCACAGAAGGAAGCGGTTGAGATCGAGCAAGGCGCGCTTTCACTCATCGCCCGCGCCGCTGAAGGCAGCGCCCGCGACGGCCTTTCCTTGCTGGACCAGGCCATCGCCCATGGTGCGCTGGAAGGCGGTGCCATCACCGCCGAAATGGTGCGGGCGATGCTGGGTCTGGCCGACCGCGGCCGCATTCTCGACCTGTTCGAAAAGCTGATGGGCGGCAAGCTGCCCGAAGCGCTGGCAGAGCTCAAACAGCTTTACGACGCCGGCGCCGATCCCCTGGCGGTGATGCAGGATCTGCTGGAGACCACCCATTTCCTCACCCGCATCAAGGTGGCGCCGGCGGCGCAGGGCTTTTTCGACGGCGGCAGCGCCGAAGCCAAACGGGCCGGCGAACTGGCCGCCAAGCTTTCAGTGCCGACGCTGACCCGCGCCTGGCAGATGCTGCTGAAGGGCCTGATGGAAGTGCGCGACGCCACCCGCCCGATCTCTGCTTTGGAAATGGCGCTGATCCGCGTCTCCTATGCCGCCGACCTGCCGCCCACCGACAAGCTGGTGCGCGATCTCTTGGACAAGTCACAATCCTACCCTCCCCTTGAGGGAGGGTCGAAGCCGCGCAGCGGCTTCGGGGAGGGGTCCGCGCATAGCGCGGCTGCCCCGCCGAGCGCGCCCGCATTTTTGCGGGCACCGGGAGGCAGTCCTGCGCAGCGGGCGCCGCAGCCGCAATCGGCCCCCGAATCCGCGCCTACCCTGCGCGGTCTGGAAGACATCGCCGCCCTCGCCACCGCCAACAACGCTCCCATCCTCAAGGTGCAGATCGAGAACAACATGCATCTGGTACGGCTGGAGCAGTCGCAAACCACGGGCTTGCTGGAGTTTCGCCCCAATCCGGCGGCGCCCCGCACCCTGGCCGGCGACCTCCAGCAGAAATTGACGGCCTGGACCGGCATGCGCTGGAGCGTTTCCATTGCCCGCGAAGGCGGCGCGCCGACGCTGGCCGAACAGCGCAAGGCGGCAAAAGCGGCGCGGATGGAAAGCGTGGCGCAGGAGCCGATGGTGCGCGCCGTGCTGGACCGCTTCCCCGGCGCCGAGATCGTGGCCGTAAGAGACGTGGTGGCAGAAGACATCGCCGCGCCAATGCCCGAAACGGGCGACGACACCTGATCCTTAACTGTCATGGCCCGCGAATGCGGGCCACCCAGGTGACGTCTGCGCCGGAGTTCCAGGCAGCGGGTTATCCCAGCTGGATGGCCCGCTCCGGCGGGCCATGACAATGGTGCTCATAAGAATTCATTCCGCCGATATCATCGGCCCGCCGCATAGTGGCGACCGCGCTCGCCCCCAACTGTCACGGAGGGCCCTTGCCTGGCGGCAATCACCTCATTCGGCCTTGTCGCGCAGAGCCTGCGCAATGGCATCATCGAGTTTCTGATAGCTGTAACCCCGATAATGAAAAGTCAGCGTGAGCGAATGCGAGATACCGAGAGACTCCATAAGTTCTTCACGTGCGGGATCAACGCAACTGACCAAAAAGTCGAAATCCGCGCCAGGCGTCTGCGACTGGCCCTGTGAGGGCTCATCTGCGTGGTTTGTAAGATCGCCTTTCCTGCGGTCTGCCATGGACTGCTCCAATTGGAACAAACGCGCGACATACCGACAAGTATCCACGGATCCGATAATGTCAGGGTATTGGCTGCGGCAATGACCGGCGGCGCTGCCGGACGGAGAACGCAGGCAGGCAGTTTGACTTGGGGTTGTAACGCTTTCCGTCCAAAGATTCGCGCGCCGGCCTGGATGCCGAAGGCAACCCCGAACAACAGGCCAATGGCGATGGGGCTGAGAATGCCCACGCAGCCCCAACCGCTAGTAAGCCCAGCAGCAGGAATTGCGGCTCAATGTTTGCTTTCCAGGCTATGGCTGGCGGCCGCCTTGGATTTCAAGATAATCGCGAACAACCCTCTGTCATTAAAACGTCTGGTGTCTGGGCGCACCGGTTCCGCCTGGCAAACGACAGCGAAATCCGGCTTAAATTTTTCCAGGAAACTGCGCAGACCCCAATTGGTGTCTACATCGTCAATTACCAGGGCGCCGCCTGGCCGCAATGCATGCCAGGCGCGATCAACTTCAAAGCGCACATTGCGCTCGGTATGCAGACTGTCATGTATGAAAATGTCTATGCCGCCGAGGGTGGATAGCGTAGGCGGCAGGATGCGCCGGCTTGTACCAGGAATAAGTGTCCAACCGGATCGCAATTCGCTTGGAACGGCCGACCCAACACGGTCGCGCATCATCGGGTCCAAAGGGGGGCGGTCTATGCTTGTAAGCGCGCCTTGACCATTTCTGGAGAGGGCCTCAAGCACGAAGCGCGATGTGAAGCCATGCCCTACGCCGGTTTCCACAACGGTTTGCGGACGAAGATGACGAACAAGGCACCAGATGGCGCGGATCAAGGCTGCGTCGCCGTCATTATATCCATAAAAACTTGCCGGCCCGACATCCACGCCACGACCGCGCAGCTCGGCAACGGCCTGGAGCCACAATGGCTCCAATTCCCGGGTTTCTGCGCAGCCGGTCGGCAGGCCCAAAGCTTCATGAAGCTTGTTTTCCCATTCCTCCGTAACTGCGTATGGATAGAGCGGGCGTCTGTATTCGCGAGATTCCAGAAAGCGATCCAGCGCCTTATCCCAAGTGCCAACCGGATCGGCAGCTGCGCGCATGAGCCTACCCGAGGCGGCCATCACACTCTGTAAGCCCGAAGTCAGCATAGATCACTCCTTGAAGCGATATGCGGCTTTTTACCCGCCAAGCCGAATGATGCACCGGCTGCGCGACTAACCGCGGCAAAAGCGCCAATCAGGGACTGGGCTTTTTCTATCCAAATCCTGCGCCGCAGATGCGCTGCCAGCCTGGGGGCCACGAACCTTGTCCCCACCATGAAGCGCAGTACCGGTCCAAAGTTTTCCATTGCGGTCATGCCGACGGCATAGAGGCCGGACATCTGCGTCTCGAACTGCGCCGAAATATGTATCCCGCGGCCATTTTCCGAAATCTCTCGGCAAATAGCTTCGTCCAGGAACGACAGGCGCCTTGCATCCACGCGATAGCCGGTCGCGGCAATGACATGATCGCAATCCAGGTTGCGGGTGGCCCCGGGTCCCTTCAGGGTCAAGCGTACCCGACCGGCTACGATGTCGGCGCGGACCAGCGCGTGTCCCAAAATTTGAGGCACACGTCCTTCCACCTTTTCGCGCATGTACCAGCCGCCGGCGGCGTGGACGTGGCTTTTGACAGCGCGAGCGCGCAAACGGCCCGGAAGGTGATAAAAGATTCCAGGAAGCACCGCACAGAAATAGGATCGCCAGCCCTGCCCGATGGGGGAAGGTGGATTGCGCAGGCGGTACCAGAGCGAATGCGCATTTTCGCGGGGTGGCGTGTTGTATTCGACCTTGCGCGCGCGCGCGACAAGGCGCACCTGGCAGCCCGCCTCTTCCAGCTCATAGGCCAGGTTTATTGCAGAAGCGCCGGCGCCCAGGACAACGACTTTAGAGCCCTTGAACTGCTCAACCCTGCGATGGTCGTAACTGTGAGAAACCATTGAAGCGGGAAGGCCCGCCAATTCTTCCGGAATGTATTGGAAAAAGCTTACGCCTACCGCCAGCACCACACGCCGGGCGAAAACCATTTCCCCGGTTTCCAGCGTCAGAGCGAATCCGGTGGCGGTTTTTGCGAGCTTTCTGACCTGGATTTCCTCAAGCTCCGGAACGTGGCGATTACGAAACCAGTCTGCATAAGCCACGAAGTCGGTGCGCGGTATCGGCATGCCGCGATCGGCATAGGCAATGCCCTGTTCGGTGCAATAGGCTTTGAGCGTCGAGAAGCGGTCCGGGGCACTGAGATTGGAGGCAAAGCCTTCCGATTTGAGCATCATGCCTTCGGGCATGTGGGATCGCCAGGTATCCATGGCTTTCCCAAAGGTACGAACCCTCACCCCAAGCGCCCGCAGATGGGCCGCGACCGATAGGCCATAAGGGCCTGCCCCAATAATCGCCACATCACATTGCTGAACTTTCATGGTCGTATCGCGCTGGCACAAATTGGACAAAAACCGTCCGGAATCCGGTCACACAGAGGCCGGCGGATTTTTACATTCTCAATCTATGCCAGCCTATTCTTGCGTCCGGGGAAACGGGCTTGGGGCATCCCACATGCCGAAGATATTGCTGGTGTCCACAGTAAAGTGGCCTTCGCTGGCCCGGTATGCAGGCGGCTTCGTGGCGGCGGGTTGTATTGCCGAAGCGGTCGTCCCGGCGGGTGCACCGGCCCATCTCAGCCGGTATGTCTCGCACGTTTACCGCTACGACGCCTTCTCGCCCACAGCCTCGCTATCTCGTGCCATATCCGACTCGCAAGCGGATCTCCTGGTCGCCTGCGACGACCGGGCAGTGGAGCAGCTGCTTCATCTGCACCGGATTGAATTGGCGCGGGTGGCATCTTCGGAAATCGCCCGGCTGATAGAAAAGTCACTCGGAAAGCTGGAAAATTACCCCCGGCTTCTCTCACGCCATCAATCCTTGACAACCCTCCAGGCCGCTGGTGTTCGGATTCCCGACCCCCACGCAATCTTCAGCGAGCAAGATCTCGCGATGGCATTGGAACGGGTTGGGTTGCCGGCCGTCATCAAGGCGGATGGCAGTTGGGGTGGCGATGGTGTGGTGATTGCCCGCTCGCTGGATGCGGCACTTGGCGCCTTCCGGCAATTTTTCAATCCTCCTTCGCGCTTGCGAAGTCTTCTCCGGGCGGCCAAGCGTCGTGATCCGCACTTTCTGACCGCTGCGCTGTCACCCCATGGCGTGCAGGTCTGTGTGCAACGTTTTATTCCGGGTCTGCCGGCTGCCAGCGCCTTTGCGGCCTGGCGAGGAGAGGTCGTCGGAGCTTTCTATTATGATGTGCTTGTGGCTGACGGGGGAATTGGACCGCCCAATGTCATACGCCGCATAGATTGCCCCCAAATGGAAAATGCCAGCCGCGTCGCGGCACGGGAGTTTGGATTGTCGGGCCTGCATGGCCTGGATTTCATCCGGGACAGCGATGGCAATGTCCATGTTCTTGAAATCAACCCGCGCGCCACACATGGTGGCACCTTGCCGTTTGGCCCCGGCCGGGACTTGCCGGCCGCCTTGGCGGAGGCATTGACTGGGGCCAAGACGGGAATGCGTAGCCCCATCAAGAATGACGTCGTCGCCCTGTTTCCGCGCGAATGGAACAGAGACCCGCTAAGCGAATATCTCACAAGCGGCTACCATGATGTTCCATGGGATGATCCGAAACTTCTGCGCACCGTCATCGGTTAAGGCCCACCCACGCTTCGCAATGTCCAATTACCGCTCTGCGCCGCAAGCGGTCATTCGAACCATGTAGGGACTAGGGCGCCTTTCGAGCCGGAGCGGGATAGACCCCAAATGGGGGAGATAGAGTCCAGGACGGCTATCGGATGTATCCTTTCTGCTTTCGCAGCAATTAAGCACCCGCCCCGGCGAAAAGCGTAACCCGCCCCGGCACAGAGCTAATGCCGCTTTGCGCCAAGCGGTCGTTCCGCTCCGCCTACCGGGCACGCGTAAACTCCGGCAAACTGCCCCGCACCAGGCCGTGAAACGGTGTATATTGTGGCGATGGAGGCTGCTCGATTTGAAGCGGCACCGGTTGATCGTGGTTGGGGGGCTTAATGTCATTCGGAGATGTGACATTCTATCTTTTCGGGTTCGTCGCGGGTGTGGCCTTCCTTTCATTTTTTGATCGGAGAGAAAACAAGGTCATCCGCAATGCGTTCGCGGTGGGAGGCCTTTTCATAGCTGTATTTGGAGCAGCGCATTTTAACCACGGCCCCACACATCCCAACGAAGCAACAGGTCAGACTTGGCCGGTTTATGATATTGGCAGGCACGGCGACAAAACAGACCACTATGTAACGCGCTTGGTCTGGATAGAGTGGTTATCGTGTATAATCGCGGGTATCGCGATAGGGGTGCTAGGCTGGAAGTACTTTCAGCCTAAGGAGGAGTAAAAGTTAAACGCTGACAGCATGCCCGATCAAAACGACCAGCCCGAATTTGATCCTGCCACTTGGACGCCGAGCAAGCCTTGGCCGAAAGGCTATTGCAAGCCGAATATAGATCCCGATGACCCGGATTACCGGTTCTCGCCCTCACAATATTATCGGCGTCGTAACGGGATTCCTTTAGGTCCCCCGGGCGAGTACGCTACGGCGTTTCGTTTGGCAAATTGGCTTTTGGTAGCCTGCCTTTTTCAGATGTTAGGCTTTGCCTACATTAGAGCTTCAGGCCATTCTGGGTTTGCGCACGCCGTGTCATCCAACATTACCCCTTGGCCGATTTTTGCCCTCTTAGCCTTGGCGGTCCCTACATGGTTCTTCGCGCGCTTCGTTTGGACGCCGGACACACCAACCCTGCGACGCACGCTCTATGGTCTGGGTCTGTCGCTGGTATTGCTTTTGTTACTCAATTTCATACTTGGTTCGCCAATTCCAACGCTGGGATTGGTTTACCCAGTGGTGAAAGCACGCCTTTCCATATAAGGCCAGCTTTACTTCCCGGACATCACATTAACATAAGCCAAAGCAGTATCTTCATTTGTCGCGCATTTAGGTGCCATGACAGCCAAGGTCTAAAGAAAATTATACGGCCAGATCATTGACCGCCGTATAGGCGGCGACCTTACCCTACAATGTCATGGCCCGCGACTGCGGGCCACCCAGGTGACGTCTGCACCGGCCTTCAGGCATCAGCCATGCGAGAACGTGTTTGAGAAATTCGTGGCTCTTTGAATTTCCGCTTCGCGCCACAAGCCGTCATTTACCCTCCATTGAGGGTCAGGCAGCGACTATAGCCAGCCGGAAGCCAATATGATCCGCGTTGCGGTCGGGTTCATAGGGAAGTCGGATGGCAGAACGGGCGAACTCCGGAGCATCCATCCATGCGCCGCCGCGTCGGGCGCGGGAATAGGTGCCATCACGGTTCGGCGGACCTTTCAAATCACTGAGATCGGGGTCGATACCACCGGGCAGGCGCGGATGAAACCAGTCGCGGGCCCATTCGAACTCGTTGCCGTGCATGTCATGCAGACCCCAGGCGTTTGCGGGAAAAGAGCCCACAGGTTCAGCAACCGCTCCGGGCGTGCCGTCGGCACGACCGTGGAATGGTCTGCCAATAACAGCGTCGCTTTTCGTCAGTGAACTACCAAATGCAAAAGCGGTTGTGGTGCCAGCGCGGCAGGCATATTCCCATTGCGCTTCAGTAGGCAGATCGAAACGCCACGGTGCGGGCAAACTGCCGGCTTGCTGCGCTAAGGCCATCAGACGGAGGCAGAATGCTTTCGCCTGCAGCCAGGACACGAAATAGACCGGGAAATTGTCTCCGCGCCCGCCTAATAGCGGGCCAGGCACTTCTCCATAGAGCCGCGCCCACTCACCTTGCGTGACTTCGTATTTGCCCATCCAGAAGCCGTGCGTCAGGGTGACGGAAACTTGGTTTTCGGTATCTCGGTGGCCAGGTTCGCTTACCGGGCTGCCCATGGTGAAACGTCCTGGAGGGCACCAGCAGAAGTGCATACCTAGTAATTCGCGCTCCTGTCCGGCGCGCGCGCCTTCAAAGGAAGATTGGGCCAGGCAAGGCCGAGCAAAAAGCGCGGCGGAACCGACAAGGAGGGCACGTCGCTGCAGCACGGCGGCATACTAGCACTGGCGTTGGCAGCAGCCAGCCTTAATCGCCCTGAAAACCGTTAGGCCCGCTTTGCGCCAACAGCGATCATTGCCGGTATCGAGCAGCAAACCAAAGAAGCAGAAAATGCTCAGCGGACCTGCGAGTCTAGATGCGCCTTCCTGAGCCGCATCAAAAAAGTGCGCATCTGAATTATGTCTCTGCCTAAGGGGTTGTCGGGAATATCTTTCAATCCATCAATAAGTGCCAAGGCGTCCTTGTATTTGCCCGCGTTCTCCAAATCCGTGGCTTGGTAGAAGACCAATTCCATCTGTCGTTCTCGCGCTCGCTCGGGAGCCAATTGCCGTTGGGCGAGAGTTTGCTCGCGAACCTGATTTAGCAATTTGGTTTCAGCGTTGGTCTTGCCGGGGGCCGCGCTCAGGCCGTCAACCAGCTTCAACGCTTCATTGAACTGGTCGTGATCCATCAAACTGACCGCTTCCCGTAGTGAGATTAAGAACTCGGTGCGAATGGACGATGCCTGCTGGACACCAATGGCAGCGGCTGGCTTCGGCAGACCAGAGATTATCGGAATGACACCGAGTAAGCCGATGCAAAGCAGAACAAGGACAAACCTGAACTTTGTCATGTGTTCCTCCGTCAGGAGAGCATAGAATACCACAATCCTGATCAATCTAAAGTCGCGCCGAATTCCGCTTTGGGTTACAAGCTGCCCTTTAAGGCAGCTTTGCGCTCCTACCGAAAGCCAATATGCTCAAGGCGGTATTTGGGGGTAGTCAAGTGCGTCCTTTATTAGTGGTGGGCCTTGTTGCGGGGCTGGTGGCAAATCAAACAGCAACCGCACGACCATGGAAGCCAACACCGCAACAGCAAACTCAGGACTATTCAACGATTACACATAACAAAGGCACACCCGGCGGGCGCGTGGTGATTAACTGGATTGCTGCACCAGCCTTCACCGGCTCATTGCCATTGATACTAGAAAAATACGTTGTTCTGAGTGTCACCCATACGGTGACGGCACCGGGTGGACTGCAAGAATATCAGGACATTGAGGGTTTGCAGGTGACGGACCAAGAAGGGCACGCTCTAAAGGAGGTTGATCAAAATGACATACCTCCCACCATCGTCAGCATTCTTGCCGCGCTGGAGGCTACCGTGCGTCAGTCTACACAAGGTAAGGGCAAGTTGAAAAATCTCGTCTTCGAAGCTGGTGCCGTCCACGCTTGCACCAAAAATAGTGGCTTGGTCGTCGCGTTCGAAGGAGAAAAATACACCTGGGATACGCCTATGCCAGGGTGTCCAGCTTCGCAATAAGTGGCAAGATCACATGAGTCGCCAAACGGCAGCTATGGGTCAAAAGCTGCCGTCCAAGGCAGGCCGCACAGCTTCTACGGCGGCTGCGTCCGCTTTGCCGGAAGCGATCCTTGGCCTGTGTCTCAAAAGACGCCCGCTCCGCCGAGCCATGACAACAGAACTACAAAAAATTATTCGGTCAGACCATGCTGCGACACATCTAGGCACCGGCGCTTAACTCTCAATTGTCATGGCCCGCCTCAGCGCGGACCATCCAGGGCCGCAAGCGCCGGTGCCCTGTAACGCTCGATGGCCCAGGCCCTGTTGTGAAGGGAAGAGGGCCCGACCCATGACAATTTGGGATTACAAAAAATTATTCGGCCAGATCATGCTGCGCCACATATGGGCGACGGGGGAATTGTCAAAGCCCAGCCCTTCCTTCGGCGTCTTGAAATGCCGGCCCACCACATCCTCGAACTCGGCCGGATCAATCACCACCCCTTCCGCAAAGGTATAAATGTCATTCACCGTGATCACCCGCGCCGTCATGTACCAAGGGTGCGCCCGCGCCGCCGCGTACGACTGGCGCAAATAGTCCGGCACCACATGATCGGGCCCGAAAAAGCGGTTATACGCCTCCGGATAGTCATAGCCATTCTCCGGATCGGCAAAGAAGCGCAGCGCCTGGTGCTTCTCCACCCCCCACGCCACTTCCTCATCAACATAGGGCGCGATCATCTGCGCCGCCCAATAGCCGTGATCGGCGCGGATCAGCCCCGCCACCGAAATGTCGTGCAGCAGGCAGGCCAGCACGATCTTTTCGTCACAGCCATTTTCCCGCGCCCGCCGCGCGCTTTGCAGCAGATGGTTCACCGTGAAACTGTCAAAGCGGTGACGGAAGAAATCTAAAAGGCCCGGCCGTTCCGGCATTTTCGGCAGGGCGGGATTGTCGCCGCTCATCATCACCACGCCGGGGCGCAGTTGCCCCAACCGGTCCATGATGGTTTCGCTGTGCCGCTCATGCAAAAGGTCAATCGGCTGCGGCAGCGTCAGGCGTTGCACGTCGGTCATGAGTCAGCCTCCGACGCCAATATGGCAAGGCGAGTATGGGTCTGCTAGACCGAAGCGGTATCAAGTTGGGTGGCCGGGTCGCGCTTCGCTTCGCTCGCTGCCCGGCCATGACAGGTTTTAAGGTATGCCCGCTATCGGTTCCGAAATCGAACGCCTGATCCAGCTTCTCGCCAAGCTGCCCGGTCTTGGCCCCCGATCGGCCCGGCGCGCGGCGCTGGCGCTGCTGAAAAAGCGCGACACCCTGATGGAGCCGCTGGCCGCCGCCCTGGAAGGGGCCGCCCGCGCCATCCGCGATTGCGAAATCTGCGGCAATCTCGATACCACCAGCCCCTGCGCCATCTGCGCCGATCCCCGCCGCGACGGCCATGTGCTGTGCGTGGTGGAGGATGTCGCCGATCTCTGGGCGTTGGAGCGGGCCGGCGTCTTTCGCGGCCGCTATCATGTGCTGGGCGGCGCCCTGTCGGCGCTGGATGGCGTCACGCCGGAGAAGCTCAATGTCGCCGCCTTGGGTGAACGGGTCAAAAGCGGCGTTGACGAAGTGATCCTGGCGATGAACGCCACGGTCGAAGGCCAGACCACGGCGCATTACCTGATGGACGTGCTCACCGGCGTGAAGGTGACGCGCCTGGCCCATGGCGTGCCGGTTGGCGGCGAACTGGATTATCTCGACGAAGGCACGCTGTCGGCGGCCTTCAAGGCGCGACGGTCCCTGTAACTTGTCATGGCCCGCCAGCTCGAAGAGCGCGAGCGGGCCACATCCCGGCCAGCGACCCCGGACTTGATCCGGGGGAGCGCGAGCCGGGACCCATTCCTACCCCATACGCAAACGGGCCATGAAAGCCGCCGCCCTCAAGCGTTGGCCCGCGGCCGGTAATACCAGGCCGCGCTTGCCGCTATTAGCAGCACCGCCATCAGCAGCGTGTTGCTGCTCAGTTGCGCCAGGCCAACATTCCAGCCCGCCGCGAACGCTCCCGCCCAGTCGA
>JAFAVT010000109.1 GCA_019242275.1 Alphaproteobacteria bacterium
ATCCTCGCCTCTGTTTTGGGACCTCTTGGCCATGACCGCTTATAGATCGAAACGGGCCTTCACGGCGGCCCAAATGGCGGCCGCGACCGCATCTTCATTGTCTGCGGCATCAATCAGGCGGCAGCGGTCCGGTTGCTTGCGGGCTATATCCAAGAACGCGGCCCGCATCCGCTCATGAAAGTCCTTCTGCATGTTTTCAAATCGGTTTTCCGCACCGCCCCGGGCGGTGGCACGAGCCAGACCAACCTCGACCGGCAGGTCCAGGATCAGCGTCAGATCGGGCTTGAAGTCGTCCAGCACCGCCGCATCAATGCGGCGGATAGTTTCGCGCGGCACGCCGCGGCCGGCGCCCTGATAGGCGAAAGTGGAATCGTTGAAGCGATCGGTTATCACCCACTGTCCCCGCGCCAGCGCCGGCCCGATAGTGCGGGCGATGTGATCAGCGCGGGCGGCATAGACCAGCAGGGTCTCGGTGATCGGCGTCCAGCGGCCGCCTTCGCCTTCCACGACCAATTTGCGAATTTGCTCAGCCCCCGACGAGCCGCCCGGTTCGCGCGTCAGAACCGTATCAATGCCGTACGCATGCAATTGCGCCGCCAACCGGCGTGCCTGCGTGGACTTGCCGGTCCCCTCCCCGCCTTCCAGCGAGATGAAACGCCCAGGATTCATTTCTTTCGAGTCATTTCTTCCGGAACATGCCGGTGGCCTTGTGCCACAGGCCCATGAAGATGTTTTCCTTCGCCACGGCTTCGGCGGCATAAACGGGGATAGCCAGTGGCGGGAAGTCCGGCGCCGTGATTACCAGATTGCCCACCCGTTGGCCCTGTGCCACGGGCGCGGTAAGCCCCGGCGCGGCCTGCACGGCCGTCTTCATGCCGGCATGGGAATCCACCTGCATGGTGACGGCCACTGCCGACGCCGGCGTCACTTTCACGCTGGGCGCGGCGCCATTCCGCACCGGCACTTCCCCCACCACCTGGTTGGCTTGGGTGACGGGGAAGCGGCGAAATTCGCGGAAGGCCATTTCCATCACCCGGCCGGCTTCCTCGGCGCGGCGGATGTTGGGGAAATAATCGTTATTGTATTGCGGATAACGCAGCCCGTTCAGCACCAAGATCAGGCGCTGTTCACCACGCTTGGCCGAAATGGTGATGCCATAGCCGGCCGCGTCGGTATGACCGGTCTTCAGGCCATCGGCGCCGGGCAGCGAATCCAGCACCAGGTCGCGATTGGGCTGCTTGATCTTGTGCCAAGTGAATTCGCGCTCGCTGAAATAGTGATAATATTGCGGATAGGTGCGGATGATGTGCCGCGCCAGCTTGGCGAGGTCGAGCGCGCTCATCAACTGACCGGGCGGGTCGGGCAGCCCGTCGGGATTGACGAAGGTGGATTGCGCCAGGCCAATCTCCTTGGCCCGCTTGTTCATCAGGGCGACAAAGCCTTCCACCGTGCCGCCCAGTCCTTCCGCCACCACCACACAGGCATCATTGCCCGACTGGATGATGATGCCGCGGATCAGGTCTTCCACGGAAATGCGGTTGCCCAGTTCCACGAACATCTTGGAGCCCTGTGTGCGCCAGGCCCGTTCTGAAACCGGCAACGTGTCAGTGAGCTTGATGCGGCCATCGGCCAGGCGCTGAAACAGCAGATCCAGTGTCATCAGCTTGGACATGGAGGCAGGCGGCATCGGCGTAAGCCCGTCCTTCTGCCACAACACCTGTCCGGTCTCCCCGTCCATCAGCAGGGCATGTTCGGCCGCACTGTCCATCGCGGCCCGGGCGGGCAGCATGGCGGCGAACAACAGCGGCAGAACCAGCAAGAAACGGCGCATGACAACTCCAGACTATTGATCAACAACGATGCGGGCATCTTCCCCACCGGACTGGCCGCTGATGCGGGCCAGCGCGGCATCGGCTTCCTGCACCGAGGCCAGGGGAGCTGTCCTTATTCTATAAAGGGTTTGGCCGTTTCTTTGCACGGTGGAAATCCGCAAATCGCCGCCCAGCGAACCCAGCAACCGCCGCGCATTGGCGATGTTGGAAAAGGCGCCGACCTGGACATAAAGCCGATTACTGGCGGGAACTGGAACTTTATCCACCTGGCCGGTCGGCTCGGTAGAGGCCAGTTGCACCGGCGCGCTGGGCACCGGCACCGGCAGGGGCCGCTGGATCACCGGCGGCGCCACAGCCACGCCCGGCAGCGTCGTCAGCGGCGCAGTTTCGACTTGGCCGGACGGTGCTGCCGGCAAGGCATTGGCGATGGCCGGGGGCGTGATAGGCGGCGGCGGGACCCCGCCCCCCAGATCAGCACGGGCCAGATAAGTTACCCGCACCCGGGCCGTGCCGCTCTGGACCACATCCAGCAATTCGGCCGCGTGGCGGGAAAGATCAATAATGCGCCCGCGCGCATAAGGGCCGCGATCATTGACCCGCACGATGATGGATTTGCCATTGTCGAGATTGGTGACGCGGACATTGACCGGCATGGGCAGCGTCTTATGCGCAGCTGTCAGGGCATTGCCGTCATAGATTTCGCCATTGGCGGTGCGCTTGCCATAGAAGGTAGGGCCATACCAGGAAGCGATGCCGGTTTCGTCATAGTCCGGCTGCTCGCGCGGGTAATACCAGACATTGTCGATCTGATAGGGCTGACCGACCTTGTAGACCCCGGCGCTGGGCGGCACCTGTACGGTGTGGTCTTCCACCGGCTTGGGCGGGG
>JAFAVT010000271.1 GCA_019242275.1 Alphaproteobacteria bacterium
TTTCCCTGTCCATAGGACCCGCGCTGCCAATCGAAGATGAAGAAGTTCATATCTGGACCTCTGCGTTGGACGCTCATCTCTGGTCCGCTGGTACGGTCCTGACTTCGGCTTGCGGTAATTCGGGAGAAGATGATTGGGTGTCGGGCAACGCCCGCGTCCAGCCCTCATCGGACGGAGTTAACGCAATTGGTGTTGGGGCCGCGACAACCCGAAATCCAACTTGGATTCGCGCGCCTTATAGTTCGATTGGGCCCGGCCGTAGTCCAGGGTTCATAAAGCCAGACCTCGTAGCTTTTGGTGGCTGTGACGCTGAGCCGTTCTGGCTCCTTGATGCCCGCAAACCTGGTTTCAGCGCTGGCAGAATGGGAACTAGTTATGCAGCGCCATACGCCGCCCGATCTGGCATTGGTATTCGCGCGCATTTTGGAGGGCAACTCAGCGCCGCTGCAATCAAGGCGTTAATGGTTCACCACTCGGAACGGCAAGATCAGGAAGTACGCGAAGTGGGCTGGGGTCGTATGCCCTCGGAGGTGAGCGATCTCGTGGTGTGTCCCGACGGAGAGGTGACAATCGTTTATCAAGGAACGCTAGAACCAAGCCAATATGTTCGTTTCATGGTCCCCGTGCCGCGAGACCCCTTCAAACATCCCGTCTCTGTCAGGGCGACATTCTGCATATTCACTCCCGTGGACCCCGAGGATTCGATGAATTACACGCGGGCCGGCCTCGGTATTGTCTTCCGGCCAACTACAACTGGCAGCCCGGGCAAATACCGCGACGGGAAAGCCAGAAGTGTTCACGAGTCGGCATCATTCTTTTCCGCAAAAGATTATTACCCAACGGAAATGACTCTCCGTAAGGACGCCCACAAGTGGGAAACTATTGTTCGAAAGGAATGCGAGTTTGATCCCGGGGAACTCGATCAGCCGGTTTTCGACATTGAGCATCATTCTCGGGCTCACGGGCAGTCTGCCGCGCGGCGAACGGATATATCTTACGCCTTGATCGTAACTCTATCTTCGCGGCAGGAGCCCGATCTCTACAACCGAATCTTGGCGGCTTATCCCAACGTACTGGAAATTATGAATCCGGCCATCGAAGTCCAGGTCAAACGCTAGTCGCCCTTTTTCCAGCGTTTATTGGCGGCTGCTTGCGCAATCACCTTTCTTTGCGTCGGGGTTAAGGTCACCGCCCTGGCTTTGCCGCCCTTCTTGCCCCCTAGACGACCGCGGGTGATCGCTGCCTCGTCGGAAACAGAATCCGCCGCCTCGCCGGTGGCAATTTTTCCCACCATGACGGCGGCACTGACTACATCGGCGGGGCGGCGTTCGCCACGCGGGCCTTTGGGCATGGGTTTCGACCTACTAGAACGAAAACGGCGCTCCGAAGGTAGACCCTAAATCATTGACTTTCCAGCGTGTTTTCTAGGCGCAAAATCCCATCAAACTGAGACAGCACCAGAGAATCGGACCGCGCATAACCGGTGCCGCGGCGGTGCAACTTGTTTCCGCCCGGCCAAAGGCTGATAACTCCGCGCTTTGTCGGGGAATCCACCCCGTACCCCCGAGGAGGCCCCTTTGTTTCCCGCTGTTCTTCCCACCTATAACCGGGCGGATGTCGCATTCGTCCGCGGCGAGGGCCCGTACCTGTTCGCCGAGGATGGGAAGCGATACCTGGATTTCGGCGCCGGCATCGCGGTGGCGGCCCTGGGCCATGCCCATCCCCATCTGGTGGAAGCCCTGCGCGAGCAGGCGGGCAAGCTCTGGCACACCTCCAACCTCTACCGCATTCCGGGGCAGGAGCGGCTGGCGCGAAGGCTGGTGGAAGCCAGCTTCGCCGACACCGTCTTCTTCACCAATTCCGGGGTCGAGGCGATTGAATGCGCCATCAAGATGGCGCGGCGCTATCAATATGGCAGCGGCCATGCCGAGCGCTTTCGCATTATCACCTTTGAAGGCGCCTTTCACGGCCGCACCCTGACGGCGCTGGCCGCCGGCAACCAGGCGAAATATCTGGAAGGCTTCGGCCCCAAGGTGGATGGCTTTGACCAGGTGCCGTTCGGCGATTTTCCGGCGGTGGAAAAAGCGGTGACGGCGGAAACCGCCGCCATCCTGATCGAGCCGGTGCAGGGCGAAAGCGGCATCAAGCCGGCGCGGCCGGAATTCCTGCGCGCCTTGCGCCGGCTTTGCGATGATCGCGGCCTGCTGTTGATTTTCGACGAAGTGCAAACGGGCGTCGGCCGCACCGGCGCGCTGTTTGCGCATGAACGCAGCGGCGTGACGCCTGACATCATGGCCGTGGCCAAGGGCATTGGCGGCGGCTTTCCCATGGGGGCGTGCCTCGCCACAGAAAAAGCCGCCGCGGCCATGACCGCGGGCTCGCACGCTTCAACCTTCGGCGGCAATCCGCTGGCGATGGCGGCGGGCAATGCCACGCTGGATGTGGTGCTGGCGCCCGAATTTCTGGAGCGGGTGCGCCAGGTGGGCAATTACATGTGCCAGCAGATGGCCGGCCTGGCGGCGGCGCATCCCGGCCTGTTCGAGGATGTGCGGGGTGAAGGCCTGATGCTGGGCCTGAAGATGAAAGTGCCCAACACCGCCTATATTGACGCGCTGCGGGCCGAGGGCCTGCTGGCGGTAGGCGCCGGCGACAATGTGGTGCGCTTCCTGCCACCCCTGATCATCAGCGAAGCACATGTGCGCGAGGCGATGGCGCTGATGGAAAAGGCCGCCGCGGCGCTGGAAAATCAGAAAGTGGCTGCACAATGAATGCCCCAGTCAAGATGACGCCCAAGCATTTCCTGGATCTTTCCGATCATGATGCCGCTACCCTGCGGGCGATCATCGAGGATGCCAAGGCGCGCAAGGCGGCCCGCGGCACAGGGCGCCCCAAGGGCCAGGCGGATGACGACCAGCCGCTGAAGGGCCGCACCCTGGCGATGATCTTTGACAAGCAAAGCACCCGCACCCGCATTTCCTTTGACATGGCGGCGCGGCAACTGGGCGGCACCACCCTGATGCTGACCGGCAGCGAAATGCAGTTGGCACGGGAGGAAACCATTGCCGACACGGCGCGGGTGATCAGCCGCTATGTGGATGCCATCATGATCCGCCTCTTGGATCATGAGATGGTGGAGGAACTGGCGATGAACGCCACCATTCCCGTCATCAACGGCCTGACCAAATGGTCCCATCCCTGCCGGGTGATGGCTGATGTCCTGACCTTTGAAGAGCATCGCGGCCCCATCAAGGGCGCCACCGTGGCTTGGAGCGGTGACGGCAACAATGTGCTGGCTTCGTGGGTGCATGCGGCGGTGCGGTTCGGCTTTCGGCTGAATGTGGCCAGCCCGAAGGAATTGACGGTGGACGCGGAAGTGCGTGACTGGGCCAAGCGCAGCGGGCTGGTGAAGTTCGGCACCGAGGCGGAGGAAGCGGTGAAGGACGCCGACTGCGTGGTGTCTGATGCCTGGGTCTCGATGGGCGATGACGATCTCACCAAGCGGCACAATCTGCTCAAGCCCTATCAGGTGAATGCGCGGCTGATGGGGCTGGCCAAGAAGGATGCCATTTTCATGCACTGCCTGCCGGCCCATCGCGGCGAGGAAGTGACCGACGAGGTGATTGACGGCCCGCACAGCGTGGTGTGGGACGAGGCTGAAAACCGGCTGCATGCGCAGAAGGCGATACTGGCGTGGGCGCTGGGGTAGCTCGATGTGTCATGGCCCACTTTACGTGGGCCATCCAGGGATCGTGGAACGCGCGTCCCTACGCTGACGCTACGACTGCCCTGGATGGCCCGGCCTCTCTTCTGATGAGAAGATGGCCGTGCCATGACAGATTGGTTGAATTAGCGTCTTTCATCGCCATATTGGCCTGATGTCCCAAACCGCGAGCTATGGCGATTTCGTCCTGCCGTTTGATATTCCCAAGGCGGGCGTGCGGGGCCGGTTGGTGCGCCTGGACGGAAGTTCCGCCCGCGCCCTGTCAGCCCACGCGCTGCCGGAAGATGCTGCCCGCGTGGCCGGCGAGGCCTTGGCGCTGACCACTCTGCTGGGTTCGGCGCTGAAGCTGGACGGACGGCTGACCTTGCAGACCAAAAGTGACGGCCCGCTCGATCTGGTGACGGTGGATTATTATGGGTCCGAGCCCGCCCAGGGCGGGGACGATGGGGCTGGCTCTCGAAAACCGCGCGGGGTACGCGCCTTTGGCCGACTTGATCAGGCGCGCTTCGCCGCCCGCACCGAAAAAACTTTCGCCGCCTTGGCCGGGCAGGGGGCCATGGCCATCACCATCGAGCCGCGCAGCGGCGACAAGACCTGGCAGGGGGTGACGCCGCTGTCGCCCGACGGCATGGCCGCCTCTGCCGAAACCTACTTCGCGCAATCCGAGCAGCTACCCACCGCTATCCGCCTGGCCGCGGCGCCGCTGTTTGTCGCCGGCGACAAATCTCCCCACTGGCGGGCGGGCGGGCTGATGCTGCAGATGACGCCCCAAGCCTCGCCGGACGTGGCGCCCGAAGCGGCCATCACCTCCGATGACTGGGAGCGGCTGTCGCTCTTGATGCGCACGGTGGAGGATATCGAGCTGGTGGATACCGCGCTGGCACCGGCAACCCTGTTGTGGCGGCTGTTCCATGAAGACGAAGTGCGGGTGCACCCGACCGAGCCGGTAGCCTTCCGCTGTGACTGCGACGGCGCCCGCATTGCCCGCATCCTGAAAGGGTACACGGCGCAGGAACGTGAAGGATTAGCTGATTCCGACGGCATTATCCGGGCGTCGTGCGAGTTTTGCGGCACGGTGCATGAGATAAAGCCCGAGGCGCTGGTTTAAACCCTTTATTGTCATCCCCGGCGAACATCGCGCTTGCGCGATGTGAGGGAAGGGGACCCAGAGTGTTGAAATCATGCCCGGTCCAACCAGCCTGGGTTCCCTTCCCCTCGCATTGCTGGCGCAATGCTCGGCCGGGAATGACACCGTTAATTCGGGAATGACACCGTTAGGTGGTAGCCTTCCCGATTACTCTTCTGAGAAACGCCTCGCACGCATCCAGTTCGCTCAGTGCCACGAATTCGTCGGGCCGGTGGGCCTGTTCGATGGAGCCGGGGCCGCAGACCACGGCGGGAATGCCATGGCTCTGGAAGTGCCCGGCCTCGGTGCCATAGGCGACCGCTTCCACCCGGTTGGCGCCGGTGAGTTCGCGGGCCAGCGCCACGGCGGGGGAGTCCTCGTCCATCTTGAGGCCGGGATAGACGGCGTGCCTGTCGGTGCGGAAGGCCGCCTCCGCTGCCCGCGCCTGGTATTTGGGCAAAATCTCGGTTTGCGCCCGCGCCTCCACCCGGTCCAGGATTCGCCGCGGGTCGCGGTCGGGCAGGCAGCGATATTCCCAGGTCACCTCCGCCTGCCGCGCCAGGATGTTCACCGCCGTGCCGCCGGCGATCACATTGGCCTGCACGGTGGAATGAGGCGGATCGAAGCGCGGGTCGGCGTCGGCGCGCAGTTCATGCCAGACACTGTCCAGCATGGCGACAAACTCGCCCGCCATCATCACCGCATTGGCGCCGCGCTCGGGCGCGCTGGAATGGCCTTCCTTGCCGCAGCAGGCGGTGACCAGCTTGGCGCCGCCCTTGTGCGCCCCCACCACCTTCATCAGAGTGGGTTCGCCGATGATCGCCAGCGCCGGTCTGATGTTCTGGCGCTTGAGGTCTTCCAGCAGACCGGTGACGCCGACGCAGCCCACTTCCTCGTCATAGGACAGGGCCAGGTGCAGCGGCCGCTTTAGCTTCGCGGCAGCGATTTCCGGTAGCAGGCTCAGCGCCACGGCAATAAAGCCTTTCATGTCGCAGGCGCCGCGGCCGAACAGCTTGCCGTCCCGCGTCACCGCGTCAAAAGGATCGCTGGACCAGTCCTGCCCGTCCACAGGCACCACATCGGTATGGCCTGAGAGCACGATGCCGCCATCGCCATCAGGTCCGAAACTGGTAAAAAGGTTGGCCTTGGCGCCGGTGGCATCATAAGAGCGCCGGCAGCGGCCGCCGGCCTGTTCGATCAGCGATTGCGCGAAATCAATCAGCGCCAGGTTCGAGCCGCGGCTGGTGGTGTCAAAGGCGATCAGCGCCTTCGCCAGTTGGACCGCAGCGTCACTCATCGGAGCTCTCTTAGCCTTCCGTGCGGGAAGCGGGATTGCCGATGATGTTGAGGAATTCGCGCCGCGTGTCGGAATTTTCGCGGAAGGCGCCGAACATGGTCGAAGTCACCATGGTGACGCCGGTCTTGTGCACGCCGCGGGTGGTCATGCACTGATGCGCCGCCTCGATCACCACCGCCACGCCCTTGGGTTCCAGCACCTTCTGGATGCAGTGGGCGATCTGGGCGTTCATCTTTTCCTGCACCTGGAGGCGGCGGGCAAAGGCTTCCACCACCCGCGCCAGCTTGGAAATGCCCACCACCCGGCGCGTCGGCAGATAGCCGACATGGGCGCGGCCGATGATGGGGGCCAGATGATGCTCGCAATGGCTTTCGAACCGGATGTCCCGCAGGATCACCATGTCGTCATAGCCGGCCACTTCCTCAAAGGTGCGCGCCAGATAGGCTTCGGGATCCTGGTCATAGCCGCTGAACCAGTCCTCGAACGCCTTGGCGACGCGGGCGGGGGTATCGGCCAGGCCTTCGCGCGACGGATCATCGCCCGCCCAGCGCAGCAGGGTATGCACCGCGCGCTCGGCCTCTTCGCGGCTGGGCCGGTTGGGCGCCGTCTTGGTGCAGGGATTGGTGTAGTCGGTCTTGGCCATGGAATGTCCGCCAGGGGAAAGGCGGATTAAACCCGCCTTGGCGGGCGTGTTTCAACCACAAGAAAATAAGGCTTTAGTGAATCTGCCGGCGCTCATAGGGGCTTTCCAGCAGGAAAGCGGGGATTTCCGCCTCGAAGCTTTCGCCCGACACGGTCAGCATCTGATAGCGCCCGCTCATGGTGCCCGAAGCCGTCTCCAGCGGACAGCCGGAGATGTACTGGAAGACCTCGCCCGGCGCGATCACCGGCTGGGCGCCGACCACGCCGGGGCCGCGCACTTCCTGGATGCGGCCCGTGCCGTCCACGATGCTCCAATAGCGCGACAGAAGCTGCACCGGCTCCGCGCCCTTGTTCTCGATGGTCACGGTGTAGGACCAGACATAGCGGTCGTCCTCGGGATCGGACTGGTCGTCCAGATAGGCAGGCTTCACCGCCACGCGGATGGCGCGCGTTTCCTGCTCATACTGGAAGCCGGAACCCCGGATGCCGCGCATCTCGCGGTCTTCAAGTTCGTACATGGGGCAATTATCGAATCTGCCGGCGGCGACCGCAAGCGGCAATGGTGCGCAATATTAACGCGGTTCGACGCTGACCTCGGTCTTGACCGAATTGGCGATGAAGCAGGCTTCGTGCGCCAGATGGTG
>JAFAVT010000295.1 GCA_019242275.1 Alphaproteobacteria bacterium
ACCGGTACGCGGATGCAGGTGGCGGAAACAGCGATCGCGTCATCCTCAAAAATCTTCTTGGTTTCTTTGATCACCTTGCCCTCTTCGTCGTTGTAGCCGGTTTCCATGTTAATGGCGGTGTTGTGACTGAAAAGGTTGAAGGCATAAGGATATTTCACCACTTTGGGCTCATAGGTCCGGCCGTCGAGATAGGCGCGGGTAGCGTCTTCCAGTTCCTGCATCAGCGCCGCACCACCGCCCGAGGCCGCCTGGTAAGTGGAAACGATCAGGCGCCTGACCGGATTGGCCTGGTGAACGGGCCAGAGCGGCACCAGCGTGGTAATCGCCGCACAGTTGGGATTGGCGATGATACCCTTGTGACCGGCAATGCGACGGGCGTTGATCTCCGGTACCACCAGCGGCACGTCAGCGTCCATGCGAAAGGCGGAGGAGTTGTCCACTACCACGGCGCCGGATTTTACGGCGATAGGACCATACTGTTTGGAAATCGCGCCGCCGGCGGAGAACAGCGCGATATCCACGCCATCGAAACTCTTGTCGGTCAGTTCCTCGATGGTGAGGTCTTGGCCCCGAAAGCGCTGCCTCTGGCCGGCGGAACGGGCAGAGGCCAGCAGCTTCAGGGACTTCACCGGCATACCGCGACTCTCGATACAGCCGATGAATTCGCGGCCGACCGCCCCCGTCGCACCGACAATTGCCACAACCTTGTTTTTCACATTCCTCTCCGTCAAAAAAGAAAAAGCCCCGGTCCGTTTTTGGAGCGGGGCTGGCGTTTCGTTTCCGGCTTTTTGGGTTAAGCGCGCACGAACTCCAAAGCCCCGTTGGGCTTGGTGGTCTTGGTCGTGGTCTTGCGCTTTGTATTCATTGCGGCGGCAGGGCCTTCAATTCCATGTCAATGGCCGCCAGCTTGTCCGGCGTCACCTGGTCGGGGACATACTGCACCAAATCCGGCAGGGTCAAGGCGCGGCCTTCATTGATCCGCTCATTATTGGCGATATTGGGCAGATATTTCACGAAAATCGCCTTCAGCGCAGGCTTGTCCAGCAGATCGGCGATGGTGGTAGTCGCTACCGTATAGGTAGGCGCAGCCGGCACGGGCGCTTGCGCCCAAGCCGGCATGCCCAGAGCAGTCAGGGCAAGGGCAAAAATCCTGGCTTTCATGGGGCACCTCTGTGAAGGACGCCAGCCTGCCATGGCGGCGCGTTATTTGAAACGGATCAGTCTGGTGGGTTTTTAACGGTTACGCGGTTGGAGCCGCGTAACGTGCCCCATCTTGCGGCCGGGCTTGGCTTCCTTCTTGCCGTAAAGGTGCAAGGCACCGGAACAGGCCAGGCTTTCCCAGGCGCGGACTTCGTCGCCGATAATGTTTTCCATCACCGCGTCGGCATGGCGGGCGGGATCACCCAACGGCCAGCCGGCCACGGCGCGGATATGCTGTTCGAACTGGGAACAGGCGCAGGCTTCGATGGTCCAGTGGCCGGTATTGTGGACGCGGGGGGCGATCTCGTTGACAATCAGAGCGCCATCCTTGCCGACAAACAATTCCACCGCCAGCACACCGACATAATCCAGCGCATCGGCGATCTTACTGGCAATCGCCTTGGCTTCCTCTGCCTGATGGGGCGTCAGCCGCCCGGGCACGGTGGAGCGGCGCAGGATGTGATGCTCATGCACATTCTCCGGTGGATCATAGGCCGCGAAGCTGCCGTCGGCACCGCGTGCCGCCACGACCGAAGCTTCAAAAGCAAAATCCACAAAGCCTTCCAGAATGCAGGGAGCGCCTTTCAGCGCCTGAAAAGCCAGGGCGGCGTCATCGCCGCTGATGGCCCGCATCTGGCCCTTACCGTCATAGCCGAAGCGCCGGGTTTTCAGGATGCCTTCGCCGTTCAGCTTGCCAAAGACTTCCCGCGCCTGCTCGAGCGAAGAGACTTCAAAGAACGGCGCGGTCCGCAATCCCAGAGACGCGACAAAGCTTTTTTCGGTCAGCCGGTCCTGTGTTGTCGCCAGCGCCTTGGCGCCGGGGCGCACCGGCACCAGAGCGGCCAGGAAATCCATGGTGTCGGCAGGAATATTTTCGAACTCGAAGGTCACCGCATGGCAGACATTGGCCAAGGCCGACAGGGTGGCGCGATCGTCATAGGGCGCCACCAGTTGCAGCGGTGTTACCTGGAAGGCGGGCACATCGGCCACATCGCTGAAGATTAGCGCCTTCAGACCCAGCCGCGAAGCCGCCAGTACCATCATGCGGCCCAACTGGCCACCGCCGATGATGCCAATGGTGCCACCTGGCGGAACAGGTTTTTCCAGAATTTTCATTTCGGAGATTGCGCGACCGACTTTGTCTGTTTCGCCCGCCAGCCATCCAGGCGCTTTTTCAGCGCGGCATCTTCCAGCGCCAATATGGCCGCGGCGTGCAAGGCAGCATTCCTGGCGCCCGCTTCGCCAATGGCAAAGGTCGCCACCGGCACACCGCCCGGCATCTGGGCGATGGAGAGCAGGCTGTCGAGGCCCTTCAGGGTGCGGCTTTCAACCGGCACGCCCAGCACCGGCAGCGTCGTCATGCTGGCCACCATGCCAGGCAGATGGGCCGCCCCGCCAGCGCCGGCGATGATCACCTTGAGGCCCCGCGCCTCAGCATCCTTAGCATACGCTGCCATGCGGTCCGGCGTGCGGTGGGCCGAGACGATGCGAACCTCGTGCGCCAGTTTCAGCGCCGCCAGAATGTCGGCAGCCGGCTTGAGGGTGGGCCAGTCGGACTGGCTTCCCATGATAATGCCGACAACAGGCTTTTTACTGGACATGGCCGATTCGAAAGGGGTGAACAAAGAAAGGCGGGGAGTATAGGGAGCAAAACGCCCAAGGAAAGGCGCTATTTAGCCCTTGTTAACCATTGGTTGGGGATGATGAACACGATCTTAAGACCCTAGCCGGTTGGTTTGAGCGACATGAAAGTCGAACGCCCGTGAAAGTGGAACGGCCTGGCGCAACCCGTGCCCCCCGCCAGGTGGCGGCAGCCTATAGCCGCGCCGTAGCGGGCCTCACCGCCGCCCAAGCAGTTGATCCGGTGCCGGCCACGGTGCTGGGCATTCCCGAAGCGGAATTCACCCCGCGCGTGCGCGACGCCATCATGGGCCTGATGGGCGAAGTGGACACGCTGCGCCGCGAACTGGCCGATACCAGGAAACGCCTGGATGAAGTGGAAAAGACCGCCGACCAGGACGGCCTTCTGCCACTGCTGAACCGCCGCGCCTTTGTGCGCGAACTGACGCGCTATATTTCCTTTACCGGCCGCTACAATACGCCGGCCAGCCTGATCTATTTCGACCTCAATCACATGAAACAGGTCAACGACGCCCATGGCCATGCCGCCGGCGATGCGGTGCTCAAGCATTTCGCCGAAGTTCTGCTGGCCCATGTGCGCGACAGCGACAGTGTGGGGCGGCTGGGCGGCGATGAATTCGGCGTGCTGTTAAGCCACGCCAACCAGGACCAGGCTCTGAAGAAAGCCGACGTCCTGGCCGAGGCGCTCAGGCAAAGTCCCGTCCGTTGGAACGGCGAAGAGATCACCGTGTCGTTCGCCTATGGCGCCTTCGAACTCAAGGCAGGGGACAATGCCGACATCGCCATGGCCCGTGCCGACGAGGCGATGTATGTGCATAAGAAGAGCGGGCGCACGGCGGCGGAGTAGAGGCTTTGGACCCATTGCTAGCTCGATTACTGATCGTGCTACCGATTCTGCTATTCTTTCTTGTTGCAGCATTTCAACGAAATCGCATCAAAATGCGCTGGATCGCAGACAATAAAGACGCTCCGCTGAACATTGCGATTGGAACACCGCCGAGAGCCAACCGTATCGAAATTTTGTTGGATCGGAATTGCAGCTTGGCTGCTTGTGGTCTGGCTATTGGGTTTGGTCCACTACGCGCAGTTCACCGAATAAAAACTGGGCCGTCGCCGAGCTTTTTCCAAACTATCGCGCGCAGTATTTTTGCGGCGTGGGCAGGAGGCCGCGCGGAGCGTATCCAGTATACGTGAGCACGGCCGACGAACCCACGACGC
>JAFAVT010000292.1 GCA_019242275.1 Alphaproteobacteria bacterium
TCTTTTCGCCTTCGGGCGCGACGATCTTGCGGCCGAAGACTTCGATCTCGCCTTCCTGGGCCTGATTGAGGCCGATGATGGTGCGCATCAGGACCGATTTGCCGGCGCCGGAGCCGCCCACCAGGCCCAGCACTTCGCCCCGCTTTACCTCAAGGTCGAGATGGTCGTGGATCACCTTGGTGCCGAAGGCGGTGACAAGGCCGCTGACCTTGATGACGATGTCGTTGTCTGCCGCCATCAGATCCCCAGCACCGAGAACATCACGGAGAAGGCGGCATCCAGCACGATCACCAGGAAGATGGCTTCCACCACCGAACGGGTGGTGAGCGCCCCCACCGAGGCGGCATTGCGCTCCACCTGGAAGCCTTCGTAACAGCCGACCAGGGCGATGACGAAGGCAAAGACCGGCGCCTTGATAATGCCGACCAGGAAGGTGTTGGTGGAAACCGCTTCCTGCAATTGGCGCAGGAATACCGGCACGGTGATGTGCAGGTTGAAATAGCACATGGTGGCGCCGCCCATCAGCCCCATCAGGTCGGCGAAGAAAGTGAGCAGCGGCATCGCAATGACGAGGCCGATGATGCGGGGCAGCACCAGATTGTCCACGGTGTTGAGGCCCATGGTCTGCATGGCGTCAATTTCCTCATTGACGCGCATGGTGCCGATCTGGGCGGTGAAGGCGCTGCCGGAACGGCCGGCGACAATGATGGCGGTGATCAGGCCGCCGATCTCCCGCAGCAAGCCCACGCCCAGAATGTTGATGGTGAAGATTTCGGCGCCGAATTTGCGCAGCTGATCCACGCCCTGATAGGCCAGCACCACGCCAATCAGGAAAGAAAGCAGCCCGACAATCGGCAGGGCATTGATCCCGGTCTCTTCCACCTGGTTGATCATGGCGGCGATGCGCAGATTGTGCCGGGGCTTGGTGACGGCCTCGCCGGTTTCCACCGTCACCCGTCCCAGATAACCCAGCATGGAATAGGCCTGCCCCAGGGCATGCATGGTGGCCTTGCCGATGTGATAGAGGCGGCGCACGAAACTGTGGCCGCGTCGCGGCTTTTGTGCCGCCACGGGCTTGGCCTGCTCCAGACTTTCCAGCAGGGGGCGGTAATTTTCCGGCAGATCGGGGCCGGTCACCTTGGTGCCCGCCGCCTCCAGGGCGCGGCGGGTTCGCAGCAACAACCAGGCGCCTGAACTGTCGAGCTTTTCCAGGCCGGAGGCATCCATCGTGACCGGCCCTTCGGCGCGCAGCGCGCGCAATTGGCGGTCGAGGTGCGCACTGGCGCCGATGGTCCAGGAGCCGCCCAGCTCCAGGCGGCCCTTGTCCAGCCGGAACCAGGCATCCGGGGCTGCGGAATCAATGCTTGTCATCAGGCACGCTCAAGGCGGCGGCCATAATTGCCGCCTGTAAGCCGATAAGCCGGGCGGCGGGTAAAAGTTCCCGAAAGTTCCCTCACCAGGCTAGGGTTGGCTGATAAGGAGCTTTGGTCCTTTCGGACTTAGATGGACGGTGCGAACCGCGGGCCCTAAGAATTCCAGCCTTGCAGGGAGAGGCGCGATGGAGATGGTGCGGCTGGGGCGGACCGGCCTCAAGGTCTCAAAAATTTGTCTGGGCACCATGACCTATGGCGACCCGCAATGGCGTGACTGGGTGCTGGACGAGGCGGCGAGCCTGCCTTTCTTCCGCCAGGCGATTGAAACGGGGATCAATTTCTTCGACACCGCCGACATGTATTCGCTGGGCGCCAGCGAAATCATCACCGGCAAGGCGCTGAAGGAATATGCCGCCGGCCGCGACGAGGTGGTGCTTGCCACCAAGCTGTTCAATCCCATGGGGCCGTCGCCCAACCAGCGCGGCCTGTCGCGCAAATGGGTGATGAGCGCGATTGACAATTCCCTGAAGCGGCTCGGGACCGATTATGTTGATCTGTACCAGATCCACCGCTTTGACCATGAGACGCCGATCGAGGAAACGGTTGAGGCATTGCATGACGTGGTCAAGGCGGGCAAGGCGCGCTATGTCGGAGCCTCTTCCATGTATGCGTGGCAGTTTGCCCGCTTCCTCAAGGCGGCTGCGGCGCTGGGGCTGACGCCCTTTGTCTCAATGCAGAATTTCTACAATCTGGTTTATCGCGAAGAAGAGCGCGAGATGATACCGCTCTGCCTTACCGAAGGCGTCGGCGTCATCCCCTGGAGCCCGCTGGCCCGTGGGTTTTTGGGGCGCAAGGCGGCGGATGCCTTTGCCGGCGCCACCACCCGTTCCAAAAGCGACAACAAGCTGGATATGCGCTTCGGCGAGACCGATCTGGAAATCCTCAAGCGGGTGGAGACGGTGGCCGGCCGGCTGGGCGTGACCAATGCGCAAGTGGCGCTGGCCTGGCTGGCGCGGCGCCCCGACGTCACCGCGCCCATTATCGGAGCTTCCAAGCCGCATCACCTTGCCGATGCGGTGGCGGCGGTGTCGCTCAAACTCAGCAGCGAGGATTGCGCCTTTCTGGAAGAACCCTACCAGCCGCGCGCCGTGGCGGGCTGGTTGAATTAGAGGGCAGTTTTTTCATTTGATGGACGCAGAATCCTCTATCACCATGGCCGGCCTTCGAGCCGGCCATCCAAGGCTGCAAGCGCCGGTATTTGTTGCTCTGGATGGGCGGGTCAAGCCCGCCCATGGTGAGTAAGAGAGATACTGACCAAACCAAAGCTTGATTTACAGGCTATCTCAGCTGCGGCCTCACCCTTCGACGAGCTCAGGGTAAGGAAAATAAACAAAATCCTCATTGCTGAGCCTGTCGAAGCATGAGAGCGGCGATCGAGATTCTAGCAAGCGCTCTAGCGGTGATAACCGCCTTGTTGCCCTGCCAGATCGTCCTGCCGCGGGGTGCCGCCTTGGGCCTGCTGTTCGCGGGGCATCGGCGCGGGATTTTCTGCTTCATGCTCCGGGTTTTTCAGGCTGCGGCCCGCAGCCTTGATCTGGTCCTCCGCCGTGCGCCGGTCCAGGGGAATAACATTGCCCTGGCCGTCGGTTTCCAGACCCGGCGGCGCTTCGGCGCGGGGCTGCATCTTGGCTTTATGCTCTTCGGACATGGCTTCTCTTTCGCTGGCTTACCCTAGCCAACGAGGCCGCTCACCTTCCGGTTCCTTGAAAAGCCAAGGCCCGCCGAAGCGGGCCTTGGCTTAAAGCCTTTGGGGCTCATGGATTCTCTCGCAATCTCCATGGGCGGGCTTGACCCGCCCATCCAGCTTTGTGCCGTGTGACGAAAAAGTTGGATGGCCGGCTCGGTGGCCGGCCATGGTGAAATCAAGGAATCGTACATCAACCCAGACCTGAACTGCTCTAGGGCGGGCCCAGGATGGGGAACCAGTCAATATCCAGCGAAGGCTTGTAGTCGGCGTCCGACTGCTTCTGGGTCCAGCCGCCACCCAGCGCAATATAAAGCGCGATGCTGTTCTGAAGCCGGGTCAGCTTGGAACTGACCAGGCTGATCTGGGCATTGAAGAGAGAGGACTGGGTGTTGAGCAGGGTCGTGATGTCAATCGTGCCTTCGCGATATTGCAGTTCGGAAATGCGTTCGGCTTCCACCGAGGCTTTTTCCTGCTGGGTGATGAAGTCCAGCGCCTCGGCCGTGGCGCTGGCATTGCCCACGGCCGCTTCCACCTGCTGGAAGGCGGTGAAAACGGTCTTGCGGTAGGTATCAATCTGCTCGTCCTGCTGCAGCTTGGCGACCTGGTCACGGGCATTGATAACGCCGCCGTCAAAGATGGTCTGCGCCAGCGAGGCGCCCAGGCTCCAGGCGAAATGGGCCGGATCGAAGATTGTGGTGAGCACATCGGTGCTCCAGTTCAAACCGGCTGAAAGCCCGATCTGGGGAAAGAAAGCGGCGCGGGCGGCATCCACATTGGCGTGAGAGGCATAAAGATTGGCCTCGGCCAGGGCGATGTCAGGCCGGCGCAGTAAAAGTTCGGAAGGCAGGCCCGCCTGCGCTGTCGGCGGGGTGATGCCGTCCAGATTCTGCGCCTTGATGTCGAAATTCTCCGGCGGCAGGCCCAGCAGCACGGCCAGGGTATAGCGGGCTTCCCGCTCCTGCTCGAGCAAGCCGGGCAACTGCGCCTGCTGGCCGGCGACCACCGCGGTTTCGTTCATCACGTCAAGCTGCGAGGCGACGCCGGCGGCGAACTTGGCCTGGCTGATCGCCAGCAAGCGCCGCGACAGGTCCAGATTCTGGCGGGTGATGGCAATGCGCTCGCGCAATTGCAGGATGGTGAAATAGGTATTGGCCACCGATTGCTCGATGGTGAGGCCGGTATTGGCGGCGGTGTAGCGGGCGCCGCGCAAGGTTTCATCCGACTGTTTCAGGCGGGCGCGGTTGGCGCCGAAGAAATCCAGCACATAGTTGCCCGAGAGGCCGGCGCGGAAGCTGTCGGTGTCGGTGCTGGCGGTGCCGGCTTTGGTATAGCTGGCGCTGCCGCTGACGGTGGGAAGCAAGGCGGCAAAAGCGATGGTGTTGTTGGCTTCGGCTTCCAGCACGCGGTCAATCGCGACCTTGAGATCGAGATTTTCTTTGATGGCGGTGTCCATCAGCCCGGCCAGTTCGGGCGCATTGAAATTGTTCCACCAGTCCGCCGCCGGCCAGATCGGGGCGTTCTTGTCCAGCACCGGGGCGGTGAAGCCGGTGGGCACGTCGCCGGGCTTGTCCAACGGCGTGGGCGGCGGGGTCAGCTTGCAGCCGGCCGCGGCCAGCGCCAGCACGCTGACGGAGAGAGCTTTGAAAATGGTGCGCATCAAAATCTCATCGCCTCTGGGGCGGCTCCTGGCCCAGGGGGCGGAGCGGCCGGGTTTTCGGTCCCCTGACGGGAACCGGCGGGGATGGGAGGAAATATCGTTGGATAGGCGCCCCGTGCAAGGGGGCGGGCTGTAATGGTTTGTCGCTGTTGCCGGTTTTCGGGAAAGTTGCTGGTTTTGGGAAAAGTGGACGGCCGGACCAGGTCTCAAGTGGGGGCACCAAAACCCGGTCCAGCCGTCCGTAAATGGCCCTAATCCGTAGGTGGAGCGCCGACCGGACTTGGAGGCCGGAGCGACTGTCCTCCCGGCAGAGGCAAACCGGAAGCGCTCGGAACGGGAAAATTGTATCGGACTGTCGCGAGGTGCCTGTGCCAGAAAAGGCCGGGAAACATTTTCACGGCTTTCACAGTGATTCCCGCTTTTTACGCTTCAGCAAATGGAATGGACCATGATCAACGCGTCACAATCCGGCAGCTTCAAGATCGGCGGCAGGCTTGCCGTGCATCGCATGGGCTTTGGCGCCATGCGCATCACCGGTCCCGGTGTCTGGGGTCCGCCCAAAGACAAGGCCGAAGCGATAAGGGTGTTGCGGCTGCTGCCGGAGCTGGGCGTCAACTTCATTGATACCGCCGATTCTTATGGCCCCGATGTTTCCGAGGAATTGATCTACGAAGCGCTGCACCCCTATGACGGTCTGGTCATCGCCACCAAGGCCGGCTTTACCCGTTCCGGCCCCGACCGCTGGACGGTGAACACACGGCCCGCGCATTTGAAGGAAGCAGCCAAGAAGAGTCTCAAGAAGCTGGGAGTGGAGCGCATTACCCTGTGGCAACTGCACCGCGTCGCCGAAAATATTCCGCAAGCCGAGCAGTTCGGCGCGGTAAAGGAGATGATCGCGGAAGGCCTTATTCAATATGCCGGCCTGTCGGAAGTCTCGATCGGCGAGATCAGGGCGGCGCAGCAATTCTTCCCCGTCGCCACGGTGCAAAACCATTACAACATGGCCAGCCGCGAAAGCGATGACGTGCTGGATTATTGCGCCGCGAACGGCATTGGCTTTATTCCCTGGTATCCGCTGGCGGCCGGCGA
>JAFAVT010000324.1 GCA_019242275.1 Alphaproteobacteria bacterium
CTTAGGCAGCAATATCCCGGCCTGCCGGTGGTCACCTATGTCAACACCAGCGCCGAGGTGAAAGCGGAAAGCGATATCTGCTGCACCAGCGGCAATGCGGTGAAAGTGGTTGAGCAGATCGCAAAGGATTTCGGCACCGACACCGTCCTCATGATTCCGGACAAGTATCTGGCCCGCAATGTCGCGGCCCAGACCGGCGTCAAGGTGATTACCTGGGAAGGCGCCTGCGAGGTACATGAACGCTTCACCGCCCAACAGATCCGCGACTACCGCGCCGCCAATCCCGGCATCGTGGTGCTGGCTCATCCCGAGTGCCCACCCGAAGTGGTGGCGGAGGCCGATTTCGCCGGTTCAACCGCCGCCATGATCGGTTATGTCGGCCAACATCATCCGGAACGGGTGATCCTGATCACCGAATGCTCAATGAGCGACAATGTCGCCGCTGAAAACCCGCGGACGCAGTTTGTGCGGCCCTGCAATCTGTGTCCGCACATGAAGCGCATCACCCTCGAAGGCATTCTGCATACATTGGAGACCATGACGACCGAAGTGGTGATCGATGCTGAGATCGCGGCCAGAGCGAAGGCGCCGATTGACCGGATGCTGGCAATTAAATGACCTCCCGCATTGACAACATCATCGAATGCGAAGGCGCCTTGGTCCTGGGCGGCGGCATCGCCGGGCTGTTCACGGCCCTGAAACTGGCCCCCATGCCGGTGACGGTGCTCACCGGCGCCAAAGCCGGTGCTGCCGGCTCTTCTGCCTGGGCGCAGGGTGGTATAGCCGCCGCCATGGCTCCGGACGATGACTGGCGGGCCCATGCGGCAGATACTATCGCCGCGGGCGCCGGCCTTTGCGATCCGGCCATTGTGGAAATGGTGGCGAAGGACGCTCCTGCCCGCATCGCCGATCTGCTAGACTATGGCGCGCCCTTCGACCGCAAGGCGGACGGGAACGTGGCGCTTGGCCTGGAAGCCGCCCATTCCAAGGCCCGCATCGTGCATGTGAAAGGCGACCGCGCCGGGGCCGAGATTTCGGCCACCCTCGCGACGCGTGCTGCCGCAACGCCCTCAATCCGGCTGCTGGAAGGTTATCACGCTGTTGAGCTGGCCATGGCGGATGGCCGTGTCGTCGGCCTCTTTGCCCGTACCGGCAGCGGTGCCGGGGCGCGCCTGGTGCTGCTGCGCGCCAGCGCCGTGATCCTGGCCACCGGCGGGCTCGGCGCTCTTTACGCCGTTACCACCAACCCGCTGGAAGCCCGCGGCGAAGGCTTGGGAATGGCAGCGCGTGCCGGAGCCCTGATCGCCGATCCGGAATTCGTCCAGTTCCACCCTACCGCCATTGCTATCGGGCGCGATCCAGCACCTTTGGCCACGGAAGCATTGCGCGGTGAAGGCGCCACCCTGGTAGATGAAAGGGGCAAGCACTTCATTGGCGCTGTCCATGCCGATGGCGAACTGGGACCGCGCGATATTGTCGCCCGCGCTATTCACCGCCGCATCGCCGCCGGTCACCAGGTCTTCCTGGATTGCCGCGCCGCCATCGGCACCAGTTTCGCGCAGCGATTCCCCACTGTGTTCGCCTCCTGCATGTCGGCAGGGATTGACCCAGCGGTGCAGCCTATCCCGGTGGCGCCGGCGGCGCATTATCACATGGGCGGCATCGCCAGCGACCGCAACGGGCGTTCCTCACTGGCAGGGCTTTGGGTTGTGGGTGAATGCGCTGCCACCGGATTGCATGGCGCCAACCGTCTGGCTTCCAATTCTCTGCTGGAAGGATTGGTTTTCGGCGCCCGCGTTGCCGAGGATGTACGCGGATTGCTGCTGTCCGGTGCCGAGCGGCCGCGCCCGCTGGTGGCGCCTTTGGCGGCCTTGCAGCCGCCGCCGCGGCTGTTGCGTGAGGCGATGAGCTGTCACGCCGGGCTGGAACGCGATACAAAGGGCCTGACGCAATTGCTAGAAATCATCGGGCGGATTGAGCAGGCGGGCAATGGCGATGCTGCCTTGCTCAACATCACCGCGGCGGCGCGGCTGGTGGCCGCCGCGGCTCTGATGCGGCAGGAATCCCGCGGCAGCCACTGGCGCAGCGATTTCCCGCAGACGAACCTGTGCGGTCAGCGCAGTTTCTTGACCTTGGCGGACACGGACACACCCGCTCCAACCCCGCAGCGCCGCGCCCTTTGAAGTAGGCAGAAGTGGGAAGCGACGATTTTTACAGCCGCCCGTTGCCGCCGCTGCCGGTCGAGACCGCGGTTCGTGCCGCGTTAGAGGAAGACCTTGGCTGCGCCGGCGATATTACCAGAATCCATACTATTCCGGCGGATACGCGTGCGACAGCGCGACTGGTGGCGCGCAAGCCTGGCGTCGTCGCCGGCCTGAATTGCGCCGAAACCGCTTTTCGCCTGGTTGATCCCACCACGCGCTTTGCGACGGCGGTTGCCGATGGAGATACCGTGGCGGCGGGCGTGCTTCTGGCCACCATCGAGGGTGCCGCCCGCAACCTACTGGCAGCCGAACGAGTGGCGCTTAACTTTCTGGGCCATCTTTCGGGTGTGGCGACGGCGACAGCGGCGTTGGTTACGGCGGTCGCCGGCACCAAAGCTCGCATTGTCTGTACCCGCAAAACCCTTCCGGGCCTGCGGCTGCTGGAGAAATACGCCGTGCGCTGCGGCGGCGGCCTTAGTCACCGTTTTGGACTGGATGATGCTGTACTGGTGAAGGATAATCACATTGCCACCGCCGGCGGCATCGCGGCGGCGCTTCAACGCCTGAGACAGGGGCTGGGTTCAGCGGTACGGATTGAGGTTGAGGTGGACACCCTGGCGCAGTTGGAAGAGGCGCTGGCGCTGGGCGTGAAGGCAGTGTTGCTGGACAACATGGACCCGCAGACATTGCGGCAGGCGGTCGCGTTAAACAAGGGCCGCGCCACGCTGGAGGCTTCGGGCAATGTCAGCCTGGCCACGATACGCGCCATCGCGGAAACGGGTGTGGATTACATCAGTTCAGGCGCAATCACACATTCCGCGCCCAATCTTGATATCGGGTTGGACTTCTAGACGATTTAACTGTCGTGGCTCCGGCCGGCGCCCTTGTAGAAGATGTGATTACCGATTTGGGTTGTCTTTTCCAGCGTATCGGCCCAGTCGGGCGAAGCAGAGATGGCGTGAAAATTGGTGGCCCCGCCGGTGGCGTTGGCCAGCCGCACCTCGCCGGTGAGGATACGGGCAGCCAGGGTTTCTGCGTCACGCCACGCCAGATCATCCCGGCGCTGATTGCGGTCACTGTTGCAGGCAAACGAGAACTGGCAGCCGGGATGGCCAGCACCTTCATAGACCACGGCACAGATCGAATGGCCGTAGTTACCGGTATTCATGCGATGGAAAACCACTTCGGCAATGGCCTTCTGGCCGCTGGCGCCTTCCCCCCGGGCTTCGTAGTAAAGCACTTCCGACAGGCATTTATGCTCTGCCAGGAGGCGGGTCAGAACGCTATCCGTGGTCGGAGCGGCCGGGGCAGCAGCCACTGCAAGCGGCGGAGCCAGGCTTTTGTTCGTGGACGGATGATAGCTCAGGGAGGCGCCGATGGCGGCGCTGGCGGTGGCAATGATGATCGCCATGGCGGCCACAAGCACGCGGTCAGACCGCGATATCGCATCGTTGCTTTTCATGGAAGGCTTAAACTTCTTTCGGCTCTCGGTTTCGCTTGGTCTATTCAGATTGGTCTATTTCGCTTTTGCGTTCACGCTGCCCCTTCATGGCAATTCCTCCCGCATTCGCTATTTCGATTACGCTGCTTCGATTTCGCTAGTCCTCAAAAAGTTCCGAATGGTTCCAGCACCGGCGTGGCTTTTGCCAAATCCGGTCACGAATCGTCAAATAAATTTTTTATTTGGGGAGATGCAACGAATCTGCATGGCTGAAAATGCCAGTGTTTCCCGGCACTTTTTGCTCTTAAAACACAGTTTCGTCTATTTCCTAAGCGCTGCTTGTGCAGCGGCCAAGCGCGCAACCGGCACGCGAAACGGCGAACAGGAGACATAATCCAGCCCTGAGTCGTGACAAAATTTTATCGAGGCGGGATCGCCGCCATGCTCGCCGCAGATGCCGAGTTTAAGATTTTTTCGCGTCATGCGGCCGCGCTCAGACGCGATGCGGATCAGTTCACCCACGCCGTCCTGGTCAATGCTGACAAAGGGGTCACGTGGGATCAGGCCCTTGCCGACATATTCGCCGAGGAAGCCGGCGGCGTCGTCGCGGGAAACGCCCAGCGTGGTCTGGGTGAGATCGTTGGTGCCGAAGGAGAAGAATTCCGCCGTCACTGCGATCTCGCCGGCGCGCAAGGCAGCCCGGGGCAGCTCGATCATGGTGCCGACGCTGTAGGCGGGACAGCCCCTGATGCCGACGGCTACCGCATCAATCCGACTCTTGAGAAAATCCAGCTCTGACTTGAAACCCACCAGCGGGATCATGATCTCCACGGGCGCCAGTTTCACGCCCCTAGCTGCCACTGCCAGCGCCGCTTCGAAGATGGCGCGGGCCTGCATCTCATAGATTTCGGGATAGGTGATCCCTAAGCGGCAGCCGCGATGCCCCAGCATCGGGTTGGCCTCGTGCAAGGCAATGGCGCGGGCCCGCAGCTTCGCCGGTGAGGTACCGGCTGCAGCGGCTACTTCTGCGATCTCCTCCTCCTTCTGCGGCAGGAATTCATGCAGCGGCGGGTCTAGCAGACGGATGGTGACCGGGTAGCCCGCCATCGCCGCGAAAATGGCTTCAAAGTCGCCGCACTGCATCGGCAAGAGCTTGGCCAGCGCCGCTTCCCGCGCCTCCTTCTCTTCCGCCAAAATCATCTGGCGTACCGCCAGGATACGGTCAGGCTCGAAGAACATATGCTCGGTGCGGCAAAGGCCGATGCCCTCGGCGCCGAATTTGCGGGCGGTGGCGGCGTCGGTTTCGGTGTCTGCATTGGCCCGCACCTTCAGCCGCCGCGCTACGTCGGCCCATTCCATCAAGGTGGCAAAATCGCCGGTCAGTTCCGGCTGACGCATTTTCACGGCCCCCAGAAAGACCAGGCCGGCAGCGCCATCAATGGTGATGATGTCGCCTCGTTTCACTGTTGTGCTGCCGACGAACATCTCCCCTTTGGTGACATCAATTTTCATCATGCCCGCGCCTGAAACACAGGGCCGGCCCATGCCGCGCGCCACAACCGCGGCATGGCTGGTCATGCCGCCGCGCGCGGTGAGAATTCCCTTGGCGGCATGCATCCCATGAATATCTTCCGGACTAGTTTCGGTGCGAACCAGAATGACGGCGCGACCCTCTGCGGCAATTTTCTCTGCCTCTTCCGCGGTAAATACCGCCTCGCCGGTGGCGGCGCCGGGCGAAGCCCCCAGGCCGGCGGCGATCTGGGTGCGGGGTGCGTCGGGATCGAGGGTGGGATGCAGCAACTGGTCCAGCGCGGCGGGATCAACCCTTAGCAACGCCGTATCCCGATCAATCAGACCCTCCTTCTCCATGTCTATGGCGATGCGCAGTGCCGCTTCTGCCGTGCGCTTGCCGGCGCGGGCCTGCAGCATATAGAGCTTGCCTTCCTGCACCGTGAATTCGACATCCTGCATGTCGCGGTGATGGGCTTCCAGCCGGTCGCCGATGGCTTTCAATTCAGCATAAGCCTGCGGCATCGCCTCTTCCATCGAAGGCCGACGCCCCCCCTGGCGCTCACGCACTGCTTTGGAGATGGGCTGCGGGGTACGAATGCCCGCCACCACATCCTCGCCCTGGGCGTTGATGAGGAATTCGCCATAGAAGATCTTCTCGCCGGTGGCAGGATCGCGGGTGAAGGCAACCCCTGTGGCGCTGGTTTCACCGCGATTGCCGAACACCATGGCCTGAACAGTAACAGCGGTGCCCCATTCTTCGGGAAAGTTATTGAGCTTGCGATAGGTAATGGCACGGTGCGAATTCCAGGAGCCGAACACCGCTCCGACAGCGCCCCAAAGCTGCTCGTTTACGTCTTCCGGAAACGGCCTGCCCAGTTCTTCCTGCACCCGCGCCTTGAACTGCTCGGCGATGATTTTAAGGTCTTCGGCGTCCAGTTCCGTATCCAGCTCTACGCCCTTGGTATCGCGGGCATCGTCCATGATGGCTTCGAAGCCGGCATGATCCACGCCCAGCACCACATCGGAATACATGTGGATGAAGCGGCGATAGGAGTCATAGGCAAAGCGGGCATCGCCGGTTAGTTTCGCCAGCCCTTCGGTGGTGGCGGTGTTGAGGCCAAGATTGAGCACCGTGTCCATCATGCCGGGCATAGAAACACGGGCGCCGGAACGCACCGAGACCAGCAGCGGATTTTTCGCATCGCCGAAGCCGGCGCCGACAGTCTTGCCGATGGCGGCGACCGCCGTTTCCACGGCCGGCTTAAGATCGGCGGGATAGGTCTGGGCGTTAGCGTAATAGTGGGTGCATACTTCAGTGGTGATGGTGAAGCCGGGCGGAACGGGTAGGCCCAGGCGACTCATTTCCGCCAGACCGGCACCTTTGCCGCCCAGCAGATTCTTCATACTGCCCTCGCCGTCAGCGGCGCCGTTGCCGAAGCTGTAAACCCACTTGTTCGCTGTCATCTGCCACTGTCCGATTCAAGCCAAACTGTCATGGCCCGCGAATGCGGGCCACCCAGGTGATCGCAGAACACCGTTGTGCGGGGGAATGGCTGCTCTGGATGGGCGGGTCAAGCCCGCCCATGGTGAGGTGGAGGGATTAGCCCTCGATCTTTGAGAAATCCGCTACCCGCTGCAGCGCGGCCCGCAGACCCGCCAGCAGGTGCAAACGGTTTTCGCGCAGTTTGGGATCGTCGGCATTGACCTTCACCGCCTCGAAGAAGCTGTCCACCGGCCCGCGCAGCGCGGCCATTTCACGCATGGCTCCAGCAAAGTCCTCCCTGTCGAGGGCGGAGCCAATGGCGCCGACGGCCTTGGCTAGAGCCGCGTGCAGCGCCTTGTCTGCAGATTCGGGCAGCAGCTTTTCATCCACCTCCGAGATATAGGTGCGGCCGTCCTTCTTTTCCTCGACCTTGAGAATGTTGGCGGCGCGCTTGTAGCCGGCCAGCAGGTTCTTGCCGTCGTCGGTTTTGAGGAAAGCTTGCAGCGCCTCGACCCGCGTCACCAGCCGGACCAAATCGTCTTCGTTCCCCAGTGAAAAGACCGCATCAATCAGGTCGTGGCGGATACCCTTTCCCTTCAACGCGACCTTCAGGCGGTCAACGATAAATTCAAGCAAGTCGCTCTCAGTTTTCTCCTTGTCGCCCTCGGTGCTTGCGGTAAGCGCGCCGTACCAGCCCAAATCCAGAAACCACTTAAGGCCAAACCGGTACTTCTTTTCAAGGATGATCCGAACGACACCCAGAGCGGCGCGACGTAATGCATAAGGATCCTTGGAGCCGGTGGGCCTCTCGCCCTCATGAAACAGCCAATAAAGTGTCGAAAGCTTGTCCGCTAACGCAACAGACGCACCTACATCGCTCTCAGGAATACCATCCGAGGGACCTTGAGGTTTGTAATGGTCTCGTATTGCGTCAGCGACTTCTTTCTCCTCTTTGTCATTAAGCGCAAAATAACGTCCCATCAGGCCCTGCAATTCCGGGAATTCCCCAACTAACCCAGATGTCAGATCAGCCTTGCTCAGCCGCGACGCACGTTTGGCTTTACTTGGGTCGGCTCCAATCTCTGCAGCAATAATTGAAGCTTTGGTCGCTATAGAATCAACCTTGTGCCAATACGTATATTCTTCGTAGTACACGATGCCCTTCAGGTCATGCACCCGGCTTTCCAACGTGCGTTTGCGATCCTCGTCCCAGAAAAACTTCGCGTCCGACAGGCGGGCGCGCAGGACGCGCTCGTTGCCGGCGACGATCTCCTTGCCGCCATCCGCCGCGATCATATTGGCGACCAGGCCGAACTTGTTCGCCATCCTTCCCGTCTTGGGATCCCGCAGGGCAAAGTATTTCTGGTGCGTCCGCATCGAGGTTTGCAAGATTTCCGGGGGCACCTCCATGAACTGGTCTTCGATACTGCCGACATAGACCACCGGCCATTCGGCGAGGCCCGAGACCTCCGCCAGCAACCCCTCGTCCGGAATCAGTTCCAGGCCGTGGACAAAGGCGGCACTTTTGACGCCTTCGAAGATGATGGCGGCACGCTCCTCGGTATCCAGGATGACATGCGCCTTTTTCAGCGCCGCCTCGTAATCCTCGAACCGCCGCGCCTCGATCCGGCCTTCCGACAGGAAGCGGTGCCCGCGCGTATGGTTGCCGCTGCTCACCCCGGCAAAGCTGAACGGCACCACTTCGCCGTCAAAGGTGGCGAGGATGGAATGGAGCGGCCGCACCCAGCGGGTCGAGACACCAGGTTTCCAGCGCATGGATTTGGGCCAGGGCAGTTTGCCCATCACCTCGGGAATGATCTCGGCCAGCACGGCGGCGGCGTCGCGCCCTTCGCGTTCGATCAGCGCCATATAGACATCGCCCTTGGGGGTGCTTTCCACCTTGAGCTGTTCGCGCGTCAGGCGGGTCTTCTTGAGAAAGCCATCAATGGCGGCGGCGGGCGCGTCCACCTTCGGCCCTTTCAATTCCTCGCGTACATCCTTCTGCTTCGCCGGCAGTCCGGCGATGGCCAGGGTCAGACGGCGGGGACCACTGAACGCCTTGATGCCTTCGAACAGCAGACCGCGGTCCGACAGCGCCTCGACCATTAGCCGTTCCAGGTCGCGGGCGGCCCCGGCCTGCATGCGGGCGGGGATTTCCTCGGAGAACAGTTCGAGCAAGAGTTCAGTCATTCTGATAGCTGCCCGTCACAGCTTGTTGCCGGTCCCCGGTCTGCGGCCCACCGTTGCACGCTGCGCCGGGCCCGGGATGACATGGGCAAATGCAAGTATCGCGCATTAGCCATACCTCGGTGTGTATTTGCCCATGTCACTGTCCAGCCAGGCCTGGCAACAGGCCTGCGCCAGCGCCCGCACCCGCCCGATATAGGCGGCGCGCTCGGTCACGCTGATGACCCCGCGCGCCTGCAGCAGGTTGAAGGCATGAGATGCCTTGATGCACTGGTCATAAGCGGGCAGCGCCAGCTTGCGATTGCCGGAAAGCAATTCCTGGCACTGTTTCTCCGCATCCTTGAAATGCCGGAACAGCATCTCAGTGTCGGCACGTTCAAAATTGTAGGCAGAAAACTCCACTTCGCTCTGGTGGAAGACCTCGCCGTAGCGGAACTGTTCGTTGAAGGCGAGGTCATAGACGAATTCGACATTCTGGACATACATCGCCAGCCGTTCGAGGCCATAGGTGATCTCGGCCGAGACCGGATCGCAGTCGAAACCGCCCACCTGCTGGAAATAGGTGAACTGGGTGATCTCCATTCCGTCGCACCAGACTTCCCAGCCCAGGCCCGCCGCCCCCAGGGTGGGGCTTTCCCAGTCATCCTCGACGAAGCGGATGTCGTGCAAATTGGGGTCCAGTCCGATCTCGCGGACCGAGCCCAGGTAAAGCTCCTGCACATTTTCCGGCGCCGGCTTCAGGATCACCTGGTACTGGTAATAGTGCTGCAGCCGATTGGGATTCTCGCCATAGCGGCCGTCGGTGGGCCGGCGGGAGGGCTGGACATAGGCTGCATTCCAAGGCCGTGGGCCCAGGGCCCGCAGGGTGGTAGCGGGGTGGAAGGTCCCGGCGCCCATCTCATTGTCGTAAGGCTGAAGGATCAGGCAGCCTTGACGCGCCCAGTAGTTCTGAAGGGTCAGAATAAGGTCCTGGAACGTCTTGGCTTTGGGCACGATTCGGCTCTTCGGGGGTGCCCGGAAGCTATAGGCGGGCAGAATCCAGGGCAAGCGAAGCCCCGTGGCGCAGGATTGCCTCGGCCTCGGCCGTGTAGCGGCCCTCGGCATCATGCAGCGCCAGGCCCGGCAGCAGGCCTACAGGCGCTCGGGAGCCTTTGCGGGCCTGCAGGACCGCCCGCTTGGCGGCCATACCGGCCCTGGGCCACAGCGGCAGAATGTTGACACCTCTTGGCGGCAGGGCCGCCAAAGCCTCTCCAAGACGGTCGGCGCGAATAATCGCAGTGAAAAAGCCGCCTGAAACAGTGCGTTGCAGCCCGATGCTCAACCATTGGGGCAAACTGCCATCGTCCATCAGAGCGCGGGCGCGGGCTGCATCCGAAGGGGCGTTGCCCTCGCCGTGGAAAGGCGGATTGGCGAACACCTGGTCGTATTCGCGCCTAAGGGAGGGCGGGAGAGCGAATACGTCAGCCGCCACGAAATGGGTAGGAAGATCGCTGGCGGCAGCATTGGCTTCGGCCAGGGCGGCCAATGCGGGATCAACCTCGACCCCGGTAAGATCCAGCCCCGGCACTCGGGCCGCCAGACAGAGACTGGCGGCACCCGCTCCCGCTCCCAGCTCCAGCGCTGATTGCCCAGCCCGCGCCGGAACCGCTGCCGCCAGCAGCACTGCGTCCGTCCCGGAGCGGAAGCCGGTTTCAGGTTGTCGGGCTTTCACCCGGCCGTCGAGAAAGGTTTCGGTCATGTGAAAGCTTCGGGCACCGCAGCCTTCAAGAGCCGCTCGGCCTTGGCGAAATCCTCGTCCAGTACCATCAGCCGCCGCGGAAGAAACCCCATGCTGCCGTCCATGATGCTGGCATTCTCGTCAAATATGGCGTGTTCGACGCCTTCCTGCGCCAGGACATTGGCGGCGAAATTCAGCAGCACCGGATTGGTGGTCTTGAGAACAGCCTTCATATGCGGGTTTATAACGCCGGCTGCGGCGCCTGTATCGCTTGCCCTGCCCGGTGACGGGCCGGTAATCTTGGCAAAATGGCCGCGGAAACCAAGTTAAAGGATACCGCCGGGGTTTCCCCGGTTGAGCGATTGCATGCCCTGGTAGGCGCCGACATGGGCGCCACCGACCGGCTGATCCATATCCGCATGCATTCCGGTGTGCCGCTGATCCCCGATCTGGCGCGGCACCTGATCGATTCCGGCGGCAAGCGTTTGCGCCCCTTGCTGACCCTGGCGGCAGCACGGGCCGGTGGCTATGCCGGCGACGGCCATGTGATGCTGGCGGCGGCAGTAGAATTCATCCATACCGCCACCCTGCTGCATGACGATGTCGTGGACGAAAGCGCCCTTCGCCGCGGCAAGGTTTCCGCCAACCTGATGTGGGGAAACAAGCCCAGCGTGCTGGTGGGCGATTTCCTGTTCTCGCGCGCCTTCCAACTGATGGTCGAGACCGGCAATCTGGCGGTGCTGGATATTCTTTCCAGTGCTGCCGCCATCATTGCCGAAGGCGAAGTGATGCAACTGAAATCATCCAACAATCTGGGTGTCACCGAAGACCATTACCTGAAGGTGGTTACGGCCAAGACCGCAGCCCTGTTTGCCGCCGCCGCTGAAGCCGGCGCGGTCATTGCCGCCCTACCCGCCCCGGTGGTCGAAGGCATGCGCGCCTACGGCCTCAATTTGGGCATCGCCTTCCAACTGGTGGATGATGCGCTGGATTATTCCGGCCGGCAGGCGCTGTTAGGCAAGACGGTGGGTGACGATTTCCGTGAAGCCAAAATGACGCTGCCCATCATCCTTGCCCATGCCCGCGCCCGCGAAACCGACAAACCCTTCTGGAAGCGGGTGATCGAAACCGCCAACCAGACTGAGACTGACCTGGACCGCGCCATTACCCTGGTGGAGGAAACCGGCGGCATTCAGGAAACCATGCGCCGCGCCCGCGCCTATGCCGACAATGCCAAAGCGGCGTTGGTCGTGCTGCCGACAAGCGAAATCCGCAGCGCCTTGGGTGATATCGCCGACTTCTGCGTCGAACGAGCTTATTAAGACGCGCTATTTCTTAAACTTGAAGCCCTGCTTTTCCAGGAAGTCGAACAGTCCCACCGCCAGGGCCTGCGCCCCCGCCGCCGGCAGGACAACCCGCCCGACCACGACGCGGTTGACCGGCGCCGGCGATTTGGAGTGATCGGCACGGGCCGACTCCAGGGTGATGGAAATAATGCCGTTGGCATTGAAGAAGCCGGTCGCCGCTGTGGCATAAATCTCGGGTGCCTTGGGATCGTCTTGCAATTTGGACGGGATATTCTTGGCTTCCGACATGTGGGCTCCTGCGGCAACGCGCGGGAAGGCTGGCCTGCATTGCTTAATTTTGGCTTAAGGCGGTCACCGCGTGGCGGTGGCCGTCACCCACCAATTCGCGTGCGCATTCTGGATTGTCTTGGCGCCGTGGGCGCAGGCATCGGCATCTTCAAACAGCGCGAAGCAGGTGGCGCCGGAGCCGGACATTCGCGCCAAGGCCACACCCGGCAACACCGACAGTTCATTCAGCACTTTGCCGATTACCGGCTGAAGTGCGCGCGCCGGCGCTTCCAAATCATTGCAGGTATCGGCAAGAAACCGCAGCAGGGATATTGGGTCGGCGAAACCATCGTGCGGCAGGGCGCGCCCGACGCCGCTGCGCTTCTGTATGCGGGCAAAGACGTCCCGGGTCGGCACCGCCACGCCGGGATTGACCAGCAGCATGGGAAGGCGCGGCACCGCAACCTGGGTCAAAATCTCGCCGCGCCCTTCCATGTAAGCGGAGACAGACGGAACACAGACCGGCACGTCCGAGCCCAGTGCCGCAGCGACATCAAGCAGCGCCGTGTCCCGGATTTCGATGTTCCAGAGCCGCTTCAATGCCCGCAATCCCGCTGCGGCATCGGCCGATCCACCGCCAATACCGGACGCCACCGGCAGGTTCTTGGTCAGGGTCAGCGCTGCGCCCGCAGGCACTCCGGTTTGACGCGCTAAGGCGGCTGCAGCGCGCAGCACCAGATTGCCACTCTCCGCCGCTAGACCTGCGCCAAAAGGGCCATCAATAGCGAGCGAAAGGTTCGGTGCTTCCTCAGCATGCAGCATGTCTCCCGCGTCGGTGAAAACCGCCAGGCTTTGCAAGGGGTGAAAGCCGTCGGAACGGCGCTCGCCCACGTGCAGGAAGAGATTGACCTTCGCCGAGGCCTTTTCCGTAACTTTCATATGCTCGCACGGCCGGACACAAGGCCTTGCGCTCGCACGCTGCCGCTACTCGCTCCGGGCCGATGCTCCGTCAACCGGGCAGTCCCGCCTTGAGCTTCTGCTCGATCGCAGCTTTTGCTTCGGCTTCTGCGCCGAATGTCAGAGCATGGTTCCACTGGAAGCGGGCATCAATCGGCTTGCCGGCTCTCCACAAGGCATCACCCAGATGCTCGTTGATGGTAGGATCGCCAGGCACCAGCAGCACGGCCTGTTCCAGGGTTTTGGCGGCATCGTCATAACGGCCCAGCTTGTAATAGGCCCAGCCAACGCTATCCACGATGTAGCCGTCATAGGGGCGCAACGATCGCGCCTTTTCCAACATGGTGAGGGCTTCTTCGACCCGTTCGCCGCGGTCCACCCAGGCATAGCCCAGATAGTTCAACAACTGCGCCTCGTTGGGCGAGAGCTTGAGCGCGGTGTTGATTTCTGCTTCCGAGCCTTTAGCGTCCTTGAGCTTTTCCTTGACCATGGCGCGCGCGAAAAACAGCGGCCAATCGCGCGCGCGGGGGATGCCGATGGCGGCAACCGCACGGTCATAGGCTTCCAGTGCTTCGGCATTTTTGTCGGTAGCGCGATAAGCGTCGCCCAGGGCAATCCAGGCCTCGTTGTCCTTGCTGTCCGCCGCGGCCTGGCGCTTAAGTTCGACGATTGCTGCATCGGTATGCCCCGACCGCGTCAAGTCGAGAGCCAATCCCATTGTTGCCATGTGACGGAAAGGTGAGCCGATATCCACTGTGCGATAGACGGCGATGGCATCTTCATAGCGCTGCAACTGGTCGAAACGGTCGGCCAGAAGAATCTGCGACAGGGCGAAATCCGGACGCAAATAAAGCGCCATGCGCAGATAGAGCACCGAAACATCGGCGCTGGCATTGTCGCTCAGCGAGGCGGCAAACCCGAACAGGCCTTCCGCCACGCCATCGCTTGGTGTCGTCACCAGCGCCGCGGGTTTGCTTGCCGCAGCAATGCGGGCCAGCCCTGGTTCGACCACCGCGGCGAATCCGCCCTCACCTTTGTGTGCTGTGTAAAGCGCGGTTGCATCAGCGGCGCGGCCGGCGCGCTCCAGCATTCGGCCATAGGCTTCCAGCACGCGCGGTGTGGCCCCGGCTTTCAAAGCCTGCTTGTATGCCGTCTCGGCCGCGTCAAAATTGCCGCTGTATTCGGAGAGCAGACCCATATGGAAGGCTGCGATATTCTCCGCCCCCTTTTCTGCCGCTAGCGCTGCCAAATCTTTTTCCATGGCCGGCTTGTCATTCTGCGCTGCCGCGGCCCAGACATCGAACAAGGATAGCGTCAGTGAAGCGAGCGGGCCCTTGGCGGAAAGCGACAATTGACGTCGCGCTTCCGTGTAATCCTTTTTCTTGAAAGCAATCACCGCCAGCGTAAGGCGGGCGTAACGGTCATCCGGGGTGGTGGTAACAATGCTGGCAGCATAGGTCCCGGCGGCAGCAAAATCGCCAGAGGTAGCGGCATAGATGAAAGATAGGCCCAGCAGGCTGCTGTCAGCGGGGTCGCTTTTCAGCGTCTGGCTGTAAAAGCGCGCTGCCCCTGTAAGGTCGTGGTCACTGGCAGCAAAGCGGGCAGAGAGATAGCTGGAAAAGCTGTTGCTGGCGCTGCCGAGATTGCGCACCGTGGCATTGTCGCCAAGACCAAGGTCGTTGTCGCTGAAAATCGGTTTCTGCAAGCCGCAACCAGCCAGCAGAAGCACGGCGGCAAAAAGAACAGACGTACGCATCAACTCACCTACATATTCGTATAGTTTGGTCCGCCGCCGCCTTCCGGCGTTACCCAGGTGATGTTCTGGGCCGGATCTTTGATGTCGCAGGTTTTGCAATGGACGCAATTCTGCGCGTTGATCTGAAACCGCGAGCGTCCAGCCTGCTCGACCACCTCATACACCCCTGCCGGACAGTAGCGCTGCGCCGGCTCGCTATATTCGGGCAAGTTGACGGAAATGGGAATGGCTGGATCGGTCAATTTCAAATGAACAGGCTGATTTTCCTCGTGATTGGTTCCCGATAGGAACAGGCTGGAGGCGCGATCGAAGGTTAACACGCCGTCGGGCTTGGGATAGGCGATTTTCGCGCTTTCCGAAGCCTTGCGCAGCGTAGCATAGTCCGGTTCTGCGTTGTTCAGGGTTCCGAATAAGGAAAAACCAAAAAGCTGGTTGGTCCAGAGGTCCAAACCGATCAGGGGCAGCGCCGCTAAAGTACCCAACTTTGACCACAGCGGTTTGGCGTTGCGGACCCGGTGCAGATCTTTCGCCACCCAACTGTTCGCGTAGGCGGTTTCATAGCCTCGCAGCGTGTCGTGGGCTCGGCCCTCACCTAAGGCGGCGAATGTGGCTTCCGCCGCCAGCATGCCGGTCTTCATGGCATTGTGGCTTCCTTTAATGCGCGGAAGGTTGACGAAGCCAGCCGCGCAGCCGATCAGCGCACCGCCTGGGAAAGCCAATTTGGGGACCGACTGTGCGCCACCTTCGGTAATGGCGCGGGCACCATAGCCGATACGTTTACCGCCTTTCAGCATTGCCGCGATGGTCGGATGGGTTTTTGCCCGCTGGAATTCGCCAAAAGGGTCGAGCCATGGGTTCTTGTAGTTGAGATGAACGACCAGTCCGATGGAGCAGAAATTCTCACCCCAATGATACAGAAAGAGGCCGCCGCCGGTCTCATTGTCCAGTGGCCAGCCCAACCCGTGCAGTACCAAGCCTTTTTTGTGCTGCGCGCGCGGCAGCTCCCACAATTCCTTCAAGCCGATTCCGTATTTTTGCGGCTGGCGGGCCAATCCGAATTGCCGGATGAGAATTTTCGAAAGCGAGCCCCGCGCCCCTTCTGCGAATAGCGTGTACTTGCCACGCAGTTCCATGCCGGGCGTGAAACTGTCCTTGTGATGGCCGTCTCTGGCAACGCCCAAGTCCCCAGTGATGACGCCCTTAACCGCGCCATTTTCAATGATCAGGTCATGCGCGGGGAAGCCGGGATAGATTTCCACTCCCAGCGCTTCAGCCTGTGCACCAAGCCATTTGCAGAGGTTGGAAAGACTGACAATGTAATTGCCGCGGTTGGACATTAGCGGCGGAAAGAGAAAGTGCGGTAATGTGAAGGCGCTGTTTTGAGTGAAAAAACAGAAGCGATCTTCGCTCACCGCCGTTTCCAGTGGCGCGCCTTTCCCTTTCCAATCCGGAAGCAGTTCGGTCAGGGCCTTCGGATCAAGTACAGCGCCAGACAGGATGTGCGCCCCGACCTCGGAGCCCTTTTCCAACAGGCAGACGCTGATTTCGGGCGACAACTGCTTTAGCCGGATTGCCGCCGCCAGCCCAGCGGGACCGCTGCCGACAATGACGACGTCATAATCCATCTGTTCACGCGTAACCGGTTCTGTCATGGGGCTTTTTCTACACTGGCCAGCGCCGTGATACAGCCCTTATGATCGCTTGCATGGGCGAAGACGCGCTTTCCACCTTGGAATGGCTACTGGAAGCCGGGGCCGGCGAGGCTATGGGCGAAGCGCCTGTTAACCGGTTCGCGGCGACACCAGTCCCCATTGCCGCGACGGCTCGAACTATTCCGCCAGCACCACGTCCTGCCCCCCAGACACGACCGGCGCCCATGTCGGCGATGGGCGACAGTATCGGCAATGCCCATGCCATGGCTGCCAACGCGCAATCGCTGGCAGAATTGAAAGCAGCCCTGGAAGCCTTTAATGGCTGCGCCCTCAAGCGCACTGCCACCAACACCGTCTTCGCCGACGGCACGCCTGCTGGCGGAATTCTTTTCATTGGCGAAGCACCCGGCCGCGATGAAGATCGCATCGGCAAGCCCTTTGTAGGCCGTGCCGGACAATTGCTGGACAAGATGCTGCTTAGCATCGGTCTGGACCGGAACGTCAACGCCTATATCACCAACGTCATCAACTGGCGTCCGCCGGACAATCGTGATCCTTCGTCGGAAGAAGCAGCACAATGCCTGCCCTTTTTGCGCCGCCATATTGAGCTGGCTGAGCCGCAACTGATCGTGCTGCTGGGGGCAGTGGCGGCGCGGCATGTGGTGGGAGGCTGCGAAGGCATCATGAAATTACGCGGCCGCTGGATGGAGTATCGCATTGGAGGGTACAACGTCCCGTTGATGCCGACCCTGCATCCGGCCTATCTGCTGCGCCAGCCCGCTCATAAAAAGCTGGCCTGGCGTGATTTGCAGGCCATAGCAACCAGGATGGAAGAAATCGGGTTGCCGCGCGTTCCGATGCGCGCTAACTAATAGCGATCGAAGGGTTTTCGCGTCGGGGCGTTAAGATTTTTACGCGGCTGTCGTTAACGTTTGGGTTTGTGCTGGCGCTCGCGGGAACTGCGATGGCGCAGGAATCCTCCGTCGTGCCGCAGGTTCTGAGTTCCGCCGATGCCGCGCTCTATCGCGACATCTTCGCTGCCCAGCGCGCCGGCCAGTTCGGTAAGGCGAAGACGCTTTTCGCCAAGGTCAGTGACACCTCACTGGCCGGTTACGTCGAAGCCAACGAGTTCCTTGCTCCGAAGGCCAAACGGGCGACGGCGGCGCAGCTGGTGGCATGGCTGAAAGATTATCGCGATCTGCCCGTGGCTGAGCGCATCTACCGACTGGCGGTGCAACGCTCCACCACGACGGTGAAAAAAGGCAAGAAACGCGTCAAGGTCGCGGTCGTCACCAATATTCCGGCGCCGTCGGGTGTCGGTACGCGTAGCGGTGGCTATGAAGATGCTGAACTGCCCGAGCCGGTGCCGCATGGCGATATTGCCCGTGCCGTTCTGGCGGGCATCCTGTCCGATATCAAGGCCGGCAATCCGGATGCTGCCAATGTGAAGCTGGACAGCGTGCGCGATACCGCGACCGCCGGCGATATCGCCATTCTTTCTCATCGCATCGCTGCTTCTTATCTGGCCGAAAGTCGCAACCAGGAAGCTTATAGTCTCGCCGTTTCTGTTACCGATCCGTCCGTGCCGCAATTGTTGTGGGATGCGGGTTTTTCCGCCTATCGCCTGGGGCAGTGGGACAATGCCATTCGTGCGCTGGAAAGCCTGGCGCAGAATGTTGCCGCGCAGAATACGTTGCGGGCCCAAGGTGCTTTCTGGGCGGCCCGCGCGCACATGCAAAGCGGTGACCCGGCCAAGGTGGTCACGCTGCTTGAGTTCGCGGCAAAGCAGAACCCCAGCTTTTACGGCATTCTCGCAGCTCATACTTTGGGCATGGACAGCGAGGCCGGGTTCAAGGACGCCGTATTGTCTGCGGGTGACTTTTCCGACCTGATGCGCGCCGACAGTGCCCGTCGGGCCGTGGCCCTCTGGCAAGCGGGACAAAAGGAGTATGTCGGCCCTGAGCTCAATCGCGCCTTCGTCAACAATGATGAGCGCCTCGATCCCGCCATGGTGGTTCTGGCCCATGCGCTGGGCGTTTTTAACGTCGAGTTGCGCGCCAGCGAAAAAAGCGCTGCTCGCGGCATATATCTCACCGGCCTCTTTCCGCTGCCTGACTATGCTCCGGACGGCGGCTACAAGATTGACAACTCTCTGGTGTTGGCCTTTGCCCGCATTGAGAGTCGCTTCCAGCTTGCGGCAACCTCGCCGGTGGGGGCGCGGGGGCTGATGCAGGTCATGCCCGCCACGGCGAAGAAACTGGGCGTTAGCGATCCCGACAGCCTCTACGATCCTGGCACGGCGCTATCGGTGGGACAGAAATACATT
>JAFAVT010000274.1 GCA_019242275.1 Alphaproteobacteria bacterium
TGTCCGCATCCAGGTGGGCGTGCCCGGCATGGCCGGCTATGGCTCACCCACCGGCGGTGGGCGCATTCCTTCCCTTCACACCCAGCCGGTGTTTGAACGGGAAGCCGCCAAGCGCCGCGCCATGGCGCTGTTCACCGCCGCCCGCGAACAACTGGGCCTGGAGATCGAGTTGCTGCATGACATGCATGAGCGCTACACCCCGACCGAGGCGGTGCAGTTCTGCAAGGAGGCGGAGAAATTCCGCCTTTTCTTCCTGGAAGACCCGCTGTCGCCCGAAGACATCGAATGGTTCAGCAATATCCGCGCCCAGACCGCCGCGCCTCTGGCGATGGGCGAACTCTTCAACAGCCCGCATGAATGGACGCCCCTGATCAAGGACCGGCTGATTGATTATATGCGCATGCACATCTCGCAGATGGGCGGCATCACCCCGGCGCGCAAAGTCGCCGCCATGGGCGAAATCTTCAATGTCCGCACTGCCTGGCACGGGCCGGGCGATGTTTCACCCATCGGCCATATGGCGATGCTGCATCTGGACCTCACCTGCACCAATTTCGGCATCCAGGAATACACGCCCTTCAATGCCACCTCGCAGGAAGTCTTTCAGGGCTGTCCGGAAATGCGCGGCGGCTATCTCTATGCCAATGACAGACCGGGCTGGGGCATGGAGATTGATGAGAAGGCAGCGGCGGCCCACCCCTTCCGCGCCAACGCGCTAAACGGCGGCTGGGGCGAATTGCGCCTGCCGGACGGGCAGATCGTGAAACAGTGAGCACCAACTAAGGGGCTCGAACGGAAATGGAATTTCTGTTCGAGCTTCTTGGCGAACTCATCCTGCAGATTGTCTTTGAATTTTTGGCCCAATCTGCTTTCCGGGCTTTGGCCGATCCATTTCGCAGCCCGCGGAATATTGCCTATTCGATGAGCGGCTCTCTGCTGTGGGGCGCCATCGCCGGTGGTTTAAGTCTTCTCGTTCTTCGCCATTCCTTTATCGCAAACCATGATCTGCGGCTGGCCAACATGCTCTTCACCCCAATTCTTGCTGGCTGTGCGATGGCGCTTTTGGCTCAACTGCGCCGTCAGAACGGCGAACCCCTCGTCGGGTTGGACCGATTCGCAGATGCCTTTGCTTTCGCGTTGGGTATGGCCATCGTGCGCTATTTCCTGGCCACATGATCCAAGATTGGGCCGCGCTTCCTGCCTCGGCCTTTTCATTTGTATCTGGTCTAACCGAGTTCTCCATGGGCGGGCTTGACCCGCCCATCCAACTTCTACCCACACGAAAACTTGGGTGGCGTTCGCATGCTGTCGCTGCGAGCCCAAGGCGGCCGTGGAGCGTTGGGAATTACGTATTCATGCTCTCAAAGAAGTCCGCGTTGTTCTTGGACGAACGCAGCTTGTCGAGCAGGAACTCAATCGCATCCACGGTGCCCATGGGCGAGAGAATGCGGCGCAGGACATAGGTTTTGGACAAGGTGCCCTTGTCAATCAACAACTCGTCCTTGCGGGTGCCCGACTTCATGATGTCAATGGCAGGGAAGACGCGCTTGTCGGCAACCTTGCGGTCCAGAATGATTTCGCTGTTGCCGGTGCCCTTGAACTCTTCAAAGATCACTTCGTCCATACGGCTGCCGGTATCAATCAGCGCCGTGGCGATAATGGTGAGGCTGCCACCTTCCTCGATGTTGCGGGCGGCGCCGAAAAAGCGCTTGGGCCGCTGCAGGGCGTTGGCGTCCACACCACCGGTCAGCACCTTGCCTGATGACGGCACGACGGTGTTGTAGGCGCGTCCCAGACGCGTGATCGAATCCAGCAGGATGATGACATCGCGCTTGTGCTCGACCAGGCGCTTGGCCTTCTCGATCACCATTTCCGCCACCTGGACGTGGCGGGTGGCCGGCTCGTCAAAGGTGGAGGAAATCACTTCGCCGCGCACCGTACGCTGCATGTCGGTGACTTCCTCCGGCCGTTCGTCAATCAACAGAACGATCAGGAAAGCATCCGGGTGATTGGCGGCAATCGCCTTGGCAATATTCTGCAGAATCACCGTCTTGCCGGTGCGGGGCGGGGCGGTGATCAGGGCGCGCTGGCCCATGCCTTGCGGCGCCACAATGTCAATCACCCGGCCGGTCTTGTCCTTGATGGTGGGATCATCCAGCTCCATGCGCAGCGGCTTGGTGGGATAGAGCGGCGTCAGATTGTCGAAATGGACCTTGTGCTTGATCTGCTCGGGGTCCTCGAAATTTATCAGGGTGACCTTGAGCAGGGCGAAATAGCGCTCCCCATCCTTGGGGGCGCGGATAGGGCCTTCGGCGGTGTCGCCGGTCCTGAGGCCAAAGCGGCGGATCTGGTTGGGCGAAACATAAATATCGTCGGGCCCAGGCAGATAATTGGATTCCGGTGAGCGCAGGAAGCCGAAGCCGTCTTGCAAAATTTCCACCACCCCGCCGCCGATGATGTCCACATTGCGCTCGGCCAGTTCCTTGAGGATGGCGAACAGCATGTCCTGCTTGCGCATGGACGAAGCGTTTTCGATCTCAAGCTCTTCAGCAAAGGCCAGCAGGTCGGCGGGCTTTTTATCCTTGAGATCCTGCAGCTTCATGGTCTGCAAGCCGTCCTGGACTGTCATGGAAACACCTGAATGGAGGAACGAAAATCCGGCGTGGAAAGGCGTCCTGCCGTCGCACGCAAAGGTTGGGTTTGGCGACCCGCCCCGGAATGATCCTCAAGTCTTGAGGTCTTTGCCGGTTCGCCTCGCGTCATGCACAAGGCGGCGGATCAGGAGACGGGCGACTTATAGCCGGATTTCAGCTCGACGCAAATAGGTCCTGAAAGAGAGTTTTCTGAACGGCTGTTCAGCCTGGGGTGGCAAATGCATAGGCGCCTTTCCCGGCTCGTGCCGCGCTTGAGCGCGCGGCACTGCGCCGTTCGGGCGGGCCCTCACCCCCCAAACGGTTTGACAACGACAAGGATCACAATCAGCACCATCAGCAGGGCCGGGATTTCATTGATGATGCGATAGTAGCGGGCGTCATGGTCGCGGCGGTCGGCCTGAAAGCCACGCCACAGCCGCACGTTGAGGCCGTGCAGACCTGACAGCACAAGCACCAGCGCGAATTTGAGGTGCAGCCAGGTGTCGAGATAGGCGCCGGTGATCCAGGCCAGCGTCGGTCCCAAAATCCATACTGCGATAAAGCTGGGATTGATGATCGCCTTGAGCAGCTTGGTTTCCATCACCTTGAAGGTTTCGCTGGCTTCCGAGCCAGGCGCCGTGCCGGTGTGATAGACGAACAAGCGGGGCAGATAGAGCATGCCGGCCATGAAGGCGATCACCGCGATGATATGTGCCGCCAAAATCCATTCCATGTAATTGGCCAGGAATTCGCGAAGTTGGTCCATCTATTTCTCCAAAATGCAGCGGCAGAATTCAGCCGGACAAATCCGACTCCCTGTGCCGTTGATCGTGCCGTCGCGGCTGGCAATGGCCTCCCGAACTAACGCGGCGAGACCGTCAATGAATTGTGCATCAGCGCCGACGGTGGGCGCACGGCGATAATCCTTTACCCCGCTTTCCCGGGCAAGCTTGGCATATTCGATATCCAGTTCCACCAAGGTCTCAGAATGTTCGCTGACAAAAGCAATAGGCGCAACGATCACGCCTTTGCCGTCTGCGCCGGCTTTGGCAATTTCCGCGTCGGTGGCGGGGCCGATCCATTCCAGCGGGCCGACACGGCTCTGGTAGCAGACCACGGGCTCAAGTTCGGGCATTCCCAGCGCTGCCACGATAGCGGCGGCACCGCGTTCCACCTGCCATTGATAGGGATCGCCGCGGGCAATGGTGCGCTTGGGCAAACCATGCGCCGACAGCAACAGGCGATAGGAGAGCCCGGGCTGCAAATCCCGCGCGGCATCGCGGATGTGCGCCGCCATGGCTGCAACGAAACCGGGCTGATCCGGCCAGCAGCAGATGCGGGTGGTAGGCGCCGACAGACCCGCCTTGCGTGCGGCCCGGTCCCAGTCCTTGAACGCGGAGGCTGTCGTGGTGGTGGAAAATTGCGGGTAGAGGGGCAGCAGGATGATCTTGTCGGGATTAAAAGCCTTAACCGCCATGGCCGCCCCATCACTGAAGGGATGCCAGCAGCGCATGGCAATGAAGGCTCTGATTTCCATTCCCCCCAAGGGCAGCGCATTTTCCAGCGCCCGCGCCTGTTGCTGGGTTTGCGGCACAATCGGCGAACTGCCGCCCAAATGCTGGTAGATCGCTCGCGCCACCGGCGCACGCCGGCGTGCAATCAGCTTGGCCAGGGGCAGACGCAGGAACCAGGGCAAGGCAATGATGGCAGGGTCGGAAAACAGATTGCGCAGGAAGGGCTCAACCGCTTCGAGGCTGTCAGGCCCGCCCAGATTAAAAACAACAATCGCGATTTTGGGCGGCATCACGCTCAAATCGTCTGCCCCTGCCTGATCCGCCGCAGCAATTGTTCGACATGGTCCACCGGCGTTTCCTGAAGAATGCCGTGGCCCAGATTGAAGATGAAAGGTGTTCCCGCCGTCGCTTCCAGAATCTGATCCACCGCCTTGTCTAGTGCCGCTCCACCGGCCACCAGCGCCAAGGGATCGAGATTGCCTTGGACCGCGCAAAGTGGCGCAATGGTCGCGGCCGCCCAGCCCATGGGTGCGGCGGTATCCAGGGACAGCGCATCAATCCCCGTACCGCGGGCATAGGTCTCGTAGCCTGCCAAAGTGGCAGCGCGGGGAAAACCGATGATGTGGGCGTCGGGCCGTACCGCGCGCACCTTTTGCACAATGGCGCGGGTGGGTTTGATCACCAGCTTTTCGAACATCTGCTCCGGCAGGCCGCCGGCCCAACTGTCGAAAATCTGCACCGCGTCCGCGCCGGCCTCGAGCTGGCGGATCAAGTGAAAGGCAACACAGTCGGCCAGGATATCCAAAATCCGTCCAAAGCCTTCGGGATCACGCCAGGCCCATAATCGCGCTGCTTTTTGCTCATCGCCGCCTCTCCCCGCGGCCAGATAAGTGGCCAGCGTCCAGGGCGCACCGGCAAAGCCCAGAAGGGCGCGGTCGCCAAAGCCTTCGGCGTCCAGTCCGGCCCGCGTCCGGCGCAGCGCTTCATACACAGGTTCGAAATAAGCGGCCCAATGTTCCGGATCGCGATCAAAACCGTCCGACGAGATCACCGGCGTCAGGCTGGGGCCTTCGCCTTCCGTGAAGGTGACTTTTTGCCCCAAGGCCTCCGGGACCGTGAGAATGTCGGAAAAAATGATTGCCGCATCAAAACCAAAACGGCGAATGGGCTGCAACGTCACTTCCGCCGCATAATCGGGGTTGAGCGCCATTCCCCAGAAAGAACCCGCCTTTTCCCGCACCGCCCGGTATTCCGGCAAATAGCGCCCGGCTTGGCGCATCAGCCAGACCGGAGGCGGTGCGACCACGTCGCCAGCCAGAACCCTTAGAAGTTTCACATCCTTCTTCAAACAAGACTCCTAGAATCTAGGATGATGAAGATGATGTTAGGGCTGTGGGTTGTGGAAGGAACCTTGGACATCTGCTCCCTCTAGGCCGAAGCTCTCGATGACTCAAGCGCTTGCGCACGCCGCACGGTAAAGGCTTCATCCACTATCCTCTTCCGGCAGTCCCCAAGCTGCGCGCCCTGCCGCACAGGCCCCGAATAATATCCCCGGTCTTGCGGGGTTTTCCTCGCCGGGCTATGGCCGTTGGGGATAGCCAGGGCACGCTTTGTGGAGAAAAAATTCCATCTGCATCTGGTCTCCGATTCCACGGGCGAGACCTTGAATGCCATGGCCAATGCGGCCCTGGCCCAGTTCGAGAATGTGGATGTGCAAATCCATTCCTATGCTTTGGTGCGCAGTGAGCACCAGCTTTCCCGCGCTTTGGATCATATCGCCATGGCGCCGGGGCTGGTTTTCTTTACCTTGGCCAATCCGACGCTAAATCAGCGGCTGGTCATGCGCTGCGCCGATGTTGGGGCCGATTGCATTGACGTGCTGGAACAGCCGCTGAATGTGCTGGGCAAGTTCCTGGGCAAGTCTGAAAGCCACAAGGTGGGCCGCCAGCATCAGGTGGATCAGCGCTATCTGGACCGCATCGAAACATTGAACTTCGCCATTGCCCATGACGACGGCCAATCGCTGGAGGGTCTCGCCCAGGCCGAAGTCATTCTTACCGGTGCCAGCCGTACCTCCAAGACGCCGACTTGCGTTTATCTCGCGATTCGCGGCATTCGCGCTGCCAATGTGCCGCTGGTCCCCGGCATGCCGCCCCCACCAACGCTGCTGGACGCCAAGGCGCTGGTGGTGGGGCTGTGGGTGTCGCCCGACCGGCTGGTGCAGGTCAGGCGCAACCGGCTTTCCACCATGGGCGAAACCCGCAGCACTGATTATGTTGATCTGGACCAGGTCCGTTCCGAAGTCGCCGCCACCCGGCTTCTGTTCGACAACCAGGGCTGGCCCACCATTGACGTTACCCGCCGCTCTATCGAAGAGACCGCAGCCCAGGTGATAAACCTGTTGTCCGATCGCAAGGCCCTAGCCTCTCAGAAGGACGGCGCGTGAAGGGGCAGCGGCCCCAGGCATTGGTGCTAGCTTCCGGCAGCGCGACCCGTGCGCGCTTGCTGGCAGCGGCAGGTGTGGCGTTCACGATTGATCCGGCTGCCATTGACGAGACCGCGCTGATGCCCGCCGATGGCGGCACCGAGGCTTCTGCCTTGGCGCTCGCCGAAGCCAAGGCACTGACGGTTTGCGCCCGCCATCCGGGCGCTTTGGTGCTGGGCGCAGATTCCATTCTGGATTTCAATGGCGAGCGTATCAGCAAAAGCCCCGACGTGCCGGCGGCCGAAGCCTTGCTGAAACGGCTGTCCGGCAAAACCCACCGTATTGTCTCCGCCGCGGTTCTGGCGCGGGATGGGGCCGTGATCTGGCGGCAGGTGGGCGAGGGCGCCCTGACTATGCGGCCGCTGACGCCGGCCTTTCTCGATGCTTATCTGGCAGCCGAGGCCCCCGCAGTGCTGGCATCGGTGGGCTGCTATCATCTGGAGGGGCGCGGCGCCCAGCTTTTCGATAGGATCGAAGGCGATTTCTTTTCCGTCCTCGGCCTGCCGCTTCTGCCGGTGCTGGCGGCACTGAGAGAGCAAGGTTTGTTGGCCCCATGACAATAAAAGCAGGCGTCATCGGCTGGCCCGTCGCCCATTCCCTGTCACCGGTGCTGCATGACTACTGGCTGAAGCAGGATCGCATTGACGGCAGTTATGAAAAGATTGCCGCGGCGCCGGAAGATTTTGCCGCGACCATCCGGCGCCTGCGCGATGAAGGTTATGCCGGCGTCAATGTGACGGCGCCGCACAAGGAAGCCGCGTTTAAGCTGACGGCACAGCGAGATGGCTATGCGCAATTAACCGGCGCGGCAAATTTGCTTGCCTTTGCAGGCAGCGGCATTTTTGGCCGAAATACAGATGCGGTTGGCCTTTACGAAAGCTTGAAAGAATCACTTGGAACGAATGCTCTAGAAGGCAAAACAATAGTGTTGCTTGGTGCTGGTGGCGCTGCGCGTGGAGCGCTGTTAGCCCTGCACGATTTGAAAATTGGATTAGTCTACCTTCTGAATCGAAACAGACAGCGCGCCGCCTCGTTGGCGTCCGATCTGCAAACGTCCATTGGAACGAATATCGTTTTTGGCGGCCTAGAAGATTGGAAGCAGGCAGCGCGTGAATCTGCGTTGGCTATCAACAGCACCAGCGCAGGCATGGGCAGCACCCCTCCACTTGATCTTGACCTCTCGGTGCTCCCGCAGGGTGCCGCTGTCTGCGATATCGTTTATCATCCACTGGAAACACAATTGCTGAAAGACGCGAAAGCGCGCGGGCTGAAGACCATTGATGGCCTCGGCATGCTGATGCATCAGGCAGTACCGTCGTTCGAAGCCTTCTTCGGCGCCCGCCCCGAAGTCACCCCCGGCCTTCGCGCCGCGCTGGAAGCGGAATTGAAATCCCGTGGCTAAGCCCTTCATCATCGGCCTCACCGGCGCGATGGGCATGGGCAAGAGCACCACCGCCCGCCTTTTTGCCGAGGAAGGCGTGCCGGTTTTCGATGCCGATCAGGCGGTACACGACATTTATGTCAATCCAAGCGCACTGCGGGAGGGGATCGAGTCCCTGTTTCCCGGTAGCGTCGTTGAAGGCAGCATCAGCCGCGGCTACATCGCCGCCCAGATGACGCCGCAAAAGCTGGAGCGGCTGGAAGCCCTGGTTCATCCCTGGGTGCGGGCCATGCGCCAGCAGTTTGTCGAAGCCCATGCCGCCGCCCCGATCCTGGTGTTTGACATTCCGCTGCTGCTGGAAACCGGTACCCCGGTGGACGCGGTGGTGGTGGCTTCGGCCCCCGCCCATGTCCAGAAAGAGCGGGTATTGAGCCGCCCCGGCATGGACGAAGCCAAATTCATCGCCCTTGCCGCCCGCCAGCTCTCCGACGCGCAAAAGCGTTCACAGGCGCATTATGTGGTGATGACCGATCAGGGCTTGGATCACGCCCGCGAACAGGTGAAAATGATTCTCGCCGATATTCGCAGCAAGCTACCGGCGTAGGCGCGAGCCGGAGCCGCAGAGAAAACCATGCGTGAAATAGTCTTTGATACCGAAACCACCGGTTTTGAGCCGGCCGACGGTCATCGCATCGTGGAAATCGGCCTGGTCGAGCTAGTGGACCACTTCCCCACCGGCAATGAGCGGCAATTCTATCTCAATCCTGAACGCGAAGTGCCCATCGAATCCCAGCGCATTCATGGACTCAGCAACGAGTTCCTGGCCGACAAGGCGCTGTTCGCCCATATCGCCGACGAGTTTCTGGCCTTTATCGGCGATGCACCGCTGGTGATCCATAACGCCGCCTTCGACATCAAGTTCATCAATGCCGAGCTGGTCCGCATCAACCGTGAGCCCATTCCCTATCACCGCGCCATTGACACTATCGAAATCGCCAAGCGCAAAATTCCTGGCGTCCGCTATTCCCTGGATGAACTCTGCAAGCGCTTCGCCATTGACCTGACGGCGCGGGCCAAGCACGGCGCGCTGCTGGACTGCCAATTGACGGCGCAGGTCTATCTGGAATTGATCGGCGGCCGCCAGCGCGGTTTCTCGCTGGCGCCGGCCGAAATCGCGGCGGCAGCGCCGGCAGGTCCCGGCCCGGCGCGCCAGCGGCCCGTGCCGCTGCCTTCGCGCCTGACCGCCGAGGAAGCGGCGCGCCACGCCGCCTTCATTGCCAAGGAGCTTGGCGACAATCCGCTGTGGAAGAAGATCGCTTAAGCTGTTCCAACGGGCGTGTTGGCCTGGATTCCGCCGGACGCCAGCTTGGATTGGTAAAGGCCGGCGAAATCAATCGGATCAATCATCAGGGGCGGCATGCCGCCATCGCGCACCACATCGGCGACGATGCGCCGGGCGAAGGGAAAGATCATGTGCGGCGCCTGGATCAAAAGCAGTGGCTGCAACATATCATCCGGCACGCCGACGACGCGGAACAGACCGGCATAGGCCAGTTCCATCAGGAAAGCAGTTTTCTCGCCATGCTTGGCGGTAACACGCAGCTTCAGTTCCACTTCGAAATGCTCGGCATCGCCACGGCGGGCTTGCAGGTCCACGCCCAGATCAATCGCGGGGCCCTGGCTCATCAGCGCCGGGGCGCCCGGATTCTCAAAGGACAAATCCTTGATGTACTGGGCGATAATGGCCACTTGGGGTTGGGTCGCCTCATTGGCTGCTGGCTGGCCGGTCGCGCTCATGGCTTTCACTCTCAGTTGGCGGGGGGCGCTACCATGGAAGGCGCGGCCCTGACAAGCGAAGCGGGTGCTTTAACTGGAAAAACAGCCGGTCTAGGCTGGTTTTGGATTGTTCAGGTGCAGCATGGCACAGTCGCAATGGATCATTCTCTTGGGCGCCGCCGCCCTTGCCGCCATCGTGTTGGTACGGCTTTTCGTGGTCCTGGGTCGGCGCAGCGGTACCGAGTTCCCTGCCGTTCCGCCCACCGGCCGCGCGGCGCAGGAGCTTTCGGTCAATCCACTGCCGTCGCAGGCACCGCAAAAGCTCGATGCGCCCGGCCTGTTCGAACTGCAAATGGCCGACAGGAGTTTCGACGCGGCAAAATTCCTGGAGGGGGCCCGCACCGCCTATGGTCTCATTGTCACGGCCTTCGAAAAAGGTGACCGAGACGCATTGAAGCCGTTGGTTTCGCCCGATGTGCTGGAAGGTTTTTCTGCTGCTATCGCGACGCGGGGAGAAGGGCCGGGCCGTTTTCGTTTTGCCGCTGTAAAGGATGCTGCGATCGAGCATGCATCAATGCAGAACGGGTTGATGGAAATCATCGTCCGCTTCGAGGCCGATTTCGAGACCGTGGAAGGGGTCGGTGCGCCGCACCCGGTGACGGACCATTGGAGTTTCAGCCGTGCCGTCGGTGCTGCCGATCCTAACTGGACGCTGGTGGCCACCGCAGGCGAAGCGGCGTGACGCGGCGTTTCGCCGGCCTGTTGCTGGCGGTGCTGCTGACGGCCTGCACAACACCGGTGCCCAAACCGGCCGTCCCGCCGGCAGCACCGTCGGTGCCGGCCGTGCCGACAGCGGCGCTGCGCCTCACCCGCGTCGGCTTCAGCAATCTGCCGGACTGGAACAGTGCCCGCTTCAATGCCGCGCGGGACGCCTTCTTGCGCGGCTGTGCCCAACTGGCGAAAAAGCCGCTCGCCAGCCCCATGGGCGGGGCAGGCTATGCCGGCACTGTCGGCGACTGGATAGATTTGTGCGCACGGGCCGCGCCGGCCGACGACCCCCGCGTTTTTTTTGAAGCCAACTTCACGCCCTTCGCTATCAGCGACGGCGACAAGGCCGATGGCCTTTTCACCGGCTACTACGAGCCGGAGATTTTGGCTTCGCCTGTACGGGGCGGTATCTATCAGACCCCGATCTATGCTTTGCCAGACGACTGGGTGCGTTTTGACCTGGGCGACTTTGATTCCCGGCTGGCAGGCCAGCGGGTTACCGCCCAGGTGCATGACCATACGCTTTCGCCCTATCCTGATCGCGCCGGCATTGATGCCAAACCGCCGCGCGGCGAGGTGCTGTTGTGGGCGGCCGACCCGGTGGCCGTTTTCTTCCTCCAAATTCAAGGTTCGGGGCGCGCCCGTTTGCCCGACGGCTCTTTCCTGCGCCTGGCCTATGCCGGTGCCAACGGCCAGCCCTATACCGCCATCGGCCGCACCCTGATCAATGAAGGCCAACTGACGCGCGAAGACGTATCGCTGCAAAGTATTCGCGCCTGGCTGGAAGCGCATCCCGACCAGGCGCGGCGGGTGATGGAGACCGACCAGTCCTATGTTTTTTTCCAGCGCGCCCCGATAGACGATCCCGCCTTGGGCAGCACCGGCAGCCTGGGCGCCAATCTGACGCCATTGGCCAGCCTGGCAATTGATCCGAAAATGAATACGCTGGGCGCACCCTTCTTTGTCTCGGCCGATGGTGCCGATCCGATGCACGGCCTATTGATCGGGCAGGATACGGGCGGCGCCATCAAGGGCGCGGTTCGGGGCGACATTTTTTTCGGCTTCGGGCCTCAGGCGGAAGAGCGCGCCGGCCACATGAATGCGCCGGGTCGGCTGTTTGTACTGCTGCCCAATGCCTTGGCGGCGAAGATCGGCGAAGGCCGCATTTATTGATGCGCAAGGCCAGCGACAGCGAACGGAAAGAGTTCGAACGGGATTTCAAGCTGGCACGGCCGATCAAGCCGAAGGCGGCCCCGCGCGCAACAAAGAAATCCGGCGGTAGCGGCGGCCTTGATGGCAATACGCAAGATCGGCTGGATCGCGGCCTGATAGCGCCCGATGCAACGCTCGATTTGCATGGCATGACTCAGGAGCGCGCCCATCGCACTCTGAGCCGATTCCTCACCAACGCACAGCAAATGGGAAGCCGGCTGATCGTGGTGGTGACGGGCAAGGGAAATCCGCGGCCTGCTGACGCTGCGGCCTGGACCCAAAGCCCGCATGGCGTGTTGAAAGAGATGGTGCCGCGCTGGCTGGCGGAGCCGGAACTGAAGCGACTAATCGCGCGGACGCAGCCGGCCCATATCCGCCATGGCGGCGGTGGAGCGCTTTACGTCTATCTCAGAAAGAGCAAATGAAGCAGCACTTCCATACCCACACCATCCCAACGCACGGGGCGCGGCTTTATGAGTTCACTGATGCGGCGCAAACTTTTATCGCCAAGAGCGGCATCAGGGACGGCTTGCTCACCTGCTTCATTCGCCACACCTCGGCCTCGCTGCTGATCCAGGAAAATGCCGATCCCAATGTGCAGAAAGACCTGATCGCCGCCTTTTCGCGCCTGGCGCCGGAAGCCTTTCCCTACGCCCACGATGAAGAAGGGCCCGATGACATGCCTTCTCACATCAAAAGCGCACTGACGGCTGTTTCTCTCAGCGTGCCGGTGCGGGGCGGCAGGCTGGCGCTGGGCACCTGGCAGGGACTCTATCTGTTCGAGCACCGCTCCATCGCGCACCGACGCGAAGTGCTGCTGCATGGTATTGGCGAATGAGGTTAAATTTTTACAGGCCTGAATACTGAGCTTGGCGTAATCAAGCTAGTTTGCGGGAGTCCTGCATCAGGATTGGACATGCGCAGCGAATACCCCTTCTCTAAGAATGAGAGGATCTCGCCTTCGGATACTCGCCTATAGTCCTTTTCGAACCTTGTTGGTGAGACAACGAACTTTCCATCCTCATGCTTGTGAGGAAAAAGTATTGTGCCTGCCTTAGGGCCGCGGGTTACGAAAGCATGAAGCTTCGGTTTGCTCATTAGCTCAGCCCGTTCGCCTTCGCCAATTCTGCCAGCGAAACTTCCGGCCTGGCGCCATAGTGCGATATTACTTCCGCTGCCGCCAGGCCGCCCAGCTTGCCGCAATCGGGCAGGCTGCGGTTGTGGGTCAAGCCATACAGAAAACCCGCCGCGAACTGATCGCCGGCGCCGGTGGTGTCCAGCACACGCGCCACCGGCGCCGCGGGAATTTCATGCGTCTGGCCGCCATGGACGATGACACAGCCTTTTTCTGATCGCGTCACGGCCGCGAGGCCGCCCCAGGTCTTCAGCTTCTCCACCACCTGCTCGAAGCTGTTCACCTGGAACAGGGCGTGGGC
>JAFAVT010000282.1 GCA_019242275.1 Alphaproteobacteria bacterium
GGCCGTCCCAGGGATCGCCGGTCACATCGCGCAGCTTATCGCGGTCGCGGATGCTGACCAGAAGCTGCACCACCTGGCAGATCACGCCGGCGACCAGGATCGCCACACCCACCAGCGAGGCATTCAGCCACGGCGCCCAATCCGGGACGATGACGTGTTGCAGGCGCCTGGTCATGCCCATCAAGCCCACAATGTAGAGGGGTGTGAACGTTACCCAGAAACCGAAAAAGGCAAACCAGAACGCCGCCTTACCCCAGCCTTCATGCAAGCGGAAACCAAAGGCTTTGGGGAACCAAAACTCCAGCCCGGCGAACAGGGCGAACACCACGCCGCCAACAATGACGTTGTGGAAATGCGCCACCAGGAACATGGAATTGTGGACCAGGAAGTCGGCCGGTGGGACCGCCAGCAGCACGCCAGTCATGCCGCCAATAACAAAGGTGAAGATGAAACCCAGTGACCACAGCATGGGCACCGTCATCCGCACCCGGCCGCCATACATGGTGAAAATCCAATTGTAGATTTTCACGCCAGTCCCGACGGCGATGACGCTGGTTGAGATGCCAAAGGCGGTATTCACCGCCGCCCCTGCACCCATGGTGAAGAAGTGATGCAGCCAGGTCATCATCGAGACAATGCAGATGAACAGGGTGGCTGCAACCATCGAGCGATAACCGAACAGCGGCTTGCCGGAGAAGGTCGAGAAGATTTCCGAGAAAATGCCAAAGGCCGGCAGAACCAAGATATAGACTTCCGGGTGACCCCAGGCCCAGATCAAATTCATGAACATCATCGGGTTGCCGCCCGCATCGTTCGTGAAATAATGCCAGCCGACATAGCGATCCAGGGTCAGCATCGCCAGCGTGGCAGTAAGGATCGGAAAGACCGCCACGATGATCAGGCTGGAGGCAAAGGCCGTCCAGGTGAACATCGGCATGCGCAGATAGCTCATGCCGGGGCAGCGCATCTTCAGCACGGTGGTGATGAAATTTATTCCTGTCATCAGCGTGCCGACACCGGAAATCTGGATCGCCCAAAGGTAGTAATCCACACCTACGCCCGGCGAATAGGCCGCCTCACTCAAGGGCGGATAAGGCAGCCAGCCGGTGCGGGCAAACTCGCCGACGAAAAGCGAGACATTGACCAAAAGCGCGCCGGACGCCGTCAGCCAAAAGCTCACCGAGTTCAGGGTCGGAAAGGCCACATCGCGCACGCCAAGCTGCAGCGGCACCAGGAAATTCATAAACCCGATCACCAGCGGCATGGCCGCGAAAAAGATCATGATCGTGCCGTGCGCCGAAAAAATCTGATTATAATGTTCGGCTGGAAGATAGCCCTGAGCCCCGCCCACGGCGGCCGCCTGCTGGGTGCGCATCATCACCGCGTCGGCAAAGCCGCGGATCAGCATGACCACGCCCAGAAGGCCATACATGACGCCAATGCGCTTGTGATCCACACTGGTGATCCACTCCCGCCACAGATAAGGCCACCAGCCCTTGACGGTGACGAAGGCCAGCACGCCCAGCATCACCAGAATGATGATGATGGAGGTGATCAGGGGAATAGGCTGTCCAACCGGAATCGCGGACCAGTCGAGCTTTCCGAACATCAGTTACGGCCCCCCGTGGAGACTTCGCGTCCGGCATGGCTGGGATTTTCCGGTTCCGGACCGGGCCCCGGCGCGATCTGTTGCGCAGCTACGGCTTCAAACAACGTGCCGTCTGCTGCCCCATAGCTAAAGGGTTTCACATTCTGGCTCTGCCGCGCGAGCAGGGCATAGGCCGGGCGGTCCAGACGCCCGCCGCCGTCTTTCACCGACTGTATCCACGCCGCAAATTGCGCGGGCGGCACGCTTAGCACCTGAAATTGCATGTCCGAAAAGCCGTCGCCGCTGAAATGCGCCGATTGCCCAAACATGGTCGCCGGACGGTCCGCCTGAAGATTAAGCTGCGAGACCATGCCCGGCATCGCATAGATCATCGAGCCCAACCTTGGAATGAAGAAGGCGTTGAAGACGCTGGCCGACGTGATGGAAAAGCGCACCGGCGTGCCGGCCGGCACCACCAACTGATTGACGGTGGCGATGCCCTGCTGCGGATAAATGAACAGCCATTTCCAGTCGAGCGAGACAACCTGTACCTCCAGCGGCGGCTTCGACGACAGGGGTTTGAAAGGATCGAGCTTGTAGGACCCGATCCAGATCACGCCGCCGATGAACATGATGGTGAGAATGGGAATGGACCACACCACCGCCTCGATGCGGCCGGAATAAGACCAGTAGGGCAGATATTCCGCCTTGGTATTGGAGGCGCGGTACCGCCAGGCAATCCAGAAAGCCCCCAGAATAGTGGGGATGACAATGCCCAGCATGATGACGGTGGCATCAATCAGCAGCGTAGCGTCATCGGCACCCACCGGCCCCAACGGATCAAGGACACCGCCGCTGCAGCCGCAAAGCCCAAATGCCGCGGCAAAGGACAATGCCGGCAGGCCAAAAGAAGTCTTCTTCCGGCATTGTATCGCAGGACGCATGCTATCCCCGAATGGTGCGCGCGAAATCACGCAAGTTTTTCCGATTTGCTGACGGCTGCCAAGCGGCAATTTTTGCTTGGTGCGAAGGATGCAGGCTGAAGCAACCGCCTGAACCATGACCGGAATTCCTGAGTAGTTTGCTCGGAAAGATTGCGAAAATTTTTCCCCTCTGTTTTCCGCCAGGCGAAGAACACGAGAGACGCAAACACTTTCTGGAAATTGCCCATGATACTCATCTGCTGTAACCGACAGATTCGCTCAACAATGTGGCGCTGATTTTGCGCTTGCGTACGGTTTGCAACCTGGCCTGCGCGGTTAGGCCGCGCGCCCGCACCTCAAATGATATCCAAAGTGCACCGCGATCCGTGCCGGTCAAGCGCGCGGGGGGTTGACCCGTCTTTTGCTGGCCTGGTCGCGTGATGCTGGTCCGAAGGCTTACGTCCAGGACCGCATGCAGGAAGAAGGCGCAGAACTGTGGGCGTGGCTGGCGCGGGGCGCGCACTTCTATGTCTGTGGCGACGCCAAGCGCATGGCCAAGGACGTGGACCAAGCCCTGCATGCCATCGTGGGGCGTCACGGCGGCATGGACGCAAGCTCGGTGAGGCGCTTTGTCAGCGAGATGAAGGCCGCGGGCCGCTATCAGGTGGACGTTTATTAGAGCAGGTGTTGAGTCTGAGAATCGACACCAGACAGGTGTATGGACCGCTCCTGCAGACCGCACATGTCACCATCTAGCCATCTTACTTGTACAGCCTACCCACATTTTCATATAGGCGCGGATACTGCTCGTCCCACAGACCGTTTTTTCGTAGTGAACTACTCATATCCGCACGGTTTGGGCCGCCCGGTACCTCATCCGTTTCACCCCGTGCAAAGGCGAACAGCGCCTCCGTACGCGCGTAAATTTCTACGGCATCTATCAAATAGGTCTCGATATTGCTCGCCGTTACGAGGGTCTCGTCTGACTCATCCCGGAGCTCCAGCACCAGGCTTGAAAGTCGAGCAGCTTGTATCTGAAGGCGGGTCAATAAGATGCGGATACTGTCGCCAAAAGGTTGACCAGCATGTTCGATCAATATTCGAAGTTCGCCGATAGCATCGGAGGGCAAAATGGGAGGCGTCGCCAGGTCGAGCGTTTTTGGGATGATCTCCGTACTTTTGCTGGCATAAATCCTTAGGAGATGGCGGATACATGCTCGCGAATATTCTATTAGAGAACTAAGTGTTAGGGGGAATATTGCGCGCGCGGCGTCAAATTTTCTGCGCCGCGATTCCGCTTCCATCTCTCGCGTTGCGTTGATTTGCTTCAATATAAAGATGCCGCCCAGCAAAGCGGCAGCAATGGCAAGTGCCCCGGCGATAAGGGTCTGCCAATGATCGACCCAACCATTTCTAACAAACTGGCTTTCTAACCAAATCATCATTTCAGCCACCCTATTACTTGGATCATTGCGCTGGGCATTTCTTTATCCCTGGGAATACCGATAAATCCATTAGGGATAGAGAAACGGGCACGGAGCAGACCTTACGAATCTTGGGCCGCTATACTCATTTGCACTTTGATCGAGATGAAGTGTTTATCCTGCCGCGCGCCCGCTCAAGTCGCTGTCGCGCGCGGGCGCTTGGCATTCAAACGCCTCGCCTTTGGGCGAGGCGTTTGAATGGTGCCCAGGGACAGAATCGAACTGCCGACACGCGGATTTTCAGTCCGCTGCTCTACCGACTGAGCTACCTGGGCCCAATTTCGCGCCCGGCCGGATCAAAGGGCACGCGGGGACGGGCTTCTTAAAAGATGGCCCCAGCCCTGTCCAGACCGGCCCCGGAGGCGCCTAAACCTCTATCGGGCCTTCCTATTCGCCATCGGGATCGGCGTCCGGCGCAGGTGCGCCCGGGCCGCTGCGATCCTCGTCCGGCTTGCCGGCAATGACATAGTCACCCTTCAGCCAGCGGCCCAGATCAATCTGCTGGCAGCGCACCGAGCAGAAGGGCGCAAACCGCGCCACGACGGCCTTGCCGCATTCGGGGCATCCCGCCTCAGCCATCGTTTGTTCCTCGCCAGCCCATGCCGCCAAGCAATCCCACCGTCAGCGCCAGCGGCAGTCCCACCACATTGGACCAGGTGCCGCTGATCTCTTTTACAAAGCTTTCCGCCCGGCCCTGAATGGCGTAGCCGCCGGCCTTGCCCACACCTTCGCCGCCCGCGACATAGGATTTGATCTCGGCAGCGGCGAGGCGGCGAAACGAGACCCGCGTCATCGCCGACTTGGTCACCATGCGGCCGCCGGGCGCAATCAGCGTCACCGCCGTGATTACTTGATGCCGCCGGCCTGACAGCAATTCCAGGCAGCGCCGCACTTCATCCGCCGTTTGCGCCTTGGGCAGGATGCGCCGGCCACAGGCCACCACGGTGTCGGCACTTAATATATAGGCGGGGCTATCCTGAGGGCGCTCCGCCGCGGCACGGGCTTTCTCCTCAGCCAGCCGCAGGGCGTGAGGGCGCGGCAACTCACCTTTTTTCGGCGCTTCGTCAATCTCAGTAGCGACCACCGCATCGGGCACGATACCGGCCTGGGCCAGCAGCGCCAGTCGGCGCGGACTGGCGGACGCCAGAACAAGCTTAGCGGAAGCGGTAATTGATGCGGCCCTTGGTCAAGTCATAAGGCGACATCTCGACCATCACCTTGTCGCCGGTGAGAACGCGGATGCGGTTCTTGCGCATCTTGCCCGCGGTATGAGCGATGATGACATGGCCATTGGCGATCAGCTTGACCCGGAAATTCGCATTGGGCAGCAGTTCTTCGACAATGCCCTCGAATTCCAGCTGTTCTTCCTTGGCCATTCGTCCTCGTGGCTTGGGTTAAGGGCGGAGATATGTCGAAGCCGGCACGGAAAATCAAGGCTTTCCGTCCCCTATCCGCTTTAAGTGCTTGTTGGAAAGCGATGTTTCAACTTTCGCAGCAATTCATCCCGCGCCGCCCGATAGGCCGCCAGAAGCTGCTCCCGGCTGCCGTCGCTGAGGCTGGGGTCGGCGATATGCCAGAATTCCACCAGCGTCGGCAGGTTGCGGCTCAGTTCCAGGGCGCGATGCTGGGCCTGGGGCGAAAGCGCCACGATCAGATCAAAACGGCCCAGCTTGACCTCGTCCACCGACCGGGGCGGTTCGGTTATGGCCAGTCCGATCTCGCCCAGCACTGCCCTGGACAGCGGATCGGGCTCGCCGGGGGTAATGCCGGCCGATTCCGCCATCCCGCCCAGATGCCCGCTGATGAAAAAATTATGCAGCACGGCCGCCATCGGCGAGCGGATGACATTGCGATTGCAGAGAAACAGGACATCCATGCTCAAGCCCGCAACTGCAGTACGCAAATCAGGGTGTAAAGACGGCGGGCGGTCTCGAAATCGGTTTCGATCCGGCCCTGCAGGCGCTGGCGCAATTCGGTGGCGCCTTCGTCATGCAAGGCCTTGCGCCCCGCATCCAAGGCTTCCACCTGCTGCGGCGTGGCGGTGCGGATGGCCTTGTAATAATTCTCGCACACCAGCCAATAATCGCGGATCAGCGAGCGCAGCGGCGCCAGCGACAACAGGATGCGGGCATGCGCTTGCCCCTCTCGTTTGATGTCGAACAGCAGCCGGCCGTCTTCAACCCCGAGCGTCAGTTCGTAGGGGCCGTGATCGGAGCCTTCGACTCGAAAGCTGTTGGCGTCGAGCAGATCCAGCACCGCCACTTCCCGCTCTTGGGCGATGGCGGTGCTGAGCGCGACCATGCTTGCTTGGTCCAGGGTGATGGCGCTGAGATGAAAGTTCATGTCTTTGGCGTCAGCTTTTCTGATTCAGCCTGGCGGCGATGGAACGGGCATGGGCTTCCAGGCCCTCCGCTTCGGCCAGGGCAATCGCTTCCGGCCCCAGCCGGGCCATGGCAGCCGGTGACAAGGACAAAAGCGTCGTGCGCTTCATAAAGTCCAGCACCGACAGGCCGGAGGAAAAGCGCGCCGTGCGCGAGGTCGGCAATACATGGTTGGGCCCGGCAATATAATCGCCCATCGCCTCTGGAGTGTGGCGCCCCAGGAAAATCGCGCCGGCATGGCGGACCAGCTTCAGCAAGGCTTCCGGCTCATCAGTGGCAATCTCCAGATGCTCCGGCGCGAAGCGGTCGGACAAAACCGGCGCATCCGACAGCTTTTCCACCACGATGATCCCGCCATAATCGCCCCAGCTTTTGGCCGCGATCGCGCGCCGCGGCAACAAAGCAAGTCGGCGCTTGGCGGCATCCGCCACCTGGTCGGCGAAGGCGGCGTCGTCGGTGATTAGGATAGCTTGCGACGAGACATCATGCTCGGCCTGACTCAAAAGGTCGGCGGCGATCCAGTCCGGATTGTTCTTGTTGTCGGCGATGACCAGAATCTCCGATGGGCCGGCGATGGAATCAATGCCGACCTGACCGAACACTTCCCGCTTGGCCGCCGTTACCCAGGCATTGCCGGGGCCGACGATCTTGTCCACCGGGGCGATACTGGCCGTGCCATAGGCCAGCGCTGCCACCGCCTGCGCCCCGCCGATGCGGTAAATCTCACTGACCCCGCCGCGCCGCGCCGCCGCAAGCACCAGCGGATTGATCACACCGCCCGTGGCCGGCGTCACCATGACAATGCGCCGAACCCCCGCCACCTTGGCCGGAATGGCGTTCATCAGCACCGAAGAAGGATAGGACGCAGTGCCGCCGGGCACATAAAGCCCCACACTGTCCACCGCGGTCCAGCGCCAGCCCAAGGCCGCGCCGGCCTCGTCGGTGAACTGTTCGTCGGCGGGAAGCTGTTTTTTGTGATAAGTCTCGATGCGGGTGGCCGCCGTTTCGATGGCCCCCAGCCGTTCGGCTGAAACCTCTGTGACCGATGCGCCGATCTCGTCAGCGCAAAGCGCCAGCGTCTCCACCGTGACATTGGCGCGATCATATCTGTTGGTGAGTTCCACTAGCGCCGCATCGCCGCGCGCCCGCACATCGGCGATGATGGCTTTGGCCCCCGCCGCCACATCTTCCTCAACCTCGCGCTTGGCAAAGAGCAGGGCCTCAAATTTTTGCGCGAAATCAGCGTCGCGTGCATTCAGCCGGCGCGCCATCAGGCGTCCCCATGTCGCGGCGTTCCACGCGCCGCCCAAGGCTGGGTCAAATCGGAAAGTTCAGCAGCGATGCATTCCACGTCCAGCCGGATGGCACCGCCGCCGGCCAGCACGATCTCGATTGTGCCGGCCGGATCGTCCACGGCCTTGGGCATGAAGGTCAGCGCCAGGAAATCCACCACCGCGTCCTTCGCGCCCAGCTTGACATTCTGGGTCTGCACCTTGAGCACGCCATCGAAATGCAAGCCGGCCCGCACCCGACTTTTACCGCCCTCCTCCCATTTCAGCCGATTGATGATAACGGCAAAGCGACGCTGCTTCGGCAGCCAGGCAAAATCGCTCAGCTTGGCTACGGCATCCTGCAGCCGTGCGGAAAGAATGGTGAGATCGTCACCGTCCTGGGCCGCCAATATCATTCCGCTATCCGTGCGATATCGGCGCCGGCGGCGGAAAGTTTTTCCTCCAGCCGGTCAAAGCCGCGGTCCAGATGATAGACCCGGCCCACCATGGTCTCGCCTTCCGCCGCCAGCCCCGCCAGCACCAGCGAGACCGAGGCCCTGAGATCGGTCGCCATCACCGGTGCGCCTTTGAGACTGGTCACACCCTTCACAAAAGCGGTATCACCTTCGATGCGTACCTTGGCGCCCATGCGCGCCAGTTCCGGCACATGCATAAAGCGGTTCTCGAAAATCTTCTCCCGCACCACCGACGAGCCCTCCGCCACCGTCATTAGCGCCATGATCTGGGCTTGAAGGTCGGTGGGAAAGCCGGGATATGGCGCAGTGGTGACGTCCACAGCCCGCGGCTGCGCACCGTTCCTGCTGACTTTCAGTCCGCGAGGGGTGTCGCTGATGCTGGCGCCGCTTTTTTCCAGCAGCGCGATCAGGGCGGCGATATTTTCCCGCACCGCTCCCACCAATTCGACCTCGCCGCCGGCAATCACCGCGGCAATGGCATAGGTACCGGCTTCGATACGGTCGGGCATGACCCGATGGACTGTGCCGTGCAGCTCGCGCACCCCTTCAACCACCAATTCGCCGCTGCCGATGCCTTCGATTTGGGCGCCCATCGCCACCAGGCAGCGGCAAAGATCGCCCACTTCCGGTTCGCGTGCCGCATTGGTGAGACGGCTGACGCCGCGCGCCAGGGTCGCAGCCAGCAGCGCCGTCTCTGTGGCGCCGACCGAGACAAAGGGAAAGGTGATGTGCGCACCTTTGAGGCCCCCCGGCGCTTGGGTGACGACATAGCCGTCTTCCAGCCAGACATCGGCGCCCATCGCCTTCAAGGCGTCGAGATGCAATTCCACCGGCCGCGCCCCGATGGCGCAGCCGCCGGGCAGCGAGACCTTGGCTTCCCCCACCCGCGCCAGAAGCGGACCCAACACCTGGAAGCTGGCGCGCATTTTGCGCACCATGTCATAGGAGGCGAAGGTCGAAGTCAGCCGCCCGGCATCGAGCTTCATTTCATCGCCTTCTCCCAAAGTGGCACCCAGCGAGATGGTCACGCCCACGCCAAAACTGCGCAGCAGTTCGGCCATGGCCCGTACATCGGCCAGGCGCGGCACGTTGCGCAGGATGAGCGGGTCGGCCGTCAAGAGCGAGGCGGCCATTAGCTTGAGGGCGGCGTTCTTGGCGCCGCTGATGGGGATTTGCCCCGACAGGCGGCGGCCGCCACGGATTCGAATGCGGTCCATGGGGTCTTTTAGCCTGCCGGCACGGGGCCGAATACCTGAAAGTGGGCGGTTCAGCCCTGCTTGGGGCGGGGCTTTTCCGGAGGCTTTTCGGCAGCGTTCTCCGAAGGTTTTTCCCTTTCCCGGGCCGGTGCGGCGGCGGCTCCGCTCTTGCGGCGGCGCAGATTTGCCCTGAGCGCCTTGGCCAGTTTTTGGGGATCGGATCGCGCCATTTGGGCTGTCTGCCGGATTGCTGTTTTGCCGGCTTTCCTTTGGGAAATCCTTGGTTTATAGCAGCGCACCCTTGGTTAAGGGTTGGGATCTTATGGTCCCGTCACTGCCCGGATGCCGTAGTAGCGTAGTGGTAGCGCAATCCCTTGGTAAGGGATAGGTCGAGAGTTCGATTCTCTCCTACGGCACCATTTTTTTGGAACACCCGCACCGGCGCACTGAGAATTACGGGCGCTCACTTTCCGGTGTTGGTCGCGACCGCCTGTTTTCCAATCCGTATTTTCAACATGCCGCTGTCGCCTTCCAGCTTCTGGGTGCCGTCCCAGCCGGGATCGGCCAACGGTCCATCCAGCCAGCGCATGCGGCCGGCCTTTGCGTCAAAGAGGTAACGGCCGGCGCCGCCGCTTTTGCCGCCCGGCAACAAAACCTCATAGCGTCCGCCCGCGCTGATCATCAGATACCCTGCAAAACTGCCGCCGCCGATGGTAATGGTGTAGCGTCCCAAGCGCGGACCCTTCGCCGCCAGGGCGGCGTTGTTGGCATCCTGGTGCACGTCCTTGAGATTGAATTTGAAATCCCAGCCGTCGGGATAGGCGCGGTCTTCATAATGCAGGCGGCACGAGCTGGCGCTCACCCCCAGCACCGTCGCCGGATGATCGCCCGGCTCCGCCAGAACCCGCTTGCCGACTATGCAAAGCTCTTCCGCTGCATGAGATACACCGGATCCGGCAAGCACAAGGACAGCAACGGCGCAGCATACAAACCTGAACATCGTTTCCTCTGGAATTTGCGCGAAATTACTTGACCTGATGGCAAACCAATCATGCGCTCCGCGGAGCGTCAAGCAAGAAGGACAGGAGCGTAATGGGCGATAAACATCAGTGCGTCTCAGACGCGAAGGAGCCTTAGTTCTCGGCCACCGGCTTCCAGAAAGCCGGCAGGTCTTTTTGGGTTGCTGTGGCGATGTTGATGGCGGCGGCGCCGGCGACGCCTTTCTTCAACAGCAGATTGTAAAGCTGATGCCACAGCTTTTCCTTTGCCAACGGATTTAGATTGTCAAAGCTCTGGCTGTAAAGCATGTAGCTGAGGGGATAATGGAACAGGCGGGTCTTGAGGTCGAACTGGCGCAGGCTTCGTCCCTGCCTGTCGCGTGGGCCACGGCTTTCGAATTCCCTGGCGAAATCGGAACTGCCGGTGACCGGTGAAGGCAGCGCCACTTCATCGGCGAAAACCATGTAGCCGGTCAGTTCGGCGATGGAAAAATCAATATCCTGCTGGGTGGCGCGCAGTTCAGGCTTCACCTGCGGGTTGTCGAGACCGTGATATTGCGCGTTGATCCGCGTCACCAGATTGACGAAGCCGGATTGGTGCTCCAGCGTCAGCAGCGAAACCACGTCACTGCCGGGTTCGAGATAGCTTGCCGCCTGAATACGCGCCGAGACACTAGCCAGATTGAGACCGCCCGGCGGCACCGCCAGCGGATCGGCGGGATCGAGCGTGACATTGCCGCGATGATGCATGGCACCGGTCTGGCCGGTGACATACCAGCCGCCATAGCGCTCTTCGAATGGGGTGCGATGGTCGGTGAGGCGAAAAATATGCGCCGGATCCAGATTGAGCGGCTTGCCGTCAGGGCCGGTATCCATATTGGCCACCATCATCCCCGGCGCCCAGCGGCTGGCAAAGCCATGGCAGATGATACATTCGCCGCCCCGCCGCTCGAAATGCGGCTTGTCCGTCTTGGCGGTGTCCAGGGTATAGAAAGCGACGCCCTGGTCACGGTCTGCCGCCATCACTTCTATCAGCCTTCCGTCCAGAACGGTGCCGATGGCGGCGTCATCCTGATAATAGAGCGCCCGGGGCGTCTTCGGGCCAATGCGATCAAACTGAAGGCTGGAGGCCGAAAAGACCAGCAATTGCGAGTCGCGGGGAATGTTCAGCGCCGCCAGCAGTCCCGGCACATAGCCATGGCCATCATCAGCGAATGGCAATTTGGCCGTGCCGGCATCGAGCTGCCGTTGCAGCGCTTCCACCACATTGCTGGGCGCTTTGTCGTCGGCCCGGGAAGACGGCAGAACCAAAAACCCCAAGGCGCTTGCCAGCACCACCATCGCCACGGCTTTTGCCGCCTGCTTCACCCGCCAGAACATGCCCATCTGCAGGCTGCGAGCGATGTTCTCGGCCTTCGCCACAAACTGCGCCGCGCTTGCCGGATCGCAGACCTCCGTTGCTGTCTGGCGAAACAGCGCCAGCCAGCGCTGGAAATGCGCCGGCGTCACGCTTTTGAGCTTCAGATGCGCGCCCATGGGATTGCCGTGATAGCGGCCGCTGGTCAGCATTACCGACGACCAGAAATCGCACATTTTTGCTAGATGCACGTCCCACTCTGAACCGATCGCACGATCGAAAATCGGTCCCAGTTCGGCGTCGGCGCGCACCTTGGCATAGAAGGCGTGCACAAGCGTGCGGATCATCGCTTCATCAACGCGCGGTTCTGTCATGACGGTGCGGACCCTATTGCCCGCTCACCTTAAAAGCAATATAGAAAATACATCTTTTGGACACGCCGCCGCTATGCGCCTGACCGTCTATTCCGACTTTTCCTTGCGCCTTTTGATGTATGCAGCGCTGAGGCCGGGGGAACTTGTTACCATCCAACAGGTGGCCGACGCTTATGGCATTTCCCGCAACCATCTGATGAAGGTGGCTTTTGAACTCGGACGCCATGGCTTTCTGGAAACAGTGCGCGGCCGGGGCGGTGGGCTGCGCCTGGCGCGGCCACCGCATCAGATCGGCCTGGGTGAAGTGGTGCGCAAGACCGAGGATGATTTCAACCTGGTGGAATGCTTTGCCGACGCCAATTCCGGCTGTGTCCTCACCAGCCGCTGCCGCCTTAAAGGAGCCTTGTCACGGGCACTTAGCGCTTATCTGGCGGTGCTGGACGAATATACCCTGGCCGATCTGACAAAGAACCGGGCCGAACTGGCGGGGCTGCTGCCAGCCTGACCTTCCCGCAACACCGATGGCAGGACTGGCAAAGCATCCTGCCCAATGGCAGCCTTCCGGCGACGGTTCCAGGGGAATTTCCATGTCTAATCTGCACAAGGGTGCCTGCTTCTGCGGCGCGATCACGATCGAAACCAGCGGCGCGCCCGAAGCCATGGGTTATTGCCACTGTGCGTCCTGCCGCTCCTGGTCGGCGGGCCCGGTCAACGCCTTCACCTTGTGGAAGCCGGAAGCGGTGCGCGTTACCAGGGGCGCGGAACATCTGGCAAGCTTTGCCAAGACAGCCATGACCGAGCGGCAGTTCTGCAGGCTCTGCGGCGGTCATGTCATGGCGCGCCATCCCACCCTGGACCTGGTGGATGTCTTTGCCGCCACCATCCCGACGCTGGCCTTCACACCGGCGCTGCATGTGAACTATGCCGAGACGGTGCTGCCGATGCGCGATGGCCTGCCCAAGCTGAAGGACTTTCCTGCGTCGTTCGGCGGCTCGGGCGAAACCCTATCGGAGTAACGTTCAGCCCCGAGAGGCCGCTGCTCTGCCGGCGCCGCTTTGGCGCCTGGCGAACTTGCCGGTGACCAGCCCTTCTCCTTCGATCTTCACCTGCTTGTGCTTGACCGCGCCGGTCAGGATGCCCTGGCCGCGGACATGCAGCGTGTCGCAGATGACATCGGCATCAACCCGGCCCAGCACCGTCAATGTCCGGCAAAAAATCAGACCCTTGACGACGCCGGATTCCTCCACCGTGACATGCTCGGCAAAGACCAGGCCTTCAACCTGGCCATGAATGAAGGCAGTCCAGGTCACCAGCTTGCCGCAAAAGGCGCTGGCCGCGTCCACAATCAGGAAAAAATTGCTTTTGCGGTTGGCGATGGCAGGCGGAAACGCCTTCCAGTCAAAGGCATCCACCTCTTCGTCCTTCTCCGGCACCCTGAGGGTGGAGAAATCCAGCTTCATCGGCGCTAGCCTCGCCGGGCGGTGAAGCCCTATTCCGCGCCTTGATGCAGCTGCACGATCTTGGCCTCGGGCTCTGCCGGCTGGGCAGCGCCGCGCGCCATCATCTCGATACTGCCGCTGATCGAGCCGCCCTCCTCGACCATGATCTTGGAATAGGCGATGGTGCCGGCGATGCTGCCGCTGGAGCGCAGCACCAACCGGTTGCGGACAGTGAGATGGTCTTCCACCATGCCGCGGATCTCGGCGGTCTCGACGCTGATCTGGCCGGAGACGTGGCCGGTTTGGCCCACGATCAGGGTCTTGGCCTTCAAGGTGCCTTCAAACTTGCCGTCCACCGAGGCGGCGCCCGGCACCTCCACATCGCCCTTCAATTCCACGCCGGCGCCGATGAAAAGCGCGCCTTCTGAACTCTTGTCGCCTGGCTTGTCCATGATGGTCCCCGACCTGGGCGCGGCGTTCCGCGCCATATTTAACCCGGCAGCAACGGTAATTCTTTCCGCGCACGGATCAAGAGGCCCGGCCGTTCTTGCTTAATTTTGGGCCGCCGGCAGCGTCACCGGCCCAACACTTTGCACCGCCACGACTTTCTCAGATGTTGCAACCTTTGCTACTTCGCCAGCCCGAAGCGGAAAACGGTGATTTCGTGCAGCGGCTTACCCGGCCTGACCTCGGTGGAGGGAAAGTCCGGGTGGTTGACGGCATCGAGATAACCTTCGGTTTCCAAGCTCATGGAATAGTGGTTGCCATAGGACTTGCCGCCCTTGCCGGTGGAAGGACGGGCGACATTGTCGCTGTAAAGTTGCAACGCCGGCTGGGTGGTGAGGACATCCATCACAATACCGGTGGAAGGATCGGCCAATTTCGCCGCCGGGCGCAGCGTACCGGCCTTGCCGTTGATCAGCATGGCGATGTCGAGGCCGCCCCGCATAGTGACTTGCGGATGGCTTGATGCCATCGGTGGTCCCAATTTCACCGGCTTGCGGAAATCGAACGGGGTGCCGTCCACGGGCGCGATCTGGCCGGTGACCAGATTGTCGGCGTCCTGCGGCAGGAAGCGATCGGCGAAAACCTGCAAGCTCTGATTGGAGATATCGCCATTGCCTTCGCCCTGCAGCGCGAAATAGGCATGATTGGTAAGATTGGCGATGCTGGGGCCGGTGGAGACCGCGCTATAGTCCAGCTTCAATTCATTGTTGCGCGTCACCGTGTAAGTAACGGTGGTGACGAGGTGGCCGGGATAGCCGCCATCGCCGTCGGGGCTGGACACCGTCAAGATCAGGCTGGGCTCGCGGCCGTCCACCATCTCGCCATGCCAAAGTTTTTTCTGAAAACCGGCGGTGCCGCCATGGATAACGAATTTGGCCGCAGGATTACCCTTCTGCAATTGCACAGTACGGCCTTCGAAGGGAAAGCTGCCGCCCTTGCTGATGCGCCCGACATAACGGCCGATGATGGCGCCATAGACGCCCCCGCGCTCATAACTTTTGAAATCGTCATAGCCCAGCATGACATCCACCTTCTTGCCGCCTTTCGCCGGCACCAGAAGATCAACGATCACACCGCCGAAATTGGTGATATGGGCTTCCAGCCCCTTCGCCCCTTTCAGGGTGAAGAGTTGCACCGTTTCGCCTTTCTGGGTGGTGCCCCAATCGCGGGCCGTAATGTTGGCCGCGAAGGCCGGCGTCGCCGCCAGCATCAGCATTCCGATACCGGCGGCGGCCTTTTTCATATCAAACAAAGATCCGCTTGGCGTTCTGGCGTGCCCAGGTCTTGGATTCCGGCGAGGCTGCCCATTTGATGGCGTTCAGCACCAACTTCTGCCAGGCGGGATTGCTCCAGGCGGTGTTGTCATGACCATGCTGGATATAGACCACCGGTGAGCGCTCGGCAGTCTTGACCCAGCCAGTCAGGTTGCTGCCGGGCGGATGGCTGGCGATGGCCGGTCCGCGATTGGCGAACTCCGCCGCCGTGGGATGGAAGCTGGAACGCAGCAGCGGATGCACCGAATCTTCAAACATGGGGCAGAGATAGCTCTCGTCCACAATGTCGAAATCCTCCACCCCCGCTGTCACCGGGTGGCTCTTGTCCACCACCGTGATGCGCTGCGGATTGCCGCCCTTGGCGCCCGAGGCGGGATAATCCACGCCGCGAATGTTCTTGATCGGCGTGCCCCAGTCGGCGGCGGCCCCTACTACTTCGACATAGGCATTGGAGCCGTTGACCCCTGCCGGCCAGGTATGAACCCAGGAGGCACAGGAATGATGCAGGAAGACAAAGCCCTTGTTGCCGGCCTGCAGCAGCGCCTTGAAGTTGGCCACCGTCTGCGGCGAAGGCGGCAGATATTCGGTGGTTGGGCGTGCATCCGGCGTGGCGCCCGGCTTCTGCACCCGGCCGGTATAGGCATCGTAAAACATCAGCACGTCAAAATTCGCCGCCAGCTTGGGATCATAAAAGGCCTCCGCCGCTGGATGCTCGATATGGGTCCAGGTGATGTCACTGCCCATGCCGTCAAAAGCGAGGAACAGATTTTCGCGATCAAAG
>JAFAVT010000332.1 GCA_019242275.1 Alphaproteobacteria bacterium
CAGAAACAGACAAAGCAGATCGCCACCACCGTCAACGCGGCAGCGGCAATGCCCAGGAATCTGAGAATACGGGGCAGCATAGCGACACTCATAGCCCCCGCCAAAGAGGTTGGAAAGGGCGCTTCTGTTAGGGGTTTTTTGCCGAAGTTCCGGCGGCTCCCAGATGGCCGCCAACCGCAGCGGCGATGGCACCAGCCACGCGCGTCCGCCAGACTTCGGTGTTCATCTGCTCCGCATCGGCGCGATTGGAAAGATAGCCGAGTTCGATCAACACGGCGGGCACATCAGGCGCTACCAGCACCGCCAGACTGGCTGACCGGTGCGGGCTGCGCGGCAGAATGTCGGTGGTTCCTGCCAGCCGCGCCAGCGCCGCCTCGGCGAAACGAGATGATTTGTTAATGGTATCGCGCTGCGCCAGGTCAATCAGGATAGGAGCCACCGGCGAGTTGCCGCCGGAAAGGTCAACGCCGGCAATGACGTCGGACTGGTTCTCGCGCTTGGCCAGCTCCGCAGCCTCGCGGTCGGAGCGGCCATCATTCAGCGTATAGATCGAAAGCCCGGTGACGCTGCTGTCCGGGTTGGAGTCGGCATGCAGGGAAATGAACAGGTCGGCATGATGAGCGCGGCCGAAGGCGACTCGATCACGCAGCGGAATAAAGCTGTCCTTGTCGCGGGTCATGAAAACGGTGAAACCGCGGGCGCGCAATTCCTTGGCAAGACGCAAGCCTTCCTCCAGCACCAGGTCTTTTTCCAGAAGGCCGTTGACGCCTTTGGTGCCCGAATCAACGCCGCCATGGCCAGGGTCAATCACCACCACTTTCTTTCCCGCCAGTGCGGGTGTGGTCGCGATCATCGCCTTGCGCTCAGCCTCGGCTTCGCGGGCACGCAGATCGGCGGGCCAGCCGGCATCCGCCTCAAACGAGGCCTGGCTGGTGGGAAAAAGGTCAATCACCACGCGATAGCCGAATCCGGCAGCGGGCGGAATCGCCAACGTCTCGCCCAGCCGTGCCGGCCGGCTGAGATCAATCACCATGCGGGAATTGCCGCTTCGGAACAGGCCGTAACGATAGGCCTTGATCAGGCCGTGGCCGCTGGGCACCGGCGGCGCGCCCATTCGCCAGGCCACTTCGGGCATATCCAGGATGATGCGGTTGGGATTGGCCAGGTTGAAAGCCCTGAGATTGACTGGATCGGACAACTCGATCACCAGCCGGGTGCGGTCGTCATGCTCGCCGAGATGGGCGCTCATCACGACCGGGGGCTGGACAGGCGCTGGCGTGGGCCGGGCAACCGGCAGGGACTTGGGTTTGGCGGCAGGCAGACTGCCTTGGGTCTGATGCAGCAACTGGCTGATGGCGTCATCTTGGGCCATGGACGGCGCGGCGGCAGGCCCCAGCAGCGAGATGACTGCCAGACCGCATGCCAATACCCTGTAATATAACAACTTTTTACATCCCTGGTTGCGCTGCGAAAGATGCGCCGGAAAAGTTTACGCTTCGTTAGCCAGTCTGGGCGCGATTATGGCCGGTTATCCCCAGACCGGTCAGCCCTTGCTCCGCCGGGATGGGACCCCTACAACAGTTACCAAGTTGCGCCGCTGGCCTGCAAAGTTTGCAACCGCCAGTCGTGGAACGGACGCCCCGCCGACCTGCCCCTCCCGGGCACCAAGGTCCGGCGCCAGGAAGCCCTCCCGGCAGCAGCCTTATTCCCCGCGTCTGAGCGGGCATCGGATTTTGCGTTCTGCCATGATCAAGACGGCACCTCTCCTTTCCCGCTCTCCGGCCCAGCCGGACGTCAAAGGCATGCGCCGGTCCCTCACCCCCAACATGCGGTCCCACCTCCAAACGTCTCGCGCCGGAACGCGGGCGGGAGTCCGTGCCGCCGGAGATTTCCATGAAACGCATGCTCATAGACGCCAGCCACCCGGAAGAAACCAGGGTGGTCGTTCTCGACGGTTCCAAGGTCGAGGAATTTGATTTCGAGGCCGCTTCCAAGCGGCCGCTCAAGGGCAATATCTATCTCGCCAAGGTGACGCGCGTGGAGCCGTCGCTGCAGGCCGCCTTTGTTGAATATGGCGGCAACCGCCAGGGCTTCCTCGCCTTTGCTGAAATCCATCCCGACTATTACCAGATCCCGATGGCTGACCGGCAGGCGCTGCTGGCTGAGCAGGAGGCCGAAGCCCGCCGCCGCCAGGCTGGCTCCTGCTCGCGGACCTTCTGGGCCTGCGCCGAGACGGTGCTGACCCAGCAGGCCTTTGTGACCCT
>JAFAVT010000354.1 GCA_019242275.1 Alphaproteobacteria bacterium
CGATATGAATGCGATTTTCCGCCTATATGTTTTGAAACGGTGCTGGCGGCGCTTTTGAAGGTGCACGCCGATCTCCCCCGGTATCGCGCCCGCGTCCGGGCCAGATTCGCGGATCAGCTGGAAATGAGTGTGGTTGTAAGCAAGTACCGGCGTACGATGCTGGATGCGATGGAAGGTGTCCGTGTCGGGTAGCTATTATTTACTTAAAGTTCTAGGCCTGAGTGGAATTCCGCGCATCGTCACTTTCGCGGTCGGGATTGTCAGCATTCCCCTGGTTGTTCGTGCCCTTGGCGCTGAGCAGTACGGTATCTACGTTTACATGCAGTCGGCGGCGTCGCTGATAGAGATATTTGCGAGTGGCGGGGTGGGCTCTGCCGCTGGAAAGAGCATGGCGGCGTGTCGGATCGAGAGGCCAGGTTGCCTTTCCCACGAATTGCAGAAATGGGTTCGGTTGCAGGCGCTGGTGGCGTTCAGCCTGCTGATTCCAATCCTTGGAATTGGCTACTTGGCAATTGGTTATATCGGCTTTGCCGGCATCAGCCCGGTTCTTTTCCTCATGGTGGGATTGTCGGTGTACCTTTCCATGGCCACCACCTTCATGCGCAACGTGCTGCAATCTCTGCTGGCGTTCCGCTCTCTGGCCGGGCTGGACACATTTGATTCGCTTTCGCGGAACTCCGTCGCAATCCTGGTGGCGCTGCTGTTCCCGTCGGCCCTTGGGCTGGTCATCGCCGGTGTGATCTGCGCGTTGATGGCTGACCTCGTTGGCATCGCCATCATCGTGCGCGACCTCCAGAAAACGAAGCACGAGCCCAGTATCGATGCCGCAAGGGTGTCACCGCTGGCCATGCGCCCAATGCTGCGGGATTCCCTGAGTTTTCTGGGATTGATTGCGGCGACACGAGCCTATCAGGCACTCCCCAATCTCCTGATCCAGCGCATGCTGGGATTCCACATGGTTGGAATCATCGGCGCGTTCGCGCGCATCGTCGAAATCCTCGCGCTTCCCTTCACTGTGATCGGAAACGCCATGATGGTGCGCGCCCAGGAGGTGGTTGCCTCGGGAATGAAGGCGGCACGCCGATATTGGGACATGCTGTGGCGGTTCGTTATCGTGGCTTTTGCCGGAACGATCTCTTTCTTCTTTCTGACGGAGCGCGTTGCGAAAGTCCTGCTTCCCGCCGAACCCCAGGCCGAAATGCTATTCAACATTCTGACCCCGTTGATTCTGCTCCGTATCGTCTCCGACCTTTTCGCCCCGGCCTCCGACTATGTGGGTGGGCTGCGCGCACGGGTGTTTTACCTGAGCGCCTGTGCCGTGTTTCAGATTCCCTTCATCTGGCTGGTCGTTCGATACCATGGTGGTGTCGGTACGGCGGTCACGTTGGTTGTGGCACAAGCTGCGATTGTGAGCGGCTATCTGGCGATTGCCCACCGCTCATTCTTTCATGGGGCTCATTACGCATTGCCGCGCGACGTGCTTGTGGCTGCTGGCGTGATCGTGAGCGCGGGAGTTGGCGCCCTTTGGGTGCCGCAAGCGGCGAGGCTGCCGGTATTTCTGGCTGCGTTGTCCATGTTTTTTGCGATCATTCCCGTGCTGCGCAGGCAATATCTGAGTGGCAGGTTTCTGCTTGTAGACTTTATCTAGGCACATGATGTTGTTGAAGCGCTGTTATCTGACATGTGCGGGCTGATCGGCATCGCCGCTTCGCAGCCCGTCTCGTCGCGAGACTGGCTGGAAACGGGTCGCGACCGGATACGGCATCGCGGACCTGACGACGCGGGTGCGTGGTGGTCCGCCGATGGGCGCGTGGGGCTGGGGCATCGGCGGCTCGCGATCATTGACCTGTCCCCAGGCGGGCATCAACCGATGCAGGATGCCTCTGGCGATCTCACCATCGTCTTCAACGGCGAGATTTATAATTTCCCCGATTTGCGTGCTGACCTCGGCGCCAATGGCATGGTCTTCGCCACCCACAGCGATACGGAAGTCGTGCTCGCTGCCTATCGCAAATGGGGCAAGGACTGCCTCAGCCGGCTGAACGGTATGTTCGCCATAGCGCTCCACGACGCGCGTCGGGGCGTGCTTCTGCTGGCGCGCGACCGTGCGGGCGAAAAGCCGCTTTTTTTCAGCCTTGACAGTGGCACACTGCGCTTCGCTTCCGAACTCAAGGCGCTGATGGCTGACGCCAGCATGACTCGCCGGGTCAACCACGAGGCTCTGGATTGCTATCTCGCTATGGGCTTCGTTCCGGGCGAGCGTTGCATGCTGGAGGGCGTACGCAAGCTTCCCCCTGCCCATGCGCTGGAGTTCGACCTGCAGACCGGCCGGATGCGCAGCTGGCGCTACTGGGATATTCCGGCGGGCGAGGGCGACGTTGCGGATGAGGCGGCCCTGCTGGATGAACTCGAGGGCCTGCTGGCGGCGGCTGTAAAGCGCCAGCTGGTTGCCGACGTACCGGTGGGAATCCTGCTCAGCGGAGGGGTGGATTCCAGCATCGTCACGGCGGTGGCGGCGCGGGCGCGCTCGCGGATCAAGACCTTCACCGTGGGTTTTCCCGGCCACGGCAAGCTGGACGAGACCGGGCATGCGCGCCTGATCGCGCGCCATTTCGGTACCGACCATCTCGATCTGGTGGCGGAAGCCACCACGGCAAACCTGCTGCCGCAGCTGGCGCGCCAGTATGACGAGCCGATGAACGATTCATCCATGATCCCGACCTTCCTGGTCAGCCAGATGGTGCGTCAGCAATGCACCGTGGCGGTGGGTGGCGATGGGGGAGACGAACTCTTCGGCGGCTACAGCCATTACAGCCGCCTGGCGCGGCTGCATGAGAGTATCGGCGCGGTGCCGCGGTTGCTGCGGCGTGCCTTGTCCTGGGGCGCGGAACGCTTGTTGCCGCCGGGCGCCAAGGGGCGCAACTACATGATCGCCGCGGGCGCGGATTTCAGGCATTCGGTACCGTTGCTGGCGCTCTATTTCGACGCCACCACGCGCCGGCGCCTCATGGGCAAGGCCTGGCCGCTGGTGGCGGAGGCTGAACATGAGCGCCTGATTGCGCCGGGCAGCGATCTGCTCGACCGCGCCATGCGCACGGACTTCATGACCTATCTGCCGGAGGACATTCTAGTGAAGGTTGATCGCTCCAGCATGCTGACCTCGCTGGAAGTGCGCGCGCCCTTCCTGGATCACACCGTGATCGAATTCGCTTACCGTAAGGTGCCGACCCGGTTGAAGGCCGGTGCGCGCCAGCGAAAGGTCCTGCTCAAGCGACTGGGGGCGCGGCTGCTGCCACCCGAGTTCGATTCCCAGCGCAAGCAGGGTTTCTCCATTCCGCTCAGGGCGTGGCTGGCCGAAGGCTCCTTCCGCGACCTGTTCCACGATGTCCTGCTGGACGCAAACTGCATCTTCGACCGCGACACTGTGCGGGGGCTGCTGCACGGGCAGGCAAATGGCCGTGACAATTCCGAGCGCCTGTTCGGGCTGGTGATGTTCGAATTGTGGCGGCGCGAGTACCGGGTGCAGTTCTGATGGGGATGGTCATCGGCATCGATGCCTCGCGCAACCGTTCGGGCGGCGCCAAGGCGCATTTGCTCGGCATCCTACGCGACGGGGATCCGCGCGCGCACGGCATTGAGACCGTGCATGTCTGGGCCTATAGGAGCCTGGCGGATTTCCTGCCTGACATGCCCTGGCTGGTGAAGCATACGCCGCCGGAACTGGAACAATCCCTGCTTCGGCAGTTGTGGTGGCAATTTCGCCGTCTGCCGCAGGAAGCGCGGCGGCTGGGCTGCCAGATATTGCTCAATACCGATGCAGGCAGCATCTGCCGCTTCCGCCCCGCCGTGGTGATGAGCCGCGACATGCTTTCCTACGAGCCGGGCGAGATCCAGCGCTATGGCGTTTCCAAGGCGCGCCTGCGTCTGATCGCGCTGCGCCATGTGCAGAACGCCTCATTGCGTTTCGCCGATGGCGCCATATTTCTCACCCGCCATGCCGCCAGCGTGATCCAGCGCCATACCGGGCCGCTGCGCAATGTCCGCATCATTCCCCATGGCGTCAGCGATGTCTTCAAGGCCGTGACGCCGCGCCGAAACGCGCCTGCCGACGCCTCGCGTCCGATCGAAATTCTCTATGTCTCTAACGCCGCCATGTACAAGCACCAGTGGCACGTGGTGCGCGCCACCGGCTTGCTGCGCGCGCGCGGTCACAATGTGACGCTGCGGCTGGTGGGCGGGGGCACGGGCCCTGCGAAGCGGCGCCTGGACGCGGAAATCGCCCGCACCGATCCGGGCGGCGCATTCGTCACGGCGCTGGATTTTGCCCCCGCCGCCAACCTGCCGGGCGAACTGGCCAATGCGGATCTTTTTGTGTTCGCCTCCAGCTGCGAGAACATGCCCAACACGCTGGTGGAGGCGATGGCGTCCGGACTGCCTATCGCCTGCGCCAGGCGCGGCCCCATGCCGGAGGTGCTGGCCGATGGCGGCGTCTATTTCGACCCCGAGATCCCCGAAACCATCGCCGATGCGGTGGAACGCCTGATCCGGGATGGCGATCTGCGCCAGGCCTGCGCCACACGGGCCCGGACGCTGGCGGAACAATATTCCTGGGCGCGCTGCGGCCGCGAGACATGGGCTTTCCTGCAGGACACCTTCAAAGGACACCGGACCGCCTGATGCGCCCTTACCAGCTCTGCACCAACTGCGTGATGGATACGACCGACTCCAAGATCGTCTTCGACGAGAAGGGCGTGTGCGATCATTGCAATACCTTCTACCGGGATGTGCTGCCCAACTGGCATACGGGCGAGCGCGGCCAGAAGGAACTGGATGCCCTGGTCGCCAGGATCAGGCAGGACGGCAAGAACCGCGACTTCGACTGCATCATCGGCATGAGCGGCGGCATCGACAGTTCCTACCTGCTCTATCTCGCCCGAGAGAAGATGGGGCTGCGGCCGCTGGTCTTCCATGTCGATGCCGGCTGGAATTCGCAGGAGGCGGTCAACAACATCGAGCGGCTGGTGGACAAGCTGGGGCTCGATCTCTTCACCGAAGTGATCGACTGGGAAGAGATCAAGGATCTGCAGCTGGCTTTCTTCAAGTCCGGCGTTCCGCATATCGACGTGCCGCAGGACCACGCCTTCTTCGCCACTATGTACAAATTCGCGCGCCAGCACGGCATCAAATACATTCTGACCGGCGCCAACCTCTCCACCGAATGCATCCGCAATCCGCTGGAGTGGATGTACTACCAGTCAGATTCCATCCAGCTGCGCGACATTCACAGCCGGTTCGGCAGCAGGAAGCTGAAGAACTATCCAATCACATCCATCCTCTACCACAAGGTCTGGCTGCCCTATGTAAAAGGCATCCGGGTGGTGCGGCCGCTGAACTATGTTCCCTATATCAAGCAGGAGGCGATGAAGCTGCTGCAGGAGAAATTCGGGTGGCAGCCCTATCCGCAAAAGCACTTCGAATCCCGCTTCACCCGTTTTTATGAGGGCTTCTGGCTGCCGACGCGCTTTGGCTATGATACGCGCAAGGTCCAGTTTTCCAGCCTGATCGTTACCGGCCAGATGACGCGGGACGAGGCGCTGGCCAAATTGCAGGAGGCGCCGCTGGACGCCGACGCCGTGCGCCAGGAATTCGAATATGTCGCCACCAAGCTGGGCATTAGCACTGCCGAGCTGCAGGCCTGTCTTGAAATGCCCCGGAAGACCTACCGGGACTACAAGTCCCAGGAGAGTGTCTATTCCATCGGGGCATGGGTCATGCGCCGGTTCGGTCTGGAGCTGGGCGGCAAGCGATGATCGCGCTGGTGGATTATGGCCTGGGCAACATTCAGGCCTTCGCCAATATCTACAACCGGCTTAATATCCCGGTGACCATCGCCGCCACGGCGGAGGTTCTGGCGCGCGCCGAGAAGGTGATCCTGCCGGGCGTCGGCGCCTTCGACTGGGCAATGACGCGGCTCATCAATTCGGGCATGCGCGAGACGCTGGACGATCTGGTGCTGCGGCAGAACAGGCCAGTGCTGGGCATCTGCGTCGGCATGCAGATAATGGCGGCGCGCAGCGATGAGGGCGAATTGCCCGGTCTTGGCTGGATCGAGGCGGACGTCAGAAGGTTCGACATGAGCAATTCCGGCCAGCAGCTCCCGCATATGGGCTGGAACGACGTGGCGGCGACGGAGTTCGAGGATATTTTCCGAGGCATGGAAGGCGGCTCGCGGTTTTATTTCCTTCATTCCTATTACTTCGCGCCACGCCGGCCGCAGGATGTGCTGGGGCAGACCGATTATAACGGCGGCTTCGCCTCCGCCGTGCGCTGCGGCAATGTGTTCGGCGTTCAGTTTCATCCTGAAAAGAGCCATCGCTGGGGGGTCCAGTTGCTGAAGAATTTCGCCGAACTCTAGATGCTGCGCCCACGCATCATTCCCTGCCTGCTCGTCCGGGATTCCGGCCTGGTGAAAACCCGCCAGTTCGGCGACCCCAAATATGTCGGCGATCCCCTCAACGCCGTCCGCATCTTCAACGAGAAGGAGGTGGACGAACTGACGGTGCTCGATATCGACGCCACCGCCCGCCGGCGGGAACCGGATTACACCATGATCCGCAATCTGGCCGGCGAATGCCGCATGCCTCTCTGCTATGGCGGCGGCGTCTCCACCGCCGACCAGATCGAGAAGATCATTACCCTGGGTGTGGAAAAGGTGGCCTTCAGCGCCGCTGCCGCCGGCAATCCCGATTTGATCTCGGAAGGCGCCCGCCGCGTCGGCGCCCAGAGCATCGTGGTGGTTCTGGATGTCAGGAAAACCGGACTTTTGCGGCGCCAGGAAATTTTCATTCATAACGGCACGCGGAAGACCGGCCTCAATCCCGTGGAATTTGCCAGAAGGGCGCAGGAGTTGGGCGCCGGCGAGATCGTCGTCAATTCGATTGAGCATGACGGCATGATGAACGGCTACGACTTGCCGCTGATCCGCGACATCCGCGCCGCGGTAACCCTGCCGCTCACCGTGATGGGTGGTGCCGGCAGCCATGGGGACATTGCCGGTCTGATCCGCGAGTTCGGCACCATTGGAGCCGCTGCCGGAAGCCTGTTCGTGTTCAAGGGCAAGTATCGCGCGGTGTTGATCAATTACCCCACCCCTTCGGAAAAGGCGGCGCTGCTCCGCGCCGCCACCGGCTGACCATCGAGGACGACGTGAAACAGGTTCTGCAAAGCCTCAAGACCGGCGTGACGGAAATTGCCGAGGTGCCGTGCCCCGCGGCGCGGCGTGGCCATCTTCTGGTTCGCACCGCCAATACGCTGGTTTCCGCCGGCACCGAGCGCATGCTGGTGAATTTCGGCAAGGCCAACTGGATCGACAAGGCCCGCCAGCAGCCCGACAAGGTCCGCATGGTGCTGGACAAAATCAAGACCGATGGGCTGATGCCAACGCTCGAAGCGGTGTTCAACAAGCTCGATCAGCCGCTGCCGTTGGGCTATTGCAATGTCGGCACCGTGATGGAGGCGGGGGCAGGTGTCAGCGGTTTTGTCCCGGGCGATCGCGTCGCGTCGAACGGCAAGCATGCTGAAGTCGTCACCGTGCCGGTGAATCTCGCCGCCAAGGTGCCGGCCAATGTCAGCGACGACGAAGCTTCCTTCACCGTGCTGGGCTCGATCGCATTGCAGGGCATTCGCCTGGTGAATCCGACGCTGGGCGAGACGGTCGTCGTCACCGGTCTGGGCCTGATTGGTCTGATGACCGTGCAGTTGCTGCGGGCGCAAGGCTGCCGTGTCCTGGGCCTGGATTTCGATCCCGCCAAGCTGTCGCTGGCGCGGCAGTTCGGCGCCCACACCGTCAACCTCCGGGCCAGCGAGGATCCGGTGGCGGCGGCGCAGGCCTATTCGCGCGGACGCGGCGTCGATGCCGTGATCATTACCGCTTCCACCGACAGCAACGAGCCGGTGCATCAGGCTGCCCTGATGTGCCGCAAGCGCGGCCGCATCGTGCTGGTGGGAGTAACCGGCCTGGAATTGTCGCGGGCGGATTTCTTCGAGAAGGAGCTGAGCTTTCAGGTCAGTTGCTCCTACGGTCCGGGACGCTATGACCCGAGCTATGAAGAGAAGGGCAACGACTATCCGGTCGGCTTTGTGCGCTGGACCGAGCAGCGCAATTTCGAGGCGGTTCTGGATATGATGGCCAGCGGCCAGCTCGACGTTAAGCCGCTGATTTCACATAGATATTCCATTGGTGAGGCGGAGGCGGCCTACGCCCTGCTCAGCGGTACCGGGCCTTCGCTGGGGATCCTGCTGGACTATCCCTGCGCGGGGCAGGCCGAGGCCGGGTTGCGCCGTGCTTCCGTGAAATTGTCCGCGCCGACGGCGGGCGAGAAGGGCGCCGTCATCGGCTTCATTGGCTCGGGCAGCTATGCCACCGCCGTTCTGATTCCGGCTCTGAAGTCCGCGGGCCCGCGCCTGAAGACGGTCGCCTCGTGGGCCGGCGTCAGCAGCATACATGCGGGCCGCAGATTCGGATTCGAAAGCGCCACCACCGACAGTGACGGCCTGCTGGCCGATCCGGACATCAATGCTGTCGTAATCGCCACCCGCCATGACAGCCATGCCGCCTTCGTCTGCAAGGCGCTAGCCGCAGGCAAGCATGCCTTTGTGGAGAAGCCGCTCTGCCTGACCGAAGCTGAACTTGCCGAGGTCGAGGCGGCGCGCGCCGCTTCCGGCAAGATGGTGATGGTGGGCTTCAATCGCCGTTTTGCGCCCCAGATACAGAAGATCAAGCAGTTGCTGGCCGGCGTCACTGGCCCCAAGGCTTTCGTGATGACGGTCAATGCCGGCGCCATTCCCGCCCAGCACTGGACGCAGGATCGCGAGGTCGGCGGCGGCCGCGTCGTCGGCGAGGGCTGTCATTTCATCGACCTGCTGCGCTTTCTGGCGGGCGCGCCGGTGGACAGTTTCGATGTGCAGACCATGGCATCTCCCAACGCCGACACCGCGACCTTCAGCCTGCATTTCACCGATGGCTCGATCGGCACCATCCATTACTTCGCCAATGGCAACAAGGCGTTCCCCAAGGAACGGCTGGAGGTCTTCGCGGCGGGCCGTGTCCTGCAGCTGGACAATTTCCGCCGGCTGACCGGGTTCGGCTGGCCCGGTTTCAAGGCGCTGAAGCTCTGGCGCCAGGACAAGGGACAGAAGGGCTGCGCCGCCGCCTTCGTGGCCGGCGTGGCGCGCGGCGAGGTGCCAATCCCGTTCGAGGAACTGGCGGAAGTCGCCCGCCTAAGCATCCGCATCGGAGAAGCCGCGCGTTGACGCCGATCGGAAAAGCGTTGCGCTACTGGCACACGCTGCGCAATCTCAAGCCGTCGCAGGTGACGGCACGGGTAAGCCTGCGGCTGTCGCGGCCCGTGCTTGCGCCCATGGCAGAGGCGCCGGCATTGCGCGCGGCTGCGGGCGCCTGGCAACCGCCGGCGGCACGCTCGGCGTCACTGCTGGCACCGACATCGTTTCGTTTTCTCAACCACAGCCACAGCCTGCCGAAACGGGGCGGTTGGGACGACCCGGCGCTGGAAAAGCTGTGGCGCTACAATCTTCACTATTTCGACGATCTGAACGCGGTGGACGCGGCCTCGCGCACTGCATGGCATCGGGATTTGATCGCCCGCTGGATCGCCGAAAACCCGCCGGCCATGGGAACGGCCTGGGAGCCTTATCCCACCTCGTTGCGGATCGTGAACTGGATCAAGTGGTCGCTCTCAGGAAACGCGCTCGACGCCGCCGCGCAGCGCAGCCTGGCGTTGCAGGCGCGCTGGCTGTCGGGACGGCTGGAAACACATCTTTTGGGCAATCACTATTTCGCCAACGCCAAGGCGTTGACCTTTGCCGGCTTGTTCTTCGAAGGCGCCGAAGCGGATCGCTGGCGCGCCAGCGGGCTTGGCATTATCCACCGCGAGTTGCCCGAGCAGGTGCTGGCCGATGGCGGAAATTTCGAGCGCAGCCCAATGTATCATGACATCTTCTTGGAAGATGTGCTGGACCTTATGAACGCCGCGGAGGATTTCCCGGGCCTGGTGCCGGCAGCCACACTGTACGATTGGCGCGAGACGGCGGGGCGCATGCTGTCGTGGCAGGCGGCGATGCTGCACCCCGATGGCGCGATTGCCCTGTTCAACGATGCGGCGCAGGACATCGCGCCCAGCCCGGCGCGGCTGGTGGACTATGCAGCCCGCCTCGGCATCACGGCGCAGGGACCCGACAGCCTGGTCCACATGGCGGACAGCGGCTATGTCCGCCTGCAGGCCGGTGACGCTGTAGCGCTGCTGGACGTCGCGCCCATCGGCCCCGACTATCTGCCCGGCCATGCGCATGCCGACACGCTTTCGTTTGAACTGTCCGTGGGCAAGCAGCGCGTCATCGTCAATGGCGGTACCTCGACCTATCAGCCGGGTGCGACGCGCGCCCGGGAGCGCGCCACCCATGCGCATTCCACCGTAGAATTGGCGGGACGCAACTCCTCCGATGTCTGGGGTGGTTTCCGCGTCGGCCGTCGCGCCAGTCCTTTCGATGTCTCCGTCCAGCGCAAGGGACCGGCGCGTGAAGCGGCGGCTTCGCACAATGGTTATGGCCGGATCATACATCGCCGCCACTGGTCGCTGGATGACGCCGCGCTCACAGTGAGCGACGCATTGCAGGGTGGCGGCTCCGAAGCCACCGCCCGCTTCATCCTTCACCCCGAAGTGCGGCCCGAAGGCGGGCCGCGCGACTGGACGCTCAACCTGCCGGACGGCCGGAGGCTGGAAGCACGCGTCGAGTGTGGCAAGGCTGTTCTGGAGGATGCCATCTATGCCCCCGAATTCGGCAAACGTTTTGCCACCCGATGTCTTGCCGTGACTCTGGACGATGGCCAGGGATGCACGCGGCTATCCTGGAACTGATCGCATGCGCATACTCGTCCTGACCGACCGTTTCACGCCGGAAGTTTCCGCCGCTTCCACGCGTATCCATGCGCATGCCAAACTTTGGCAGCAGGCGGGCCATGAACCGATCATCATAACCTGCGTGCCTAATTTTCCGTGCGGCGAGGTATTCCCGGGCTATCGCAACCGCAGCCTCCAGGAGGAAACCGTGGATGGCCTTCGGGTCCTTCGCCTCTGGACCTACATGGCCCCGAATGAAGGCGTTTTCCGCCGTGTGTTCGACTATGTCAGCTACACGCTCACGGTCATTCTCCAGTGCTGGCGCCTGCCCAAGAGCGACGTGATCCTTGCAACCTCCCCGCCCATCTTTGTCGCCGTGGCGGGCTGGGCGCTGTCGAAGTTGCGCCGCACGCCTTGGGTCTTCGAAGTGCGCGATCTCTGGCCGGCTTCCATCCGGGCCGTCGGCGTGAGCAAGAGCGGGGTGTTGAATCTGGTCGAGGCCATGGAACTTGGCCTTTATCGCAGCGCCGCCCGCGTGATCGTGCTCACCGATCCCTTCAAAATCGATCTGACCAGCCGCGGCATTGATCCGGCCAAGATCGATGTCGTGACCAACGCCACCGATGTCGGCGACGTGGCTCCCTCGCTGCCGGTGGAACAACGTGCGGCACTGCGCGCCCGGTTTGGCCTAGCCGCCGAGTCCATTGTGGTGGGCTTTGTCGGCACGCTGGGCATGGCACAAGGTGCTATGGCGCTGGTACATGCCGCTGAACGCCTGCGCACGCGGTCGGACATCGAGTTCCTGGTGATCGGGCAGGGCGCCGAACGCGCCGCCATCGAGAAGGCCATCCACGAACTGGGCCTGCGCAACATCCGAGTTCACAATTTCGTGCCCCAGCCAGAGGTGGCGAACATTCTGGCCATGCTGGATATCGGCGCGGTGGTGCTGAAGGATGATCCGGTTTTCCATACCGTGATACCGTCAAAGATATTCGAGCTGTTCGCCGCTTCGCGCCCGATCGTGGCCGCCGTGGAGGGTGAGGCCCGCCGCATTATCGAGGATGCAGCGGGTGGTCGCTGTGTCGCGCCCGAAGATGGTGCCGCGATGGCGGAGATGATCGGGGTTCTTGCCGATGATCCCCATCTCAGGCAGAAAGCGGGCGAGAACGGCTTTGCGGCGGTAAAGGCCAAATACTCGCGGACTGCCATGGCCGCTCGCGCGCTGGATACGCTGGGCCGCGCTGCGGGAAAGGCTGGGTAATGGGTCGTTGTGTCATTCTGGGCGGTTCCGGTTTTATCGGTACGGAACTCAGCAAGCGGTTGCTCGCGGCGGATCACGAGGTGACCGTGGTGGATATCGTTCCCGCCAGCCTGCCGGGCGTGCGCTATGTTCCGTGCGACGTGCGGAATCTTGAAATTCTCAAGGTCGCCGTTCAGGGCCATGAGGTCATGTATAATTTGGCCGCCGCGCACCGCGACGATGTCAGGCCGGTTTCGCTCTATCATGAAGTGAACGTGGACGGTGCCCGCAACAGCTGCCTTGCCGCCGAGGCCGCCGGTATCCAGAAGATCGTCTTCACTAGTTCCGTCGCGGTCTATGGCGAAAGTCCAAACGAGCTCACCGAAGACAGTCCGCACAACTACATTAATGAATACGGGCGCACCAAGTCGCTTGCCGAGAACGAATATAGGGCCTGGCAGGCGGCGGATGCGGGGCGCAGCCTGACGATCCTGCGCCCGACGGTGGTTTTCGGACCGGGAAACCGTGGCAATGTCTACAACCTGATCAAACAGATCCGTTCGGGTCTCTTCCTGATGGTGGGTGACGGCGACAACCGCAAGTCGATGGCCTATGTCGGGAACATCTCGGATTTCCTCGCGTTCGCGAGCGCGATGCCGCCGGGTCAGCTGATCGTTAACTATGCCGACAAGCCTGACTTCGACATGCTAACGCTTGTGCGCCTGGTGCGCGGCGCCTACGGCAAATCGGGCACCGGTTTGCGGATTTCGGCATCGGCGGCCTCCTGGATAGGGCGCTCTGCCGACCTGGTGGCAAAGCTGCTTCATGTCCGCCTGCCGGTAAGTTCGGTCCGCATC
>JAFAVT010000169.1 GCA_019242275.1 Alphaproteobacteria bacterium
CCCGCCTGCATGTCGTAAAGCTGTTGGGCGGTGTAGGTGGCGGTGCGCCCCGCGATGCCGGGCGCAGTGCCCTTGCCCATCAGGTCCGCGCCATGGCAGCCGGTACAGGCAACGGTCTTGCCGCCGCCGCCGGTGGCCAGCGCTTTGCCCGCCGCCACCGCGCCCACCGGGACATAGGCGATATAGCCGGAATGCGGATCGCGCTTCAGTTCCGTCGCTTCCGGATCGGCGGGCACTTCTATGATGCGCGCGCCCAAAGGCTCGCTGCCGGCCCGGTCGCCGGTCAAGGGTATCCACAAGCCGTTATGGCTTTCCACCTTCGGCGAGGTGGTGGTTTCCACCACCTTGGTCCATGTCACCCAGGGAATAGCGGCGTAATAATCGGCGGCAGCTTTGATCTCATCTTCCGTCATCGCCTTGGCATAGACCGCCATTGACTTGGCATTGGTCTTGCGCGGTTCGGCGCTCTGGCGCGCGCCGCTGGCGAAGTTATGCATCTGTTCGATGAAATATTCCGAGGTCAGGCCGGCAATCCCTCCGTTCTCGGTGCGGCCGCGGCCTTCGGGCATGTGACAAAGCGAGCAAGCCGTGATGCCGCGGCTCTGGTCGCCCAAGGCCACGATGGGCGGCAGGGGATTGGGATGCTCTTCGGGAAACCAGTCGGCCGGTTGCACGCGGGTGCGGCTGCCGTCATCGGCGGCACCCTGCACCTTGTTGCGGGTGAACTGGAATTTGGAGCCGGCGATGCTGAGCGGCGTCAAATCTGGCGGCGGCCGCTCGGCCGGCGGCGCATTGGCAGGCCGAGGGGGCGCGGGCGGAGGCACGGCATAGGCCCAATCCGGTTTATTGGGATCGGCGGGTTGCGCGCCCACCGTCGTGACCAGGGACGCACTAACGAGAATTGCGACTGCGAGCCTCATATCGGACCTCCCCAAGTTTAAGCACTGTACAGGGGATGTCCGCCTTGGGTCAAAAGCTGCCGTGCCAGGCAGGCCGCACAGCTTTGCGGCGGCTAGGCCCGCTTTGCCGGAAGCTGTCATGAGCGGTCTGGTCGGCATTTTGACAAAGGCACCTGAAGCATTGCGGCTGATGACGGCGATAATCTGCTTGCCGCCCTTCACTTCCTTGCTGGCGCCGCCTGCCTCACCGCCTGCGGCTTGACGGGCGCGCCCTTGCTTTGCGCCAGGCTCAGCAAGGCGGCGCAATTGGCATCTTTCGCCAGTCCCGGATCAATAAAGGCCAGAATGGCGGCAAAGGGTGAGGCCAAGCCAAGCCCGGCGCCAATGCCGCCCTGCACCAGCGCCGGCTTGGCATCAATGGTGATGGCGGGCGAGGCCAGCTTGCCGCTGATGCCGATCGGCACCTTTACCCGGAATATCTGGAACGTCTTGGGATGGCCCTGGATGGTGAGGTTGAGGCTTTCGTCGTGCAGGTCCACATGGCCGGTGCCGTCAATCCGCACCGGATCGGTGTCGAGCACAAATTGCTGCGCCGTCATGATGCCGTTCTTGGTGTCGAAATTGGCCACCGCGCAGCGCAGGCGGGTGTTGCTCTGGTCGCCGGAAAGCGAAAGACCGATGGCGTCCAGTACATTGACGCCCAGCCATTCCGCCAGGGAATGGCGCATGCCGCCGCCGGGAATGGCCACCGTCACCTGACCATCGGCGGTGGAGGCTGCCTGATGCACGGACTTGCCGCGGCCACTCACCTTCACCCGCGCCTCCAGCACGCCGCTCAGGGGCTTGTCGCTGTTCTTGATGAAATGCTCAATGTGAATGTCGGTGAAACGGGCATCCACACTGGTAACGGGCACATCTTTGCGCCCGTCAATCTTCAATTCGCCTGACAGCTTGCCTTGCGGAAACTGGAAGGCCAGCGGCTTCAGGTCTAGCACCCCGCCTTGCAACGAAATGTGGGTGCCAAAGCCCTTGAGCGGGAAGTCGCGCGAGGCGATGGAGAGGGCGCTGTAATCCACTTCGGCATTCATTTGCCGCAGCCGCTCGGTGTGCAATGGCAGATCAGGCAGAAGATAAGGTGACGCCGCCGCCGGCCCCGTCTTGCCGCCGCCAAAAAGGAAACCCAGATCGTCAAAGGCCAGTTGCCGCGACGACACCCGCCCCGTCAGCAAGGGAATGTCGGGGGAAACATCCACCGCCAGATCG
>JAFAVT010000348.1 GCA_019242275.1 Alphaproteobacteria bacterium
GTCGCCGAAGGGCAAGCGAGTCGAGGTGCGCTTCCCCGATCCGGGCGCCAATCCCTATCTGGCCTATGCCGCCATGCTGATGGCGGGTCTGGACGGCATCGAGAACAAGATCCATCCCGGCGGTCCGATGGACAAGGACCTCTATGCCCTGCCGGCGGAAGAACTGGCGAAGGTGCCGCAGGTCTGCGGCTCGCTGCGCGAGGCGCTGGAGAACCTGGCCAAGGATCACGAATTCCTGCTGAAGGGCGGAGTTTTCAGCAAGGATTTCATCGAAAGCTATATCGAGCTCAAGATGGAAGAGGTCTATGCCTTCGAGCACACGCCGCATCCCATCGAGTTCAAGATGTATTACTCGGTCTAAACCGACAAACTTTGAGACAGGGAGGGCGCGGCTTTGCCGCGCCCTTTCTCTTTGCGGGCGGCACGGACCGGGCTAGTTTCCCGCCGCTGGAGGACGTGCATGGAACAGGTATTGATCAAGCGGCCGGGCATTGTCGAGTTGACAATCGGGACTTGGCGCAGCATCGGCGGCGCCTTTTTGGGCCTGCTGCCGGTGCTTGCTGTTGTGGCGGCAGCGTTGTGGGGCCTGGACTATATCTTTCCCGTCATCGAGCAAAAACTGCGAGTGATCCGCCCAGCCAGCACCAGCATGTTCGTGCTGATGGTGGTGCCCGGCGCCTGGGTCTTTGCCCTGGAGAAACTGGCCCTTGGTCTGGTGGCGGCACCGGCGGCGCTGGTGACCATGCGGCGCATCTTGGTAGATGACGGCCCGCATCTTTCGCCCGCTCCGCTGCTGCGCTTCTGGCTATGGGCCGCGATGGTCTTGGTGATGTCGTTGGGGGCGTTCTATCTTTCGGGCCTGGCGGCAACGCCGGCAGTGCAATTGATCTCGATGGTGCTGGAACTGCTGGCCATTGTCATTCCCCTTTTGGTGCTGCTGGTGTTTCCGGCCGTAGCCGTCGGCGAACCGGCACCCGGCCTGGCAGCGCGGATTGATACGGGCCTGGAACGCTGGGACGGCAATATCTGGCGCTTCACGCTGATCGTGCTGTTCACCGCCGGACCGGTGTGGCTGTTGCAGCGCCTGCCCGCGGCGCTCATCCAGCGCTTTGGCGCCGGCAGCGATGCAGCGGAGAAGTTCGATGCCAGCCTGGCCGGCAGCGTTGTCCATGCCGTTTTGACCGTGGCCTTGGTCGTTGCCGCCTCCGCGGCAGTTGCGTGGTGCTACAATTTTTCCAAATTGCCCAAGCCGCCGCGGCGCGCCCTGGGCACCTGAGTCAGGCCGCTGCGATAGCGGGGCCGGGCTGCTTCACCGGAAGATTCACAAAGACCGCGCAGCCTTTGCCGAATTCGGACTCAAGCCATGCCTTGCCGCCATGCAGTTCGGCCAAACCCCGCACCAGGGCCAACCCCAAGCCGGTGCCCCCGCCCTGGCGATCGTAGCGGTTATCCACCTGGCTGAACGGCGTGAAGATGCGGTCCAGCTTGTCGCGGGGAATGCCGGGGCCATTGTCCTTGACCATGATCTGGAAACCGCCATCGGCGCCCAAGCTCCCGATCACTTCGATATGGCCGCCTTCCGGCGTGAACTTCACCGCATTGGAGACCAGGTTGATCAGAATTTGCTTGAGGGCGCGCTCATCGGCATAAAGCGGCGGCGCCGAAGCCTCGATGGTGACGGAAAACTCCTGGGCTTTCTCCTTCGCCCTTGTCCCGATCAACTTAAGCGCAATGTCAAAGATGCGGCGCGCTTCCAGCGGGTGCGGCGCGATCTCCATCCGGCCGGCTTCGATTTTGGCAATGTCGAGCAGGTCGTTGATCAGCGACAGCAAATGGGCGCCAGAGGAATGGATGTCGCCGGCATAGTCACGATAGCGGGTATTGCCCACCGGCCCAAAGCATTCCTGGGAAATGATCTCGGAAAAGCCCAGAATAGCATTCAACGGCGTGCGCAACTCATGGCTCATATTGGCAAGGAACGCGGTCTTGGAGGCGTTGGCAGCTTCCGCCTCGAAACGCTTGCGCAAGGCATCATCACGGGTTTCTTCCAGCTCGCGCGCCAGGTCCTCGACCTTGAAGCGCAGGCGGGAATCTTCCTCCATGCGCTGAATCAACGGCCGGCCGGTGAGCCACATCTGCACCCCGATGCAGGGGGAAAGGACGCCAATCACCAGATCCGCCGTGGTATCGCCGGCAAGAAAGCGGGCCGTGGTCATCAGCGAGATCGGCACCAGGCTGGCGACATACATGACCATGTTGCTGCCCCGGCTGACCAGCAGCGCTGCCACCACTGACAGGACGGCGGCGGCCAGGAACATGTGGTTGAGGCTGTTGCCCGGCTCCCAAAGCAGCCAAGGCATCGCGCCCCAAGCCGTGCTGATTGCCACCTGCATCAGGATGAAGCGGGGATACCAGCTTGCCGCGTCATCACCGCCACCACGACGACGATAAAGCGCAACCATAGCCGCCGATCCGCTCATGGCCACGGTAACGATCAGGGCCAGCGTCAGCGCCAGGGCCAGGCTCTTGTGACCGAAGGGGCCAATGGCGCCGCAGCAGAGAAGCGCCGAGACCACGGACCAGAGCGGCGTGGTCAGACAGTTTGCCCGCACGGCGTTGGCGGCAAGGTCAAGCTGACTTCTGAGCGTGCGAATGTCGCTGCTCCTTTCACGCCAGGCTGGGTCCACAATCGCCAAAGACAATCCCCGTGGCGCGGGCCGATCTTTCCCGCGCCGGGAATTTAATGCCGGGGCTGTTAAGGAAGTGCTTTCCGTGCATGCAACGGCTGGAAAATCAGGCCCTTTTTGGTGCAGTTTCCGACACGCTTTCGCACGGTGCCGCGTTGCGGAAAAATCTCCAGCCGGCAGCGCCATGGGCTAATTTCGACAGACGTTTCCTGATTCGACAGCGTTAACGGTTTCTCACTGATGGCCAAGAACAACCCCGATCTTTTCGATAGCCAAAGCGCCGCCTCCAAGGCCTATACCGCCAAGGACATCGAAGTGCTGGAAGGGCTGGAACCCGTTCGCCGCCGCCCCGGCATGTATATCGGTGGCACCGATGTTCGCGCGCTGCATCATCTGGCGGCAGAGATTCTCGACAATTCCATGGACGAAGCGGTAGCCGGCCATGCCAGCCGTATCGAGATCGAATTGAAACCGGAGAATGTCCTGGTGATCAATGATAACGGCCGCGGTATTCCGGTGGACCCCCATCCCAAATTCAAAAACAAGTCCGCGCTGGAAGTGATCATGACGACGCTCCATGCCGGCGGAAAGTTCGACGGCAAGGCTTATGAGACTTCGGGCGGTCTGCACGGCGTCGGCGCTAGCGTGGTCAACGCCCTTTCCGAATGGATGGAAGTGGAAGTGGCGCGCGACCGGCACGCCTTCAAGCTGCGCTTTGAGCGCGGGCATGTAGCCGGCAAGCTGAAAGACATGGGAGCGGTCAACCGGCGCGGCACCATCGTCAGCTTCAAGCCAGACGCGCAAATCTTCGGCCATGCCCATTTCGAGCCGGCCCGGCTGTGGCGCGTTGCCAAGTCCAAGGCCTATCTCTTTCGCGGCGTCGAAATCCGCTGGCACTGCGATCCCTCGCTGATCACGGACGAAACTCCGGCCGAGGATGTGCTGAAATTTCCTGGTGGCTTGGCCGACTATCTGGAGCAGGAAGTCGGCAAGGCCCAGAGCGTGACCAATCGCGCTTTCACCGGCCGCCACGAGAATGCGGACTCCACCCGCGGCGCAGTGGAATGGGCGGTGACGTGGACGCCGGCACGCGACGGCTTCACCCGTTCTTATTGCAACACCATCCCGACCCCTGCCGGCGGCACCCACGAACAAGGCCTCCGCAATGCCCTGACCCGGGCGCTGCGCGGCCATGGGGAACGCACCAACAACCGCAAGACCGCCCTCATCACCGCCGACGATGTGATGGACAGCGCACTGACCATGCTTTCGGTCTTTATCCGGGAGCCGGAATTCCAGGGACAGACCAAGGACAAGCTCTCTTCGCCCGATGCGCAGAAGCTGGTGGAAAATGTCGTGCGCGATCATTTCGACCATTGGCTGGCGGAAAGCCCGGCAGAAGCCGACCGGCTGCTAAACTTTATCGTCGAGACGGCGGAAGACCGCCTCAAGAAGCGGCAGGAAAAGGAAACTAGGCGCCAGTCCGCCACCCGCAAGCTGCGCCTGCCCGGCAAGCTGGCCGATTGCAGCAAGGGTTCGTCGGAAGATACCGAGATTTTCCTTGTGGAAGGCGACAGTGCCGGCGGCAGCGCCAAGCAGGCGCGCGACCGCGCCACCCAGGCGATCTTGCCTTTGCGCGGGAAGATTTTGAACGTGGCGTCAGCCGGTGCCGGCAAATTACAGCAAAACCAGGAACTGTCAGACCTGGTGCAGGCCTTGGGCTGCGGCACCGGGGAGAAATACCGCCCCGACGATCTGCGCTATGACCGGGTCATTATCATGACCGACGCTGACGTAGACGGGGCCCATATCGCTTCGCTGCTGCTGACCTTTTTCTATCGCGAAATGCCGGGGCTGATTGCTGACGGAAAACTCTTTCTGGCAATGCCGCCACTTTATCGCCTCGCCCAGGGCGGCAAGACGGTCTATGCCCGCGACGAAGCGGACCGCGACCGCAAGCTGAAAAACGAATTCCGCGCCGGTGCCAAGGTGGACGTCTCGCGCTTCAAGGGCCTGGGTGAAATGATGCCCGCGCAATTGAAGGAAACCACCATGCGGCCGGGCCATCGCACCCTGGTCAGGGTGGATATCGCCGAGGATGAGGCGAAGGATACCGAAAGTCTGTTTGAACAGTTGATGGGCAAGAAGCCGGAATTGCGCTTCCAGTTCATCCAGGAGCACGCGCAATTTGCTGCCGATTCTGTTGACGTCTAAGCGACGGTGAGGCCCGCCGCAACGGCGAAGATCAACGCCAGCACCGCGCTGGCGAACGCCGATCCGCCCAGCCGCCGCCCCGCCAACAAGGGCAGCAGCGAGAGCAGCGCAAAGCCGGCAGGAAGCGTAAACAGCAGATGCGCCCTCAGGCCCTCGATATCTTCCGCGCCCGCGGTGAAGCCCACCCACACCACCAGTCCGGCGAGGGCGGCGATGAACAACGCAATTCCCCGTCCGCCGCGTAAGGTGAGCAGCAACAGCGGCGCCGCCACCAGCGAGGGAAAAAGAAAATAGGGCGAAAGGCCCGGGAGCCACAGGGCGCTGACCACCGCCAGTCCTGCGAACCACAGCCAGCAGGCGATGGGGCCTGCCCAGCGCACCGTCCACAGCGCCGCCGCCCACACGCCCAGCGCCAGCGCTAGCCGCAGCCATAACGGATTGGACGGCCAGGCTCCGCCCACGCCCGTTGCCACCAGTGCGGCCTGCAAGACCGGATTGGCGGCATGCAGTGTCGGCGCACCGGCGAAGGCCAGGGGAGCGTAAAGCACAAATCCCGCCACCACACATAAGAGCAACAGCAGCAGCGGCGCCATGCTGGCCAGAACAGGGTGCGGCGTGCGACGATCCCGCCGGCTGAAATATCCCGCCAGCGCGATCATCAGGAAAGCGGCAAGCGCCAGTGGCACCGCCCATGCCTGCGGCAGGCGCGGCAACCAGCGATGGAAGATATCGAGATAGATCGCGTTACTATCCTTCAAGGTCGAGAAATCGGCAGTCGCCAACGCCCCCGCCATTGAGAGCACGTTGTCGCCCTGATGCTGTAAACTACGCAGACTGAGATTGGCACGACGATCGGTGGGACTATGATAGTTCCGCATCTCGCCCAGAAAGGCGAAATTGACGCCGGGCACACCGGCCGCCAGGAACGGCGTCAGATCGGTGTCATTGGGCAGCGCCCGGTAGATTTCGGGATAGAGCGAAGAGGTGGCCGGATAGGGCGCGCCGCCCGCGTATAGATCAATCAATTTCGCATCGCCCGGACTGGTCTGGAACAGCAGACTGGCACCTTGGCTGCCCCGCGCTTCCACATTCACCACCGCGCCGGTGCGGGCGACACTCGCAGCATTGGCCGCATAGGAGACGGCACCGCACAGGCATTTTTCCTCGCCATCGGTGAAAAGCGCGGCCACGGGATGCACCGGCTTTATCGCGCGCGCCTTCAGGGCACGGATGGTCTCCAGGATGATGGCGACACCGGAGCCGTCATCGGCGGCCCCGGGACCGCGCGGGTTGGAGTCGGTGTGCGCCATCAGCAGCACTTCCGGGCCTTCACCGGACAAGGCCACCGCATGAATGTTGGTGACGGTGGCGCAGGCGCGCCAGCGGCCGTGGCCATAACAGCTTTGTCCCGTCTGTTCTTCGAACGGCACACCCAAACGGGTCAGTTCGGCTTTCAGCCGCTCCCGAAAGACTGTGGCTTCGGGTGAGCCGACCGGATGCGGGCGCTCCGGGCCCAACAGTCGCGCGAGTGTCGCATTCGCGCGGGCGGCGGAAAATTCGCTTGCAGGCGCATCGGAGGGCAGCGGCGACGGTCCCGTGCCATAGACCGATAGGCACCAGATTCCCACCGCCAGCAGACCCAGACACCAGGCGCGCAATGTCCCCATGCGCGGAAGCTGGAACAGCAACCTGGAACCGTCAATCTCAGTAACCCTTGCTTTTCTAGGGAATCTTCCCTATCTGCCCGGCTATAGCCTTCGCCATCCGGGTTGAAGGCCGATGCGGGCGCACCGGAACGCGCCCTATTTCAGGAGCGTGTTACGACCCAAGTCACGGACTCCGGCACCGTTGCCGGAAACCTCGAAGTTATTGATAACCCGACTTCTTCGTCCTCTTCCCCGCCTGTTGACCCGGCCGCTCCGGCGGCGAGCTTTGACGGCCTGGGCCTTTCCCCGGAAATCCTCAAAGCGGTGGCCGACAGCGGTTACACCACACCGACGCCGATCCAGGCCCGAACCATTCCCCTGGCGCTGCAACGGCGCGACGTGATCGGCATTGCCCAGACCGGCACCGGCAAGACCGCCAGTTTCACCCTGCCGATGATCGAGATGTTGTCCAAAGGCCGCGCCAAGGCCCGCATGCCCCGCGCTTTGGTTCTGGAACCAACCCGCGAGCTGGCTGACCAGGTCTCGGAAAGCTTCGACAAATACAGCAAGTACTCCAAGCTCTCTCATGCGCTCCTGATCGGCGGCGTCTCGATGGACGACCAGGTCAAGAAGCTGGATCGCGGCGTGGATGTGCTGATCGCCACGCCTGGCCGGCTGATGGACCATTTTGAGCGTGGCCGCATTCTGCTTTCCCAGGTCAATATCCTGGTGATTGACGAAGCCGATCGCATGCTGGACATGGGCTTCATTCCTGACGTGGAAAAGATCTGCAAGCTGCTGCCGTTCACCCGCCAGACTCTGTTCTATTCCGCGACCATGCCGCCGGAGATCCAGCGGCTGACCGATCAGTTCCTTCACAATCCCGCCAAGATTGAAGTGGCACGCCCCGCCACCACGGCCGCTACCATCACCCAGGAACTGGTCGAGGTGCCCGCCAACGACTGGGCCAAACGCGAAGCGTTGCGCCGCCTGATCCGCGACGTGGATGCGACGCTGCAGAACGCCATCGTTTTCTGCAACCGCAAACGTGATGTGGATGTGGTGGCCAAATCACTGGCCAAACATGGCTTCAACGCCGAGCCGATTCATGGCGACCTTGACCAAAGCGTGCGCATGAAGACGCTGGACAAGTTCCGCAGCGGCGAACTGAAGATTTTGATCGCCTCGGATGTGGCAGCGCGGGGTCTGGACGTCCCCACCGTGTCCCACGTCTTCAATTTCGACGTGCCCATCCATGCCGATGATTATGTCCACCGCGTCGGCCGCACCGGGCGGGCCGGCCGCCAGGGCCACGCCTATATGCTGGCGACGCCACGCGATGCCAAATATGTCGAGTTCATCGAGAAGTTGACCGGTAACACGCTTGCAAGACGTTCGATGATGGATATCGAAGTGCGCGAAGACAAGCGTCCGCGCCGCGAGGATGAACGCCGCGGCGGACGCGGTCGTGAGCGGGGCGGCCGCGGCCGTAACAACAAGCACCGGGACCGCCGCCCACCCGACGGCAAATACCACGACCATGTTGCCAGCATGGAGCCAGCCCAGGCCAATCCGGATGTTGCGCCACAGTCGGCCGAAAAGCCGGTGCGCGAGCAACCGCCACGCGAACCGCAGCAAAAGCG
>JAFAVT010000200.1 GCA_019242275.1 Alphaproteobacteria bacterium
TCGAGGAGATTATGAATCAGGCGGCGTCGAGTTCATAGGCCGAGTGCAGCGCCCGCACCGCCAATTCGACATATTCCTCGTCGATCAACACGCTGACCTTGATCTCGGAGGTCGAGATCACCTGGATGTTGATGCCCTTGTCCGACAGGGTGCGGAACATGGTCTGGGCGACGCCGGGATGGGCGCGCATGCCGATGCCGATGATCGAAACCTTGGCCACGGCCGCGTCATGGGTGATGTCGCGATAGCCGATCTCGGCGGCATGCTTCTCAATCGCCGCCAGCGCACGGTTCAGCTCGCCGCGGGTACAGGTAAAGGTGAGGTCGGTCTTCTTGCCGTCCTCCGAGACGTTCTGCACTATCATGTCCACATTGACGCCACCGTCGGCCAGTGGGCCGAAAATGGCGCTGGCGATGCCCGGGCGGTCGGGGACCTTGTGCAGCGTGATCTTGGCTTCGTCGCGGCTATAGGCGATGCCGGTGACTGGTTTCTTTTCCACGATGTCTTCCTCGTCGCAAAGTAGGGTGCCGCCCACATCGGGCGTGAAGGTAGAGAGCACGCGGGTCGGTACCCGGTGCAGCATGGCAATTTCGACCGAGCGGGTCTGCAGCACCTTGGCGCCCAGCGAGGCCATTTCCAGCATTTCTTCGAAGGCGATTTTCGGCAGACGCCTGGCCTTGGGGACGATGCGCGGGTCGGTGGTATAGACGCCGTCAACGTCGGTGTAGATGTCGCAACGCTCGGCGTGGATGCCGGCCGCCACCGCGACCGCCGACGTGTCTGAACCGCCACGCCCCAGAGTGGATATGCGCCGGCCTGGCGCCACTCCCTGGAAGCCGGCCACCACCGCCACCTCGCCTGCTTCCATCGCCTTTTCCATTGCCAGGGCGGGCACACCTTCAATGCGGGCGGAGCCGTGCAGAGCGGAAGTCTCGATCGGCACCTGCCAGCCCAGCCAGGAGCGGGCCTTCACGCCCATGGCGTTAAGGGTGATGGCCAGAAGACCGCAGGTCACCTGCTCGCCGGCTGCCACCACCACGTCGTATTCGCGCTGGTCGGGAATGGCCTGCACCACCTTGCCGGCAACGCCTTCCACCGGCGGCCGCGCCGCTTCGTTGGTCCAGGCCACCAGCTTATTGGTTTCGCCGGCCATGGCTGAGACCACGACCGATACCTGATTACCGCGCTCAACCTCGCGCTTCACCAGATCTGCGACATGGCGGATACGCTCGATATCGGCCACGGAGGTGCCGCCGAATTTCATCGTGATCTTGGCCATGTGGGGGGATTTGCCTTGAACGCGGTTTTGCTGTTTTTTCGGGCGCCTACATAGACAAGCAGCCTCTCTGGCTCAACCCCTTGGCTGAAATGACCCAATCGGCGTCCATTGACCCTGCAGAAGTGGCAAAATTCTCGGCCTTGGCAGCGGACTGGTGGGACCCGACCGGCAAGTTCGCCCCCCTGCACAAATTCAATCCTGTCCGCCTTTCCTTCATCAAGGCCGAAGCCGCCGCGCATTTCGGCCGTGAGCCGAAAGGATTGCGGCCCTTCGAGCGGCTCTCCTTGCTGGATATCGGCTGTGGCGGTGGGTTGTTATCCGAGCCGATGGCCCGGCTGGGCTTTGCTGTGACAGGAGCCGACGTCTCGGAGAAAAACATCGGGACCGCCCGCAGCCATGCCGGGCAATCGGAATTGGCCATAGACTATCGTGTCACCACGGCGGAAGCGTTGGCGGCGGAAGGGCACCAATTCGACGTGGTACTCAACATGGAGGTGGTTGAGCACGTTGCCGACGTAACCGGCTATCTGAAAGCCTGCGCCGCCTTGGTCAAACCCGGCGGCCTCACCTTCGTCGCCACCATGAACAGGACCCTCAAGAGCCTGGCCCTGGCCAAAATCGGGGCGGAATATATACTGGGATGGCTACCACGCGGCACGCATGACTGGAACCGGTTTCTTCCGCCCTTAGAGCTTCGCACAATGCTGGAGGAAGTCGGCCTAAGCCTCTGTAAAACGCAAGGGATTTCTTTCAATCCGATTGCCTGGGATTGGTCTTTGTCATCCGATGTTGACGTGAACTATATGGTCGTGGCGCGGCGCTAATTGACGGCATCGGGATCGGGCGGCACGGGCGCCACTGGCACCCCTTCATCCAGCAGCGCCTCGACCTCCGAGCCGCTGGCCTCGCCATAGATGGCGCGGGCGTCGGCCTCGCCATAATGAATCTTGCGGGCCTCTTCCGGAAACTCTCCGCCAACATGCTCGGCATTATCCAGCATCCTCTGGCGCAGGGCCTTGAGCGCGGCACGGGCCTCGGCCTGCTCACGGGCCTTGCCGGCAATGGCAGGCGCCATCACCGCTTTCTCAACCTTGCAGGAATTGCAGACCGGGCAGACCAGCTTTCCATCCGCCGCCTGGGCATCGAATCCGGCGCTGTCGGGGAACCAGCCTTCGAAGGCGTGGTTATTCCGGCATTGCAGTTGATAAGCGATCATGGCTGGAAAGTGACTGCGGACGCGGACAACTTCAAGGTCCATCAAAGTCGCGGGTGTGGCGCAAATTGGGCAGTTTCGCCCGCGCCGCCGCTGACCGGGCCGGATCAATCTCGGCATAGATTACGCCCGGCTCCGTGCCCGCTTCCGCTAGCACCTCGCCCCACGGACCCACAATCAGGCTGTGCCCATAGGTCTTGCGGCCGTTGGCATGGGTGCCGCCCTGCGCTGGTGCGAAGACGAAGGCGCCATTTTCAATGGCCCGGGCACGCAGCAGCACATGCCAGTGCGCTGTGCCGGTCGGGACCGTAAAGGCTGAGGGCACGGTAAAGGCAAAGGCCCCATCCATGGCCAGTGTCCGATAAAGCTGGGGAAAGCGGATATCATAGCATACGGTCATGCCGATCTTGCCCCAAGGCGTCGGCGCAAGCACAGCCTGGCTGCCGCCCGCAACGGTCGCGGACTCGGCGTAAGCCTCGCCACTATCCAGTTCGACATCGAAAAGATGAATCTTGTCGTAGCGCGCGCTGATGCGGCCATCCGGCTTGAACAGGATCGAGCGGTTGGCGGTCTTGGTCTCATTGAGCTTGATCGCGACCGAACCGATCAACAGGTGGATACCCAACTCCGCCGCCAAGGCAGCGAAGGCCGGCAGCGCCGGGTCATCGGCCATGAAATAGGATGACGTCAGCTTGGCGTCGGCGTCCGCCGCCATCAGGGTGGTGTTTTCCGGCGTGGCGATAAATTGCGCCCCGCCCTCGGCCGCCTCGCGAATCAACCCAGAGGCGGCCCGGACATTCTCTCCTACATCCTCTCCGGAGCGGAGCTGGACGCAGGCAGCGCGAAACACTTACTTGATGCGATCTTGAATCTTGGCGAGGCCGGCTTTGACACAGACCTCGTCAGCTTGGCCCGACGGCGAGCCGGAAGCGGCGATGGCACCAACCATGTCACTGCCTGCCATGATCGGGATACCGCCGGGACGCGCCGTCCCGAGTGTATCAACCAGCGCCGGCATTGCGGTGGCACCCGCTGCCGACGGACCCTTGGTCTGGATCACCCATTGGGCTTTGCCCATGCCGATACGCTGGGTGATGGTGGCGGCGCCGTCACCGGAGATGATGACAATCGGCTCGCCCACACTGTCAGTCACGACGGTCGTCACCTTGGTGCCGTTGGCGAGGCAGGTAGCGTTTGAAACTTCTGCGGCCTCGATCGCCAGGGCAGTCGGGATGCCACGGGCGCGGGCCGGACGGGGTGCTTGTGCTTCGGGGTTGGTTGGGTTGGGCATGATGGTCTTGATAGGCTGCGCCAGTGCGGGCGCCGTCACCAACAGGGCAGCAGCGATAAATAGCTTCTTCATAGACTTCCTCCGATTGTTTTACCGGAGTTTCATGGCGCAGCCGCAATTTGTCCAGACAGGGAAATTCGTCCGACGGCCCCAAAACCGCCATCTTGGGTCGGATTCAGGCCAGCAGCGGGTCCAGCTTGCCTTCCCGTTCCAAGGCATAAAGCTCGTCACAGCCGCCGATATGAGTATCGCCGATGAAGATCTGCGGCACAGTACGAGCGCCGCCCGAAGCCGCCAGCATCTCTTCCCGTGCCGCCGGGTTCATGGAGATGTCAATTTCCTCAAAG
>JAFAVT010000343.1 GCA_019242275.1 Alphaproteobacteria bacterium
GGCCGGGTTGCAGCGGCGCCAGAAGGGCCTGAAGCTCCAGCACGTCTTGCGGAAAACTATCCAGCGCTTCGGGGCGGCGGCGCAGCGCCAGCGCGGTGCGATCGGTTGCGCCGGGCGCCCGGCCCAGTCCCAGATCAATGCGCCCGGGATAAAGCGATTCCAAGGTGCCGAACTGCTCGGCAATCACCAGGGGCGCATGGTTGGTGAGCATGATGCCGCCGGCGCCGACACGGAGTGTTTTGGTGGCGCCGGCCACCAGCCCGATCACCACGGCGGTGGCGGCCGAAGCGATGCCGGCCATGTTGTGATGCTCGGCCAGCCAGAAGCGGCGATAGCCCCAGGCCTCGGCATGCTGCGCCAGGTCCACCGTGCGACGCAGCGCCTCGGCAGGCGTGGCGCCCTCCGGCACCGGGCAAAGGTCGAGGATGGAGAAATCAGTCAACAGCTTGATCCGGAAGGGATGGCAGCTTTTGTAGCGCGCGGTGTTCCGAACCCGCAAGCTAAGGACATGTGCGGTAAGATTCGGGCGAAGAAGGTCTGGGCAGCGACGGTTGATCCTGCCGAGGCGCGCATGGCCGCGAATGATGATGAGACCATTGCCCTCAGGGTTATGGCGAACCTGCCGGTTATCGTCTTTGACGGCGGCGAGCGCATGGTGCTGCCGATGCGCTGGGGCTTTCCTGACCCGAAGGATTGGCGACGGCCGCGGCCCATCCATGCCAGGGCCGAGAGTATTGATACTACACCGGCCTTCGCACCTGCCTTTCGTGATGGTCAGCGCGGCATTGTGCTGGCCGAAAGCTTCAACGAGGCGCCCGAAAATGGCGCGCAGCACATTATCACGCCGGCGGGCCCCATTGGCCTCGCCTTTGTGTGGCAGCGTTTTGAGATCGGCGGTGAGCCGTTGTTCGCCTGTGTCATGGTGACGGTGGCGGCCAACCGGCTGCTGGCCGGCCTGCCCACCGACCGCATGCCGGCCGTGCTGGCGGAGGAAGACTGGGCGATCTGGCTGGGCGAGGAGCCGGCTTCGCTGGATGCCGTCAAAGCCTGCCTGCGCACGATGGACGATGTGCGCTGGACCATGGCGCGGGAAGAACGGGCAGCTTCCGCCCGTCGGGCGCGGCCATCGGTCTCTGATCCGGGCGGCTTGTTTTAGCAGTATGTTCCCGTTATGTTCTTTTTATGCCCCAGCAATTGCCGCTGCCCGGTCTGGCGGCCAGGCCCACCGACCGGCTGTTTTTCGCTCTCCGGCCTGATCAGGCTGCTAGCGCGCAGATCATTGCCATCACCGATGGTTTGTATGTGGCGCATGGCTTGAGCGGCCGCAGGCTTAAGGCCGGCAACCTGCATGTGAGCTTGCACCATATCGGCGACTTCGCCGGCCTGCCCAATGAGCCTTTGCTGCGGGCGAGGGCGGCAGGAGAAATTCTGCGCCACGGCCCCGTGACTATCCGTTTTGATCGCGCCGGCAGTTTCGTGCGCCAGCATCGCACCCTGCCGCTGGTGCTGCGCGGCAGTGGCCAGGTCATTCCCCTGATCGCTTTCCAGCATGAACTTGGCCAGGCATTGGGGCGCCAAGGGCTGCGTGCAATGGCGAGCACTTCCTATACGCCGCACATGACGCTGCTCTATGACCCGCGTTATGTCGAAGCCAAGGCCGTAACACCGGTGGAATGGACGGCGACGGAATTCGTCCTGATCCGCAGCCTGATCGGCAAGTCCCGCCATGAAGTGCTGGGACGCTGGAGTTTGGATGCCGATTAGAAAAGTCTCGCATACTCGTCCGGCTTGAACCCGACCGTGATGCGTCCCTTGTTCTCCAACACCGGGCGCTTGATCAGGCTGGGCTGCGCCAGCATCAGGGCGACGGCTTTCTTCTCGGTCAGGTTCGCCTTGTCGGCTTCGGGCAATCTCCGGAAGGTGGTGCCGGCGCGATTGATCAATGCCTCCCAGCCCGCTTGTTTCACCCAATCTTCCAGCAAGGCCTTCTCGATCCCCGCCTTCTTGTAGTCATGGAAGGCATATTCAACCCCATGCTTTTCCAGCCAGGTCCGCGCCTTCTTGATGGTGTCGCAATTGGGAATGCCGAACATCGTCGTCATCAATACACCACCACCGACCGAATGCTCTCACCGGCGTGCATCAGTTCAAAGCCCCTGTTGATTTCGTCCAGCGTCAGCACATGGGTGATCATGGGGTCAATGGTGATCTTGCCGTCCATGTACCAGTCCACGATCCTTGGCACATCGGTGCGGCCCTTGGCGCCGCCAAAGGCGGAACCTTTCCATACCCGGCCGGTGACAAGCTGGAAGGGGCGGGTGCTGATCTCCTTGCCCGCCTCAGCGACGCCGATGATGATGCTGGTGCCCCAGCCGCGATGACAGGCTTCCAGGGCGGTGCGCATCACCTCAGTATTGCCGGTGCAGTCGAAGCTATAGTCGGCGCCGCCGTCGGTCAGCGCCACCAGATGCGCCACCAGACCGCCGCTCACCTTGGCGGGATTGACGAAATGGGTCATGCCGAATTTGCGGCCCCATTGCTCTTTGGCATCATTGATATCCACGCCCACGATCTTGTCGGCGCCCACCATTTTCAGGCCCTGGATGACGTTGAGACCGATACCGCCCAGACCGAAGACAATACAGTTGCTG
>JAFAVT010000052.1 GCA_019242275.1 Alphaproteobacteria bacterium
AAAGATCCAGACCGCCCACGCTGGGAATGACCCGGCGTACCGGACGGAACACCGGCTCGGTCAGGGCATAGAGAATGCGCAGCAGCGTGCGGACGAAATTGTTGTGCTCATTGATGACGTTGAAGGCCGCCAGCCAACTGACGAGCACGGCGGCGAAGACAATCCATTTGTAGATTTCCAGCACCTCGATCAGGAGGGCGGCGATGGGATTCAGCATGGGGTGGTTTTACTGGCGGTAAGCTTCCAAGGGAAGATGGCTTGCCAACCGAAGCTGCGCTCCCCGACTCGGTTCAGCCCTCCTTCGCCAAGGCTTCGGAGGGCAACCTTCGCTGCTGCGCAGCGCAGGTTGGTGGAGCTGAGCGGAATCGAACCGCTGGCCTCCTCATTGCGAACGAGGCGCTCTCCCAACTGAGCTACAGCCCCGAACCGGCCGACGCCGATAATCCGGCGGCGAGGGGCGGTTTTAGGGAGCGGGGTTAACCGCGTCAAGCCGCCCTCCAGCGGGCAAAAAACAGCTTGTTAAAGGCTGGTTTACCACTCGGGCGCATAGCATGAGGCATGCGCCGCATCCTCTCTGCCCTGCTGCTGCTCGCACTTGTCGGTGGTTCCGCCCTGGCAGCGGAAGACAAGGCCGAGCCCAAGAAGAAGGGCAAGGCCTCCGAACATAAGCTCACCCAGTCGGTAAGCTGGGTGGAGATGGACGATTTCTACACCACCATCGTCGGTGACGGTCACGCCACCGGCATGCTGATGGTGCGGCTGGGCCTGGACATTCCGGACGCCGGGCTGCGCGACGGGGCGACGCGCGCAATGCCGGTGCTGCGCGACGCCTTCCTGCGCAGCCTGATGACCTTTACCGCCACCAATGTCCGGCTTGATACCCAGCCGGATGTGGCCGTGATCGCCGACCGGCTGCAAGGCGTCACCGACCGGGCGCTTAATCGCAAAGGCGCCCGCGTCCTGCTGCGGCAGGTCGCTCTCCGAGCCAAATAGCTGGCCTGAACCGCAAGCCGACTTTATGGTTAACGCCGGGTTCCAAGGCGGCGGCGAAGGATGATCTGGGCAAAACCGATGGGCGCTCTGACAGCCCCGCTGGTTTTTCTTGGGCTTGCCGCTTTTCTAATCCTTTTCAATGTCTTCGGCCTGGAGACAGCGCTGGCGGCGCGCCTTTTGGCGCATTACCAGGCCGCCCTGCCCGTGACCGCCCCGGTGCGGCCTTTGCCGCTGCGTCTGGTGGAGACCTTCTGGCTGCTGGCGGTCGGCGGCGGCGCCATCTGGCTGCTGCGTTTGGGCATCTTGTGGGCAGGGGTGGCGGCGATGGGCGGCATCGGCCTTTCCGCCTGGACCGGTTGGGTAACCTATCTGCACTTCCATCGCCTGTTCGATGCTGCCTCGGTGTCGCTGGCGCTGCTGCTGCTGCTGATAGTGATGGTCGGCACCTGGGCGCTGTCGCTGTGGCTGGCGCGGATGAGCCTGCGCCTCGCCTTCGCTGATTCCCTGCCCGCCGCCAGCATCGAGAAGATTGTGCGCCGGCCCGAACTGCTGAAGGCGGACGGCGAGGTGCGCGACTGCACCTATCTGGTCTGCGGCGTGCGGGGGCTGGCGGGCCTGGGCGCCGACTTCCGCAGCGACCCTGCCGCCTTCACCAAACTGATGCAGCGCATGCTGTCACCCCTGATGGATCAGGCGTTGCAGCATGGTGGCACCATTGACCGGCTCACTGCCGACGGCTTTGCCGCCTTCTGGAATGCGCCGCTGGATGACCCTTCGCACGCCACCCATGCCTGCGAGGCGGCAAGCGGCATGGCAGCGATGGCGGCACGGGTGAATGACGCCCTGATGGGACAGACGCGGGCCGACGGCTCGCCCCTGCCGCTGCTGGAGATTGGTGTCGGCGTCGCCACCGGGCCGGTGATTGCCGGCGCCTTTGGCGGCCATGGCCGCATGGGGTACAGCGTCAATGGCGAGGCGGTGACGCTGGCAACGCGCATCCAGGCGCTGTCGCATCAATATGGCCCGGCGGTGATTGTTGCCGACGCAACGCGGGCCGCGGCCGACCGCAGCTTTGCCTTTCTGGAAGTGGATACCGTGGCAGGGGGCGCCGGTGAGCCGCCGGTGACCCTGTTTGCGATATTGGGCAATCCGGTCTTGAAGGCATCGCCCAAGTTTCGGGCGCTGACCACCTTCCACGACCATATCTTCCAGGCGCTGAGGAAGCAGCAATGGCGGCAGGCGCGGGCCCTGATTGAGCAATGCCGCAAGCTTTCCGGCGCCAGCCCGCGGCTCTATGACCTGCACCTCAACCGCATCGGTTATTATGAAAGCTCGCCGCCGGGCGAAAACTGGGATGGGGCGTTCCGGCCCATTTTGAAATAGCGCCGGAAAGAATTGTCATGGCCCATCCTCCGATCCGCGCTGTGCGCAGTCAGAGGACATGCTTTAAGTGGGCCATCCAGCAACCAGCACTGCTCGATGATCCCCTGGATGGCCCGCATTCGCGGGCCATAACACTTAGGGGGCTTCCGCCAACCCATAATGCGCGGCATCGGCGTCAGTGAGGGCAGCCCACATCTGGTCGCCCCAACTGAAATGCCACCATTCGTCGGGATG
>JAFAVT010000103.1 GCA_019242275.1 Alphaproteobacteria bacterium
TTCGCCCTTCACCAGCAAGGTCGTGGATTTTATGCCGGCAGCCTCGCCTTCGGATTCCTCGATTAATTGCAGCTTGTAGCCGTGACTTTCAGCCCAACGGGTGTACATGCGCAGCAGCATCGCCGCCCAATCCTGGCTTTCGGTGCCGCCGGCCCCGGCGTGAATTTCCAGATAGGTATCGTTGCCGTCAGCTTCGCCTGACAGCATGGATTGCAACCGCTGCTGCTCGGCCCGTCTGGCAATGGCGGCAATGGCAGCTTCGGCGTCAGCCACCATGGCGGCGTCGCCTTCTTCCTCCGCCATTTCGATCAGGCCGCGGGCGTCGGCCAGTTCATTTTCGATGGCGCGCACGCTGCTCATGGCGCCATCCAGCTTCTGGCGCTCGCGCATCAGTTTCTGCGCGCCCTGCGGATCGTTCCACAGCGCGGGGTCCTCGGCCCTGGCGTTCAGTTCGTCGAGGCGACGCGATGAGGCATCCCAGTCAAAGATGCCTCCTCAGCAGGGCAAGAGCCTGCTCAATTTCGGTAATGGTGCGTTCGGTTTCGGGGCGCATTGGCGGGTGCTTAAGCGAGCGGCTTAATAAAGTCCACCGGTCCCCTCGCTCACCGAAGACGGCGGCTGTTGCGGTGGGCCGTTCGGCGCCTGTGTCGTCTGGGGATCGCCGCCGATATCAGGCTGGCCCGCGCCCCCCTCACCGGGCGCCGTGCCGGGCTTGAATGCCTCCAGCACAACATTGCCACCTTTGGCGCCGGGCGGCAGCGGCGCGCCGCTGATCCAGTCCACCGGCACTTCCTCAATGCCCGGAGCGACGCGGAACGGGGTGGGCGGCGCATCCTTCAGCGCCTCCTTCATAAAGTCGCGGAAGACGGGCGCGGCCACGCCGGCGCCCTGTTCATCAGTGCCGGCCAAGTCTTTGCCCAATGTGCGGGGATTGTCGAAGCCGACATAGACACCCGCCGCCAGATCCGGCGAGAAGCCGATAAACCAAACGCTTTTGGATTCGGAGGCCGTGCCGGTCTTGCCGGCCAGCGGCTTGCCCACTGCCTTGATGGATTGTCCGGTGCCGCGCTGGACTACACCTTCCAGCATGGAGACGATCTGATAGGCGGTGCGGGAATCAATCGCCTGTGGCCGCGGATCAGCCAGAAGCGGTTCGCTCTGGCCGTCATGCCAGTTGGGGTCGTTGCAGCCTTCGCAGGCGCGCCCGTCATGGCGCCAGATGGTTTTGCCGTTGCGGTCCTGAATGCGGTCAATCAGCGAGGCTTGGATTTTTTTGCCGCCATTCACAAACTCGGAATAGGCGGTGACCATCCGGATCAGCGTGGTTTCATAGGCCCCCAGCGCATTGGCCAACATGGGTGGCAACTTGTCATAAACGCCCATGTTCACCGCAACCGGCTGAACCTTGTTCATCCCCATGGTGTCTGCCAGCCGCACCGTGAGCAGATTGAGCGACAATTCCAGACCGCGGCGCAAGGTTGTTTCGCCGTGGAATTCGTCCTTCTCGAAATTGCCTGGCCGCCAGATGCCCTGGCCAGGCCCCATGTCCTTCTCAAACGGCGCGTCCAGAATTTTCGAGACAGGGGTGTAACCATTATCCAACGCCGCGGCATAGACGAAGGGCTTGAAGGAAGAGCCCGGCTGACGCATCGCCTGCATCGCCCGGTCGAACTCGGATGAGGCATAGGAAAAACCTCCCGACATGGCAAGAACCCGGCCGGTATGCGGATCCATCACCACCATGGCGCCATTGATTTCCGGAATCTGCCGCAGCCCAAATTGCCCAGGCTTGCCGCCATCCTTGGGATCAAGCGCCTCGACGTAAAGAACATCGCCGGCCTTGGCCACCTGGTCCGGCGCAGTCGGCGCGGCGCCCCAGCGCTGGTCCTTCAGCTCCGGTTTGGCCCATTTATAGCCGTCATAAGGAATGGCACCGGTCGCACCATTGGCAAAGCCGATGCGGATGTCCTTGCTGCTATAGCCAAGCGCCACAGCCATTCGCCAGCTCTCGATGCCAGATTGCAGTTTGGGATCAACCGCCATCTTGGCCAATGCATCCCGCCAGTTGCCGGTAATGGAAATATGCTGCTTGGCGCCGCGCCAACCATGCCGCCGGTCGTAGCGAACCAAGCCGCTGCGCAAGGCACTGACAGCATAGTTCTGCAGCCGCGTGTCCAGCGAGGCACGAACCTGCAGACCGCCATTCAGCACCTGCTTTCCGCCATATTGTTTATAAAGCTGGCGGCGCACTTCCTCGACGTAATAATCCACGTCCGCTGCCTGGCTACCCAGGGCGCGGGTCTGGGTCACCAGCGGCTCCGCCTTGGCCTCGCGCGCCTGGCCCTCGGTGACATAACCATTATCAGCCATCTGATCTATCACCCAGTTGCGACGATCAAAGGCGGCCTGGTGATGGAAGCGAGGGTCATAGTTGCTGGGCGAGCGCGGCAATGCCGCCAGGAAGGCGACCTCGGCAACATCCAGCTGGTCGAGCGACTTGCCGAAATAGTTCAAGGCAGCGGCAGCGACGCCATAATTGTTCTGCCCTAGATTGATCTGATTGAGATAAAGCTCCAGCACCGTTTCCTTCGGATAGGTGGCGTCAATACGCACCGCCAGAATAGCTTCGCGAACCTTGCGGGCCATCTTGAGATCGGCATTGAGCAGGAAATTGCGCGCCACCTGCTGGGTGATGGTGGATGCGCCCTGGGGCCGGCGGCCTTCGATCACCAGCCCGACATCCTTGATCGCCGCCAGGATCATGCGGCCAGGGTCAACGCCAGGATGGTTGTAGAAGTTGCGGTCCTCGGCGCTGGTAAAAGCCTCCTTCACCAGCTTGGGGATGAAGGCTGCAGGCACAAAGAAGCGGCGCTCATGGGCGTATTCACCCAGCACCGTGCCATTGCCGGCATAGACACGGGTG